>CAZETM010000410.1:0-8463 GCA_964514885.1 uncultured Polyangium sp. | reverse complement strand
TCCCCATAATGGTCCCACGAGCACGCGCCGCGCGATTTGCGCAAAGTAAAACCATCATCGACCTCGTGCGCGCGCTGACCCTGGCGCGTCAAAATGTGCGCCTAAACGCTCGATGGCGTGTTTGAGAACCTCAAAACCGTCGCGCAACGCACCGTGTGTGCCATTTTGAAACGCCACAATGTGCGCACGGATGGTCAAGCGCTGATCCTGACGTGTCGACGCTTGCGCGCGAGAACTCGCGTGGGCATTGCGGGATGTATGAATGCGTTTTACGAGAGCCGGGGGCTCGTTTCGCGAATTCTCTACCAGCGAATCGGCAGGTTTACAACGACGGATCCGGTCATTGCGGACATTTGGAATGGGCAGAGCCTCAATCGATACGCGTACGTGCTGAATAACCCGTTAGCGTTCGTGGATCCGACGGGATTTGTGCCGGAAGACCTGGACGAGCCATCGGGATCTTGGCGCACGACGCTTGAACCACCGATTTTCAATGGCCCAGAGCCGGATTCATACACGTACGGAGTTGAACTTAACCGGCGAAAGGACTCCAAACAGGAGGCGCCCAAAACCGGGGCACACGCTCCGCCCGTCGATATGAGCACTACGGGAAATGGCGGGGATGGTTTGCCGCAAGAAACGACGCCACCATAGCAGCCGAAAGAGGACGGCTTTCTTGATGGATTATGGGACGTTATCGTTGATTTCGGCTCTCGCGCCAATGAAATGATTCCCGGATCGTGGGCCAATTCAATGGCTCAAATCAACCGCCCGACGTTGGTAAGCTGAAAAGGTTTGCAACCATTTTCAACCGCCGACGGAGGCCGTCTGCGTTGATTGGCCTACGTTTCAGGCGTTTCGGTGGGCGGTGAAACGGGACGGTTACGCCGATCGGCTTTGGCTTCGGCGCGTGGGGAGAGGGGCCGGGGGTGAGGCAAGTCAAAATGGGCACGTGTCCGGGCAACGCGCCTGCAAGCACGCCGTCATGTCCCCAAAGGCGGGTTCTTTCAAGGGGTAGAGTGCCGCGCAGGTATCGAAACAGGAATCGGCGCCGCAGTTCTGGCGGCAATGCGCATAATGAAAGCAGTCTTTGACCTCGAAACACGCGACTGCCACGTCACAACAGCTCGCCGCAAGGCACTCGAGACAGTCCGGCGTGTAGGTGCCCGAAAACGGCTCGCAGGCGCCAGCGTCGATACTGGATAGCGCGACGTAGGGCGGAGGGACCAGGCCGCTCGGGTTTGCCACGAGGTTTTGTAGGAACTTCGCCGCCTGTGTACGCGCGGCGGGCACGTCGAAAATGACGAAATGGCCGTCACTCCCGGAACCAGGCGGCCACTGCGCGAGGATGCCCGATGCCGCCCCATTGGCCAGATTGCCCGACAGCCCCCCTGCCGGCACCTCCGTGGGAATCGGCCCGCCCCAGGCAAGCTGCGGGAAGTCATACGTGGCAGGGAGCTGGAGCGGCAAGCCCATCGAAATGGCGTGCGCCTCGATGCCTGCCGGTGGTGCGTAATTGTCCCCCGTGCCGTCGACGTTGATGCCCTCGGTCATGTAGATGCTCTTGGGCGCGAAGCCGGCACGCGGCTCGAGGGCCTGCAGGCGCGCGTAATTGATGGGATCCACGACGTCGGTGAGCGACTGGACGAGCGACATGCAGGGGTGAAAGAGGTCCAGCTCGGCCGCGTTCGACGCGTCGAAACCGAGCTGTGCACGCAGAAGGCTGGACACGCTTGGTTCGGGCTTGGTTTTTTCAAGAAGGCCAATCGTGATCATCGCGCCCGCGCCGGAAAAGACCCCACCGCGCGCCGTGGGATCGACGGCAGTAAAGAGCGGCCCGTTGAGCCCGCCTTGCGAATGGCCGAAAAACATCAGTTTCGTCGCATCCAATAAGATGTCGGCGCCAGTCGTCGACACGGACGCCGGCACCACGAGGTTGCTCTCCGTGAAGAGACGCGCGCGTTGCACCTCGTCGATGGCTGCCTGACGCCCGTTGGTGCGACCGGCGATCGGGTTCTGGAAGTTGTAGAACGTGAGCCCGATCTGAGCCTCGGAGGCACCCGGGAACGAGCCGGGGCGCGTGCCGTGGAAGATTTGATCGACGCCCATGGTCGCAATGCAGCGGGCGGCCAGCGACCGAGCCGTGCCGTCGTCGATGTAGCTGCGCCAGTTGCCGCCGGTGCCGTGGGCGTAGAGCACGATGGGATAACCCGAGGCAGGCATCGGGCACGATGTCGCCACTGGCACCGTGAGTGAGAAACGGAGGTCGGAGACGCTTTGCACGACGGGCAGGCCATTCTCGAATACAAACTGTCCGCCGTCGCCCGGTTGGAGGAACGGGAGCTTGCCAGCCTGGTAGTTCGGCGAAGGCCCATAGCGCCCTCGGTATTCGACATAGGTCGGGTTCGAGGTACCCACTTTCCACATGTCTGCATTGGCTGTTGGGGGCTCGGAGGTCTTCGCTACGGCATCGCGCACGGCAAAAAGTTCTTTTGTCGGATCCGCAGTCGTGAACACGGCGAGGTGCACGATATTCGAGCGCGCGACGCCGGCCTTTTGTACCTCGCCCACGGCATCCGCGAGAGCGGTCTTCGCGGCTTGCGTGTCCGCGTTGGGCGACTTCGCACCGACGAGCATGGCGACCGTCTCGCTCTGCCCGACCGGCGTGCCGTTTTCCGCGCGCAGCGCGTCGGTGACCACGAGCGCATAACGCGTGTGGGGCCGCAGGGGGAAGCCTGGGGTAGGCATGAACGCGAGCGTATTGGGGAGGTAGTAGAGGCCCTGCTTGTCGCGGAAGGAGACGGAGACAAGCTTCCTCACGCCGTACTCGGGGGAGCTAGGATCGACGTCGATGAGCTGCACGCTGGCGGCAGGGTCCTGTGCGTCTTTGGGCGTGGCGGGGAGCGTGTCCGAGTCAATCGCGCCGGTGAAGCGAAGATAACCTGCGCCCGCTGGCGAAAAGCCGTCGACCAGACCGTTCAGCGCGTCGATGTAGAACGCCAGGATCGGCAGCGGCTTTGGGTTGTAGAAGCCTTTGAAGCGCGGCGATCCGTTCTCGATGCGCAGATCGCTCGGCCAAGGGTGGTCGAAGAAGGTCTGCTCGGCGAGCGTTTCGAGCGACGCAGGCACCGCATAGATTGCGAAGACTTTTGGCGCTGCCTCGATGGGGCCTCCTCCCGAGCCGCCGACGCCAGGGTCATTGGGGGAGGAGCTACGGGCGCACCCTTGAGTACCAACGAGCGGCACTGTCAACGCTACCGCGAGCGCGCCAAGCGAGATTTTCCAAGGCGTCATCGCCAAAGCGTCTCGCATGCTTCTGAATTTCTTCCAAAATAAATGTCCATGTCGTCAATGCGGAAGCCGCATGGGGCACTCGGACACGTCACGAGGCTCTCAAGTCATCATTGATTTAGAGATTTTCCTATATTCCCTTGCGGATCGACCAATACGACCCGAAATCCAATCGCGCCACCGCGCAAATCAGTCGAATACCCGTCGCGATGCGATACCCGCAGACCGTGTAAATTGCCGCTCCATGAGCCTCCACGCACCACGCGCTCTTCTCCCACCAATGGACCTTCCGGATCGATTGTCTTTCCAGACGGAAACACCCCCATTCGATCCTGGGTCCATTCCCAAACGTTCCCAGACATGTCGTAAAGCCCGAATGCATTCGGAAGATATCGACCGACCTCCGCCGTTTCCAGCGCTACGCCATCGGCACATGCGATGTAACTTCTGCCCAAACCCGCTCGATGCGCCGACTCGTCAGGGACATTCGCATATCGACACAATGCCCGCTCCGTTTGCGCGCCGGACCAATACGACCTTCCTCCCGCACGAGCGGCGTATTCCCACTCCGCTTCGGTCGGCAATCGGATTTGAGCGGACGAAGAAATGGTGTTGGCTCGGCGCTCTTTTTGCGTGAGCCATGCACAAAAAGCAATCGCATCGTCGAAGCTCACTGCAACGACAGGACGTTTGGAACCAGGAAAAACGTTCCTGAAATTGGCGGCTGGATCTATGATCCATTGTCCATCCCGCCATACCTTGGCTCCACCGCTTCTCTCGGCCGCCGTCACGTAGCCAGTCTGCTCGACGAACATGTCGAATTGGCGCTGAGTCACTTCGGTCTCGCCCATAAAAAAGGGATACGTGATTCGCACTTCGTGGACGGGACGCTCATTGGCCGGTCCATCATGAGCTCCCATGGCAAATTCACCGGGCGGAATCAAACGCAAAACAAGGCCGACAGCCGTGGTGACCTGACGCGGATATGCAGCAAGGTCAATCGACGAGGGTTGTGGCGCAATAGATCCACAAGCGACGAGGAAGGGCAGGACCATACCCAAGAAGGTGCGCGAATTCATGGTTCGAGGGGTGTATCACGATCCGCCCGAGAGTTGGGGGTGGCGTTGAGTTTCTTCTCGGTTGAAGCGTTCCGGTTCTTTATCCCTGCATCCATCCATAGCCACATCCCCACCCGGCGCAATTCCTTGTGCCGCAGGAACAGCAGTGTCCAGAGGCGATCTCGAATGGCAACCGCATCCGCGGCCGGGTCTTTGGCTCGCGTGCCTTTGGGCTTGAGGCGTTTCAACAATTGCGTGAATGGTGCGGGGTGATGGAATCCAAACCAAATTCGACGTTGTGCAACGCGATGGATCCATCGGCGCGATAAGCGCGAACGTCGTCTTCAGCGAGCGCTTCGGCTACGGGAAGCAGTTCTTCGTACGCTTTTTGCGATCCGGTGACTTCAGGAGAGGGGTTGGACATGATGGAGAACACAACACAAGCCGAAGTTCTTGACAAGGGGAAGGTGATCACCCTTCGCGCGTCGTGAATATCGCTGACGCGGGAAGGGTGGAGGTCCGGTCGATGCCACCAGCGAGCTGACGCGGGAAGGGTGGAGGTCCGGTCGATGCCACCGGCGACGTGAGGGGAGACGGTTCAACGTGCGGTCATGGACAAATAACTGTCACCCATGATCCAGGTCTACCCTGTCACTGAGGCTAATTTGCGGAGGAGAAGGGATTCGAACCCATGGTAGCCTTCCGACTACGGCGGTTTTCAAAACCGTGCGGTTCGCTTCGCCGAAGGTGCTCAATACCCCGAGAGATACAACAAAAACAGCAACATTCCAGCCACTTTTGCGATGGCGGTGCTCTTTCGGGAAGGCGACACGATGCGACGCGGAAGGACGCCTCGGGATACTCGTTGAGGCCATGGTGAGGCCACGGTGGGGCTACGGGGAAGTATGGAGGGGTGGGGGTTTGTCCACTGGAAGCGAGTGAACCAACGCGACTGCGTGACGAGGAGGATCGTTGCCTCGCGAAAGGGACCGAGGTGGGTTGAGGAGCAGTGCTCCTGCTCGACGGGGCGCCGGGAATCCAGCTCTGCGACAAAGCCCTACTGGAAGTGACCGAAACATGAGGGGGTGCCAGGAAGTGTGCCCGAGCCCGCAAAAAGTTGAATCCGATTGGGCGACCTCTTAACACATCCCACTGAAGACCGCTGATTTTCGTGAGGAGCCGCGATGTCTGGGCACGATTTGGGGCACGGAATGCGAGCGCGCAGATCGTATCGCGCTCGCACGGGCATGGCTCCACAGGATGGGAGTACAAGTGCCAAGCATGCGTTGCGGATCGCAGTGTAGAAGTCAGAAATGGAAGTCCTGGACAGTCGCAGGCGCGACACACTATAGTGCCTGACCGCTCACTGAGGTACCATGAAACGCCCTCGTCCCAAGTATCAGGTCTTTGTCAGCTCCACGTATCGAGATCTTCACGACGAACGAGAGCGTGTGATTTGGGGCATTCTCAACGCTCGACACATTCCCGCCGGGATGGAGAATTTCACGGCGACGACCGATCGCGGATGGGAAACGATCCGTAGGGTCATCGATCTCAGCGACTACTACGTCGTTATTCTCGCAGGAATGTACGGAAGCATTGACGAGACGACCGGAATCAGTTGGACCCAGCGAGAGTATGAATATGCGGTTGAAAAAGGCATTCCCGTCCTGGGCTTCATTCGTGAAGATGGCTCCATTACTCAAGACAAAGTCGAGCGCGGTGAAACCGAGCGAAAGAAGCTCTCTGAATTCAAGGCCACACTGCAGAAGAAACATCTCGTGCAAAAATGGACTGACGGCGACGACCTTGCCCGCAAAGTGGTCGAAGCACTGAGAAACCACATCAACGATGACGAAGATGGTGATCATCCCCGGCCCGGCTGGTATCGCGGCGATAGCTTCGGATTTTCGGCAAATGTCGCCGACGAACTCGCTCGACTTTCAGTAGAAAACGACGGGTTGCAACGTCGACTCGAAGAAATCAATGCCTTACGAAATGTTTTTTTCGAGCTTATTGACGCAAACGGGGAGCGCGTGACAGAGTTGAGATTGAAACGCCCGCGACGAACCCTCGCCAAATATGACTCGGCTGGAGTCGCCGGCTTCCAAGCTCCCAAAGAGCAAATTGCCCAATTTCTCGAAAAATTAAACCGCTCGCTGGAAGTTAGCTTTCGAGTGTTAAACAAAGGAAATCGAGCTGCCAAGGATATCGTCGTCGACTTTGAATTCGTTCGGTGCGCTCGTATTGAACCAGATGCCCCGGAGCGCCCAAGAGGTGCTTATGTAATCTTCCCCGGCTCCCAAGCAGGCGAAAATTGGAAAGTAGATCCCAAGGAGCACGCGTATATTGATAAATTTCGGGTGGAGAACAAGAGGAACGGATTCCTGCGCCAGCGAGTAAAGGCCATTGCGCCGGGTGTGAACGAAGAACTGGTACCGTTCTGGGTTTCTGCATTGGACGCAAGCGACGGCGGATGGACCATGGAGTGCAACTATTCGATCACGGATTCCGATGGGGCACAACTAAAGGGGACTATGCCCATATTCGTTGAATTTGGCGGAACGGAGGAACTGACGACATCCGAAATTGAGCGCCGTTTCAGCTAGAAAAGGAGTGTCGAAAATGATGAACATTCCGCCGCCTCCGAGACTGCTTCTGGCAACGTTTGTAACAGAAGGACGGCTTCTTGCTATTCAGCAAGGGGAATACCACCATTCAAGCGATTCCAACCCAACAGCCGTACGCAAGTTTCTCAAACCGCTCAACATTGAGCTTCCTGATGTCTTCACGTGCATCGGTGCATTCATAAATGAGATTTCGCCACTTTCACCGATGTGGGCGTATCTAAGGGGAACGTGTGGCGCCGCGCTCATTCTGAAGAATGTGCAAATTCTGCCAGACGTACGTCTCGTAGCAGACACGGATCTACAAAACCTAGCGACCAATGCCCAACGTAGCAGCGCCCGTATGCGGGAAAACCTTCGTCGCATCGCGCTACCGCCATGTGATAGTGATGTAGAGAGCCTTATACGAGAGCGGGTCGCGGGCGCAGGACCGAATAATCGCATTGAACTTCGGGTCTTTCGACGAATCTCAATGGACGATGTTGAGCATATCCTTCCACCCCCTTAAGTCTCTGCACCGGGACAGCGGAAGGAGAGTTGAGCGGGAAAGAGTAAGTAACGGAATGGTTCACAACTGCCTACTTCGCGCGAATCGATTGAGCAAGAGCCCTTAGAATTCCGCGCGCGACACCGCTTTGCAAGTCAGGAATAAAGAATGACTGGATCGCCATTGCAAACAGAATAGCCCAATAATCCAACAGATTCCCCCCATAACGATCCAATATCGATATGGAGAAGCCGACTCGCTGTGCCTCGATGAAAAGCCCCTGGCCCCCATCGCACCGAATGAATACCGCACCTTCCCCGATACTCAGGTCAAAATCGTCGGGAATCACGCCAACGGATTCGATGCGTATTTGCCGAATGGTTGGGTCATCGAGTACGGCAAAACGCCGGGGAGTCGGCCGTTCGCGCGTGGCGGAGCTGCTCGCGCATGGCTTGCCGGCGAGACACGGGACGCTCGCGGCAATGCAATGACGTACGGCTATTGCTTTGCCGATGCTGACGGGTTTACCGCTGAATATGCACTCACCGAAATAACCTATACCAAATTCAACGAGCTGCCGGGCACGCGCGTCGTTTCATTCGTGTACGGCGCGAAAGACGACGTGCGCCGTGTGTTTTCCGAGGGCATGGAGTTTCAGAATGCTTTGCGGCTCGACGAGATACAAATGCACGTCGGCGACGAGCTCGTCCGGCGGTACGAATTCGACTACGAACAAGGGAAAACCACGGGCCGTACGAGGCTCGTCTCAGCTCAAGAGTGCGGCGCGGATGGCGGATGCAAGCCACCGACACGATTTCAATATGGGCCGAGCGCGCGAGGATTCGAGGAAGTAAAGACGGCCATACCAGCGCCAACGTCGAGGCTTGCGAGCCCGATGCTAGCGGACTTTGCGTCCGTTCGGACCGGCGCAGAAGGGGCTTGAAACGCGTGAGGCCATTGCGGCGATTGGCAGAAAATTTGACTTGATCAGACACAAGAG
>CAZETM010000409.1:0-8475 GCA_964514885.1 uncultured Polyangium sp. | reverse complement strand
GAGACGACGCGGGAGACGACGCGGGAGACGACGCGGGAGACGACGCGGGAGACGATGGCGGCATCCCACCTGCTTGTCCGAGCGAAATGACGCATATCGGCAGGTATTGCGTCGACCGCTGGGAAGCGCATCTGGCCACGAAAAACGCCGCTGGGCTCATCACCCCTTGGCCGCATTACCAACGTCCGGAGGAAGGCTCGGTTTTCCTCGCGCGCGCAGAAGCCGGCGCTTTTCCTCAAGCGTACATCAGCCGCGTCGAAGCGAAGCAAGCCTGCTCGCAAGCTGGAAAACGCTTATGCTCGCGATCGGAATGGATGCGCGCCTGCAAAGGCTCGAAAGGGTTTCGTTATCCGTACGGGGACAAAGGAAAACGAGCCGCGTGCAACACTGGCAAGACGCATTTGCTCCACATGTTCTTCGGCGCCAAACCTGGCGCCTGGACCTACGAAAAATTCAATGATCCAAAATTGAATCAAGAGCCAGGCTTTCTCGCCAAGTCATCCGAATTCGAAGAATGCCACTCGAACGAAGACGTCTTCGACATGGTGGGCAATCTGCACGAATGGATCAACGACGACGTCAAGAGCGACATCATCGAAGTGCTCGAAAAAGACGGCGTCGAACGAAAAGAACAACCCTGGCGAGTCGGCAATGCAATGTTCATGGGCGGCTTTTTCAGCACCACCATCGAACACGGCCCCGGCTGCACCTACACGACCATCGCGCACGAGCCCAAATACCACGACTACTCGACCGGCTTTCGCTGCTGCCAAAATGCCGTTTTACCGGCCACGCCAGCAAAAGAGAAGACCAAGAAGAAGAAAAACCGGTAAGGTCTTCACAAAGTCGGCGCAGGCGCAGGTGCAGAAACCGGCGCCGCCACAGGCTCGACCACCTTTTTACGCGCCCTCTCTTCGTCAATGAGCTTTCCAAGGTCCTTGCCAAACCGACCGCGCAAATCCTTCCATTGCTCGGCCGCGTAGTCTTCCGCTTTTTTGCCATAAATGGTCGTATACGCGTTGCCTCGTTCGTCCTCCTGAACCAGGTGCCCGTACAAATAACCATTGCGCACGTCGACCACGAACGTCTCGACGTACCCCTTCACGACCGAATTGAGAAACGGCACGAACAGCATCGGCACGATCAACATGTTGAACGCCACGAGCGGATTGATCGCGTCATTGCGATACCCGTGATCGACGATGACCAGCACGTCCGTTTTCGCTCGCGCAGCCAGTAGCCTCAATTTTTTGATGGATACTTCTTGCGGCGGGCCATACCCATACGAATTCTGATTTCGCCGCTGCCCCGTCACGAGCAACGGTGGAATTCGATAAACGCTCGAAACACCAGCCGTCCCCGCCAACGTCGTATCCAGGTCCCCGGCTATCTCAGGATCGAACGTGTAGTACGAAAGCCGAATATCCGACGCGGGCATTTGCGGCCTGGCCTCGAAAGCTTTCCGAATGTCGTCGTCGTCGATTTCTGTCTCCGCATCCATCTGAAACGACGCGGTTCGAGACGGTTGATAACTCCCGCCCCCACACCCCACCGCAATCGTCAGCACGAACGCACCCAAAACCGATCGAAGCATGATCATCCTTTCGACGCATAACAACGCAGCGGTTGAGCCGACCTTACAGCCACGAGCTCAGTTGCCCGCATCTTTGCAACAACGCACCCCGGTCGAATAATCGAGGTAGCTTTTCGGATGCGCCGTGATGACCGCATCACAACCATTCCGCGTCGACCGAGCATAGAATCCGCCAGCAAACGCTCCGCCCTCTTCGTCCACCCATTCGTCCAAGTTCCCGACCAAATCGTAAATGGCATCATTGCCCCAACGACTCTTGCAGCTCGGCGTGGAGCCCGTCTCGCGCAGCAAGGTTTCACCATTCACACGCACGCGATTGAGTCGCGGATCGAGATGCCCAATCGAGGCATTGTCGTGCAACGTCGCGGCCGGATGTACGTCGCGATTGACGTTACAGACGCCGTCGAGATAGGTGTCCCCATAAGGGAATTGCGTATCGTCCTGGCCACGACACGCCAAGACGAACTCGGGTAACGTACACAAACGCTTGCCCGCATTGGTACAAGCGCTTTCGGCCACGAGCCCCGTCAAGTATCCATTCGGACGCGCATGAGGCCGTGGCACGGCCATTACCTCGAATTTTTTACCTCGTTGCCATTCCGGCACAAATGGCAAGGGCATTGCTCGCGCATGAACGCGTCCCGTTCGACTGCGCCCCGTCGCCCAATCCCCCAGCACGTTGTCGAATAGATTTGGCGTCACCGGGAAATCTGGCGATAACACCCGCGACGTTTCCATATCGAGCAGGGTCGCTTCGAACCTATCTACACACAACTTGCCGTCCACGAATACCATTTCTGGCGGACACGGACCTCGATTTGGTTTTACCGCTGCCACCGGCGTTTCGTTGGAGGGCAAAACAACTTTGCCCAGGTCCTTCAAAACGCGCACTTCAGGCAGGACGTCCAATCCTTCAGCAAACGTTCCAAACCATCGGAGCGAGCCATCGATTGCCCAAACCGGCTCACTCACGACGCAAATACCACGCGCCGTTAGCTCGGGCACTTCGACGAATTGTCCCGGCTCAATTGACGGGACAAACCTTTTCCCGGGCAAACCATCCCGACAATTCGCTTCCGCTTGCCCTGCAGGCCACGTCGCCGATGCTTTTTCGCGTCCATCTGCGCCGACCCAAACCACTTTGGATCGCTCTCGATCGGAGGTCCACGAGCCACCTCCTGGAAGTGCGCTCGTACGGCGACCGAATTCATGCAGCGTAATCGTTTTCGGCTTGTTCGACTCGTCCAAACGCACGTCGCCGGATGCGTTCACGACAAACGTTTGACCATCCACGATCGCCGTTCCCGTTCCATCCGGCTTGACCTGCGCCCACGTCATCCGCGCTCTTCGCGCAACAAATGGCGCAGTCTCTTCGCGGACTAACCCGTCACGTGCAGCAGAATGCAGCGTCCGACCATCGCCATTGACGAAATATGCGCGATCCCCAGCCCATGCCACCAGCTCCGAATCGTGTTTCGGCTGCCCAGGACGGCGTTTGGGATCGGCTTTGAGAATCGCATCGAATGCTGGCTGTGCGCCTCCTGGCCCAACGCGAGGATCGATTGCACATACCGATGGCGAAAGCACTGTCGGCGCGACATCACCGATTCTCGTCAGCTCACACGGTCCACCGCGAGACATTTTTTGCGTGACGAGCGCCAAACCCTGAGCTGTTTCCATCAGCCTCGGCCCGATGAAACCGCGCAAAAATCCCCAATCGAGATCACCTTCCACGAGGAGCGTTTTGGTTTTTTCGTCAAATACCCCATCGTCGCTGATCGCACCCAAACGAATCGCCGCCCACCCGAGCGCGCCCTTCGTTTGTTTCAAACCCGCTCGAGAAGGTTTGTCTCTTTCAAACCACGCCAGCTCGACGCCTCGGGATGAGCTTTTTGCATCAGCGATGCTCAATCCATCGAGCGCGGGGAAAAACTTCAATCCCGCTTTTTTCGCCTCGCCAAACCCGTCGCTCGTCACCCACCGCGTGACAACTTCCACTTCACGACGTACGAGTTCGGGCTTTTTTTCGAATTTTTGTTTGTTCGTTGACGGCTTTTTCTTTTTGGTCGCGGCGGGTTTTTTCGGTTTTTTCGGTGTCGGTTTTTTCGTGACGGCAGGCTTCGCTGCCGGCTTTTTCGTAGGCTTGGGACTGTCGACGCGAGGTTTTCCTGGCTTGGTTTTCCGAGGCATGTCCTCGAGCGAAATCAGCATCAGTCGGTCGCCTTTGACCGCGCACGCTTCTGGGTCGACTTTTTCGCAAGCGCGCGCTTCGGGTTTGTCTTGATCAACCGCAAATCGCGCCACGCACAAACGCTCGCCGTCGCTCGTCACGAGCTGTCGTTTTCCATCCGCTCGCGCGTACGAAGTGACAACCCATTCGTCCGTGAGCCGCACGATCGGACTCATTTTTGCAGCTTCGTCGATCCAGCGAACGAGCGTCTCGCGCTCTTCGGCCGCTTGCGAAACGAGCAGCGCGGCTCGTTCGCCGAACGCTGGCTCGACCGCCGTGGGAAGGTTTGTCTTGACCGTCGTGCCGAGGACCCAACGATTTTTCACGATCTCGACGACAGGAGGATCCGCAGACGCAGCGGGAGCCGTCGATGCAGTCGCGCTCGGTGCGGGCTTGTTTTGCGCGCCCGTAGGCACAGGTCGATCGACCGGCCCGTGCGTAGGTTCGGACCGAGGAGCTGCTGAGCACGCCGCAGAAAATGCGAGCAGAGCGAGCGCAGTTCGCCGCGAAACGAGCAACGAAACCGACGAACGAAACGAAGAAGAAGAGAGTTGAAGGCGCGCCACGAAGGCTCACTCTATATCGCATTCGAGCCGGCCGTGCAGGGAGAGCTGTACAGGACGAACTGCCGCGGACGGCGGCAGCGTGCAGGGCGTGCCGCGCGGCGCGGGGCACACGCAGTGCAATGCCCGCCGCTGGAATCGACGAAACGAAAGGGCCACGTTCTGTTTACGGGACGCACGCGGATCGCAAGGACTACGTGCGCGACGTTCGAAGCAGGAGTCCCTATTTCCGAGGAGGAACGCTCGATGAATCGTTCGCAATCTCTGCGGTTGTTTGTGGTTGGTGCAGCAACGCTCGCACTGTTTGTCACGGCGTGTAAGCAACAAGAGCCCGCACAGGAGCCCGCGACGCCACCGCCGCCTGAGCAGCCTGTAGAAGGCGCACCTGCAACTCCGGGAGCACAACCAGCGCCAACAACGCCGGCCCCGGGCTTCGTCGGCGGTGCGACGACCAAGGGACAGATGGAGCATAAACACCAGATGGGTGCCGATCAGCAAGGCACGATGAGCGAACGCCAATTGTGCACAGGGCTCGCACGGAATGCGAGCATGCGCGTGGAGGAGGTCGAAAGCGGCGTGGCGATCATCATGACGCCCAAGCAAGGCATCGATCCGTCCGCGCTTCGGCAACATGGTTTGCACGCGTCGTACATGATTACGCCGCCGGTGAATCAGCCTCCGCAAGCTCGTCCGCAATCGGCGGCCGAACGTTGTTCGCTGTTCGATTTGAGCACCTACACGTCACGTTCGGGCGTGGTCGAACAAGGCAACGAAGTGCGGATCATCCTGATCGGACAGTCCGCGGGAGACGTACAAACGCTGCGCAGTCAAGCGCGGCTCTTTGCGCAAGAGTGGGGTCAGACGCAAGGGCAGCAGCGCTAGAAGCGCTAGACGAAAAAGGTCAACAGCAGCGAGGGTGGCGCATTCAGTTGTGCCACCCTTTCTGCATCGCGAGACTCGACCTGAGCGCGACAATTCGCTACGCTCTCGGCCGAGGATCACACGCGATGAGCAAGCAGCTAGACGACGAGCTCGCGCAAGCCGCAGGGCTTGGATCGAACGACACCCGGACGGAGACAGGACGCACATCGGCGCCGCCCGTAGCGGTTGTCCCATCACCTCGGGCGCAAGCGCCGAAGGCAAAAACGAGCCTAGGGCTTTTGATCACGTTGCTGGTGATGGTCGGAGCTTTGGTCGCGTTGTTTATGGTGGGCTTCAAAGAAGCTTCGATTTACGCGCTTTCCATGGATCAATTCTTGGCTCAACAGGACAAACTGATGGGCCGCAAGGTGCGCATCGAGGGGGACTTGGTGCCGGGAACGTTGGCGAAGCGGGACAAACCTTGCGAATATCGATTTACGGTACACGGCAAGGAAACGCAAGAAACGCTGAACGTGCGGTATCCGCAATGCATCGTTCCCGATACGTTCCAAGACAGACCCGAAGGTGGCACGACGGTGACCATTGAAGGGACGTTGAAGGGGACGAATGATTTCGAGGCGACGTTGATCATGGCGAAGTGCACGTCGAAGTACGATCCGTCGACGCATAAATCGCGAGCGGCGGAAGGTTTGCCGATGAATTGAGGATTGGGGCGGGGGCAGGGACTCGATGCGAACACGGTACGATCGGCCATAACGTCATCCAGGCGTACTGGTTTGCGCTTGCGTAGAGCCCCCATCGGTCTGTAAGGCTGGACTAGCCCAACCACCGAAGGAGCGGCGCACCGTGAAAGTCGAACAGCTTGATGTGGAGAACTTCCGGGGCATCCAGAAGCTCTCTTTGAGCTTCCAGCCCGACGTAAATCTGATCGTCGGGATTAACGGATCTGGAAAGAGTTCGCTCCTCGACCTGCTAGCCATTTTGCTCTCCAGGTTGACGGACCAACTCCGCACGGAGTCAGACGCGCTGGATTCGGCGTCGGATGACGACATCGCGGTGATTGGTTCGGCTGTTGACGCCGAAAGTGAGCGCGTGCTGACGCGCTCCTTGTCGGATCAAGACATCACCAATGGGGAATTGGCGACCATCAATCGTGTCGTCGTCCGTCATGGCACGCGCGGGCTTTCTTGGTCCGTTGCCCGGGGACGAGCCGGCAGCAAGTCGGGTGCAGTGAGCGATCGTCAAGAACTGAAAACGCTCGTCGACGACATCAAGCAGTCGTTTTACCACGAGAGTTCCGGCGTACCAATCTTGGCCTATTACCCGGTCAACCGGGCCGTCATTCAAATCCCCGAGCGCATTCGGCAGCGTCACCGTTTCGACAGCGCCCTCGACGCGCTCGATGAATCATTCTATGCAGACCGGGATAGTTTTCGGTTGTTCTTCGAGTGGTTCCGCCAACGGGAAGACATCGAGAACGAGCAATCGCGCGACGGGAATCTGTTGCGGGATCCGCAGCTCGAAGCTGTGCGGCGAGCATTGCCCAACTTTCTCCACGGATTCTCGGACCTGCGTGTGCGACGCGTCCCTCGCATGCGAATGACTGTCTCGAAAGAAGGACAAGAACTCGTCGTCAATCAGCTTTCGGATGGCGAGAAGTGCATGCTGGCCATGGTTGGAGACCTGGCCCGTCGCCTCGCGATGGCCAATCCATCATTGGAGAATCCATTGAATGGCGAGGGAGTGGTCATGATTGACGAAATCGACCTGCATCTACATCCGAGCTGGCAGCGAATGATCATCGACTCGCTTTCGAGCACCTTCCCGGGCTGTCAGTTCATCCTGACGACGCATTCGCCGCAGGTGATCAGCCATGTAGCATCGAGGTGCATACAGACTTTTCACCGCGATCAGGGGCAAGTACGTTGCACGGAAGTCGAACAGTCATTCGGCTTGGATTCGAACCGCATCCTGACGGAAATCATGGGTGTGCACGAGCGACCATTCCGCGTCAAGGAATCGCTGCGGCGTATTTTCAAGCTTATTGGTGACGGGGATCTCGCCGGTGCGCGTAGCGCCATTTCTTCGTTGGAAAAGGACCTGGAAGGGCCGGAGCCCGAATTGATCAAGGCCGAGACCATCATTCGGCGCAAAGAGGCGCTCGGTCGATGAAACACATCGTCAAGCACACGGAGCCCATCGAGCTGTCGGCGTGGCGTCGGGACAACTGCGACGCGAAGTGGGAGGATCTCGAGCGTTCTGTCCAGGCTCTCGTGAAGCGCTCGTTGATCGACGAGCAGGGGCACATCTGCTGCTATTGTGCTCGGCGCATCGTGGATCATGACAGCCACATCGAGCACTTCGTACCGCGTAATGAGAAAACGGGCAATCCGGCGCTCACGTTCGTATACGAGAATATGCTCGCCTCTTGCCTGAAGAACACGATGCGCGGGGATCCGTTGCATTGTGGCAAGGCGAGAGACGAGCAGCCCGATATGAACATCATGGTGTCACCGCTCGAGCCGAGCTGCGAGGCGCGATTCCGTTACGATGGTGACGGTGAAATCTACGCAGCAGACAAGAAGGACGATGCCGCAGACAAGAAGGACGTTGCCGCGGAGGCCATGATCCAGCGCCTCCAGCTCAGGTGCGCGAAACTCAGGAATCTTCGTGAGGGAGCGATTGACGGGCTCTTCGCGCTTTTGGAGGGGGAGCCCGAGCCCGACGGCTGGAGACGGATGGTGGACGAACTCCGGACGCGAGATGCAGAGGGACGATTCGCGCCGTTTTGTATCGTCCAGATCGCGGTCATCGAGTCTTGGTTGGGATGAAAGTGTGCTCGGCGTTCGAATCGTCAGCGCCCGCAAGGCGACAGCAATGGAAAGGAAGAACCATGAAGAAGGCTAGCAAACGCCGCAGTCATGAGGAGCCATCGGCCGCGTCCCTTGCGGATATCCCGGAATTGGACTTTCGCAAGCTTCAGCGAATTCCCAACCCGTATTCGGGGCGCACGTTCGTCAATGTTCGGATCCTCGAGCCGGATGTGGAGGCTGCGTTTCCCGATTCGGAAGCCGTAAACCACGCGCTCCGCGTCGTAATGGCGCTCCGGGACGTCGTTCAAGCGCAGCCGACACCGGCGACACATCGTAAAGCCGCCGACTAACCCGCCACCATTCCCGTCGGTGTGTATTCGCGAAACACCAATT
>CAZETM010000408.1:0-8486 GCA_964514885.1 uncultured Polyangium sp. | reverse complement strand
CCGCCGTATCCGCCGTATCCGCCGTATCCGCCGAATCCGGCATAGCCTCCGTGATAGCCGCCGTCCCAGCCCTTGCCGCCGTCCCAGCCCTTGCCGCCGTCCCAGCCTTTGCCCCAGCCGCCGCGGTCAGAGCCACGACCGCGGTTTCCACGACCGTGCCTTCCTCCTCTGCCCCAACCCTCTCCGGTGGAGAGCGCGTCCGATTGTTCATCCGTGGCTTCTGCAGCCGTCTCTTCTGCGTCGACTACGGGCTCTTCGGTCTGCACCATGCACCCCGTGGCCAAGATGGTCGAAAGTCCGAGCGCAAGCAGCGACGAGAGCGATTTGTTTTGCCACATATAGCGTTCCACTCCTTTGGGTATTTTCCTATTGATCCGGCCGCCCGCGGCGGGGCGCGTCCGACCGTGAACAATTCTTTTGGTGAAATGTGTCGGGCGTCGACCCCCCAGCACTCGTGCACTCAAAAAAGATAATGGGCCATCGCCCATCAATTTCATTGCTGGTGGTGAGGGGCTTTCTGCCGTTTTCTTCGGCCGAGTCGCGCAATGGCCACGACGGAATGAAATGACGTTCAGGGCTGATCGCGGTACTCGTGGCGGAGCAAGCGTGCACGGCTGCCACGAATAGCGTGCCTTGATTATGAACAGCGAATGGATGTCGTTGTCTCGGATAGGCGGCTGCGGTCTTGGCTGTTCGGAGCGTTCGGGCTCGTCGCAGCAGCGGGCATTACCGTCGAGGTCATTGGTGCAATGTTCGGGCTGAAACGGCGCAGCGGTATTCTTCCGCTATTGTCTTTGAGTCACGAGCGGAACGTGCCCACGCTGTATACGGCATTGCTCCTGGTCTTATGTGCGTTAGCGGCTGCGCTCATGGCGGCCGGAGTGCGCAAAGCGGGCGGAAAACTCGCCGCGTATTGGTGGGTCCTGGCGGCGGGTTTTTCCTACATTGCCGTGGACGAAATCCTCATGATTCACGAATCGGCGCACGCGATTCCGTATCTCGTGGCGGGTCCCTCCCTGAAGCTTGGAGGAGTGCTCTTCTTCGCGTGGGTCATTCCAGCGACCCTTGTCGTCCTGGTCGTCGGCTTGTCGTTCCTGCCGTTCTTGATTCAACAACCTGCCGCATTTCGACGGCAATTGCTGATTGCGGGAGCGGTGTATGTCGGTGGTGCGGTCGCCATGGAATTGCCGCTCGGGTGGTGGGCGGACCACATGGGCCAGAAAAGTCTAGGTTATGCGCTGATCGACGCGGTTGAGGAATCGATGGAGATGCTGGGATTGAATTTGTTCCTTTTGGCGATGGTGGAGCAATTTGCCAATATCCGGATCTCGTTGCAATTTTCGTCTCGTTCTCCCGAGAAAGCCCCGGAAGCACTCGAAACGGAGCAAACGCCATGAGCGCTCTTACGCACCCGGAGCCTGTGGCCGGATCAGTTGAGCGTGCCAGATCCGCATACATCGCCGGCCCGCTATACGATTGGGCATTTTTCCTTCTGCCGCCCATTCTGTCCGTCGTGATTGGCGCGTGGGTTGCTCATTCGTCGATTCGCAACCAAACCATTGCTTTGGGTACCGCAAAAATTGGCATCGTAACGATTGCCATGGGAGCGATCGTCCAAGGACATCTGGCTGCGGTGCTGGTCCGCAGCCACCTCAATCCACAAGTATTTCCTCGCCACCCCTTTCGCTTCATCGTTTTGCCCATCGCGGTCTTCTTGTCGATGCTCGTCTCCATGTGGGCCGTCGTCATCGTATCGGTTCTCGTGGTCTTCTGGGATGTCTACCATTCTGCCGCGCAGACATTTGGGCTATCGCGCATCTACGACCGCAATGCTGGCAATGATCCCACCGTTGGCCGGCGGCTCGATCTTGCGCTCAACGTATTGCTCTATGCGGGGCCCATCGTTGCTGGCGCCACGATGCTCACGCATTTCAAGCAATTCGAACGATTTCGGGCGGTAGACGCGCTTTTCTTTGCGCAAATCCCCGCGCTCATGACCTCGAATCAGCGTTACTTCACGATCGCGCTGCTCGTCGGGGGAACCGCATTCGTCGCCTATTACGTGTTTGCGTATGCGCGTCTTGCGCGACGTGGATACAAGATTTCCTTGCCCAAGGTATTCTTGCTCGGTACGACCGGGCTTTGCTCGATATGGGTGTGGGGCTTCAATCCGTGGGGGCAGGCATTTCTGATCATGAACCTGTTTCACGCGGTGCAATATTTCGCGATCGTGTGGTGGAGCGAGCGAGGAATGCTCGTTCGCCGCTTGCGACTCGAAGGAAGCCAGTTCGGAAAGCCGATTGCGGCCATCCTGCTGCTGGCAGGAGCCTTGTCGTACGGCGTCTGGGCGGAAGTAGGCGCTGGGCGTGATCGCGCTCTTTGGAGCCTCACGCAAGTCGTCGCTTTGATGCATTTTTTCTACGACGGATTCATCTGGTCCGTGCGGCGAAAACAGGTCTGAAATCTAATTCAGCCTCGTCTGCATCGGGCTCGTCCCTTGCACGTCCAACGTAAACGGCATATGCCGTTGGTGTCGACGTGGTCACCCGAAGGACCTATCATCGGGCTGGCTCGATCGACGGCTTATCGTCATCACTAGGAGAAGCATCATGCGAAAATTCTTTGCTCCCATCCTTGCGGCTGCGTTGTCGGCTGCTTTCTTCACTGCTGCTGCGCCTGCGAATGCCGGCATCATGGATTCGTGCGGCATCGAGGTGAATGCGACCGCGAAGTGCGAAATACGCGTTTCGGGTGGATGCACCGCATCTTGCCAGCCGCCTGCTCTGACCGTTCAATGCTCGGCGGATCTTTACCTCGGCTGCAACGCCATGTGCACCGTCATGGCCGACGTTGCGTGCACGACGAGCTGCCAAGGGACCTGCGAAGCGGATTGCACGGTCAATGCCGCGAACTTCGATTGCGCTGCCGAGTGTCGGGGCGATTGCGGCGCAACGTGTGACGCAAGGTGCGGCGGAACGGCGAACGAAGAAGATTGTCGCGCTTCGTGTTCGGCGACGTGTGGCGGCGAATGCGATGCGCAGTGCGAGGCCACACTTCCCGGCGCCGATTGCAAGGGTCAATGTCAATCCTGCTGTAGCGGTTCGTGCGAAGCGAAAGCGAACATGGATTGTCAGATCGGTTGTCAGGCCGGTGGGTACGTAGATTGTCGCGCCGACCTGCAAGGTGGTTGCGAAGCTGCGTGCTCGAAGCCTGAGGGCGCTCTTTTCTGTAACGGCCAATATGTCAATGTCGGCGACAGGCTCGATAGTTGCGTTGCGGACTTGCAGAGCCTGCTACAAATCGAAGTGACCGGTTATGCGAGCGGCTCTGCAAATTGCAGCGGTGGTCGTTGCACGGCCGAGGGTGAAGCGGGCTTCTCGTGCGCGCAAAGTGCGGGAGAATCGTCTGGCGGAGCGCTCGGCATTCTCGGCGCATTGGCTGCTTTCGGCCTGGCGCTTGGCCGCCGCAAGAATCAGCGTGCGTAATGCGTCATCGTCGGTGCATGTTCGTGCATCGATGGCCCCGAATCCCCTCAACAACATGGCGAGGATGCACGACGGCGTGCTGCTCGACGAGTTGTCCGTTGCTTCGGAATAACAAAGAATCCCTCTTGACCGATCTTCTCGCCGAGTAGGCGCGAACTTCCCGCCTCGCGGCATGAACAGACTCGCTTTTGCGTCCGGTTTCGAGTAAGACCGGCCGCCATGCGTTTCGTCGTCGTGTTTCTTGCGTTGTCGTCGTTCCTTGGTTGCAGCAACAAGGATCCCGGTCCGGCCCCCGTTGCTTCGGCGACGAGCAGCTCGACGCCACTTCCGGATGCACCGCCAAGCCCGCTTTCGGTCGTGCTCGAGTCGAAAGGGCCGATTACGTTTTCAGGGCTCGGAGGCGGCGTGGTCGTTGCCGATGAAGCGCGAACGATGTTGGCGACGGCGGTGTTTGGAGGCGAGTTGTCGTCGGGCCCCATGCCCGAGGGATTGCCTGCCGAGGGACGCATTTTGCGTTTTTCGGGTCGCCTTCCCAATTCGATGTGGGTCCTCTTCGAAGAACCGGGCAAACGCCCGAAAAACCCGTTCCTGCGGCTCGAACGCAAAAAAGGCGCATTCAAGCAATACGCCGACGACTGGAAACCTCACCTCGTCGCGTGGTCGAAAAACCGCATTCTGGCCATGTCCACATCGTCGGGCAAATTGAAGATCAAGGTCGTCGAACCTCACCAGGACAAACCATTGCCCGAGCAACCTGGTCCGGCCATCGGAGACGAAGTTTGTGCGAAGTCGCTCAAGGTGGAAGTGATTGCGGCGCTTCTTACGGGCGAAACTTTCGCGTCTGGGACGTGCAAAACAGGGGATTTCGGTCGGCGCCATGTCGTCGTGCGTTGGCCTGCGCAAAGTGCGACGGACAAACTCGATGCGGGGATCGTCGATTCTGGGCCTGCCAATGCAGGGCCTACGGATGCCGGGATCGAAGATGCGGGTAACGGCGGGGATGGGGGCGACGCGCCTGCCGAGCCAGTGGGCATTCCGGGCGAGGTATTCGTAATTGCCGGTGCGCCTGCGGCAATGAAGCATCTCGCGCTTGTCGCGTGGGGTCCGGAAGACGTGTGGTTGCTCGGATCGGACGACAGCGGCAGCTCGTTGCAACGGCTCGAGGCAGGTGCGTTCAAAGCTCAAGAATTGCCGAAGCTCCAAGGTCCGGCGCGCGGTTTTACGACCACGAGCGACGGGACGTTGTGGCTGCTTTCGGCCGGCGCCATCTGGAAACGTGCCGCGCAAGGGGCGTGGGAAGAGGTTCCGCCGCCCAACCGGGCCTTTCCCGAACCCGATCCGCGCTGGGAAATGGCAGACGTGTGGGCCGGCGAGAACGACGTGTGGATCGCGGCCAAACATACGTCGAGCAAAGCGCGGCGACATGTCGTTTTGCGGCTGCGACCGACGAAAGACATCGTGCGTTGGCCGTGATGCCTGGCGTTCGCCAGCCGTTGCTCGGTGGTGGCGCGCTCCTCCTCGAGTTTTTGCAGCGCGCTCCTGCCGTCGCGGAGAATCTCCATGGGACGCGTGACGATCTCCAAAACGATGAACGTCGTCGTCGCTCACAACCTCGAGGCAATTTCTCCTCGCGTCGCAGGGGGAATGGCCGCGGTGTCTGGCCATTTTAGATTGATCCTCCCCACCGTCTTCTCCCAGGTGATGTCAATCGCGATATCCGAGCCTTTGACATACTTCGTCAACAACACCACCGCTCCATTACCCACGACAAGATAACCTTGTGCCGCGTCAAATCCCCGAATCGCCGAGGCAGCGGTCACTTTGCCAGTATTGTTGTTGGAACGGCAGACGACTCGGAACCATTCGCCAATTTGTTTGGTTTCGCAACCATGGCCATCCGAGCCTTTGACGCCCACTTCCTTGGCCGTGGCCCATTGTTCCAACGTCGGTGAACCTTCCACCTTCGGCAGTTCAGGCAGCGGATCCGATGTAACAACGGCTTTTTCTAGCTTGGTCGGAGCCGCAGCCGCCGGCGCCTCACCCGCCGTGTCCCCAGTTCCTTCACCGAAGCTGTCGCCCGAAGGCTCCGATGGAAGCGCAATTTCTTCGAATGCGCCAATGTTCTTGGGCTCCGGCTGTCCCGCGGGCCAACTCGAAGTGAAGCGGAATGAACCGCCCGAAAATGCAAACGTCGCCTCGGCGTCCAAACCTTCCGTTGCCGGGAAAACCAGCATGGTCGTGCCGTTTCGCTCCTCCATTACGCTGTATTTGGTGCTGGGAAATCCTTTGAGGACTTGTATGCTGACCGGCGTCCCTTTTTGCGTGGTCCCCGACGAACATCCGATGCGTACCCATTCGCGAACACGGCGCGCCATGCACCCTGGACCATTCCAGTTTTTGATGAGGCCAAGATCCAACTTCGTGCCCTCCCACTCTTTCAGTTCGGGTTCGGGAGAAGCGGGGGCTTTGGCGCCGACCATTGCGGCGGGCGCAGCGGATGCCGGAGCCGCCAAGGGCTTCGCTGCAACGCTTTGCGATGCGGCAGGAGCCGTGGTCGTTGCTGCTGCAGGGGTCGAACCTGCCGTCTCTTTGGCCGGATCGGGCTTGGGCGCGTCCTTGCTGCACGCGCAGAGAATGAAACCAAGAGCAAAAATTCCTAAGGTTTTGGCCGGGCGAGGGAGCATGCCCGCTACGGTACACAATACGTTGATCGTTGTGAAGCCGATTTGTCACGACCGGGGTTGATGGGAGCCATGCCCGAGCCAAGCCCCCATACCCCTTCGTGTGCGCTGAACGCTCCGATGACGTTGATGAATGCAATGTTTTGCTGTTTGGTTTGTCGAGTGTGGACGAAGCGTTTCCTGAAGCAGTGACATCGACGCAACGAATACCGGATCGAGGGCGAACGACGAGGCACATCTGACGGTTTACTTTTTGAGGAGTGCCTCCAACGCTGCTGCTTTGTAAAGCTGTTCGATGATGCGGATAAAGAACGGCGTTTCGTCTCCGGTGTCGCACTGGGCCAGAGTAAGCACTGGAAAGGTCGTGGTTCGAAGGGACGAAGAAGCACCTCCGTCCAGCCTTTACAGTGCATCGATTTCACGTAGTATCGTGACCCATGCGTGGTGTGCTGCTTTCCAGCGAGCAAGTCGAGCCTGCCTTTGCGCCGACACTCGTAGGGCCGGCCGAGCCCTCCGTGGACATTCCTCCTGCTCGTCGCGAAGGCGCAACGACGATCGGTCGATTCTTGCTTCTCCGCAAGCTCGGTGAGGGCGGCATGGGCGAAGTGTTCTCCGCTTATGACGAGCAGCTCGATCGAAAGGTCGCCATCAAGGTGTTGCAGTCGGCGTATGCCCCCGAGGAAACGCAAAAGCGATTGCTACGTGAGGCGCAGGCGTTGGCGCGGCTCGCTCATCCCAACGTTGTCGCGGTGCACGAGGTCGGTCAGGTGGATGGAGACGTGTTTGTCGTGATGGAACACATCGACGGCACGACTTTGCGAGAATGGCAGAACCACGAGCCTCGATCTGCCGAGGAAATCCTCGATGCTTATCGAATGGCAGGGCACGGCCTCGCCGCCGTGCATGCGGCCGGCATGGTGCACCGCGATTTCAAGCCGGACAACGTGATGGTCGATCGCAAAGGCCGCGTCCGACTCCTCGATTTCGGTCTCGCACATGCCCGGGGCCTTGCGACGGGCGAGAAGGTTGAGATGGCGGAGGCACTTCGTCAGGGGGCGCTTCAATCGGAGTTGACGGTCGAAGGCACCATTGTGGGGACACCCGCGTATATGTCTCCAGAGCAATTTCTCGGTGAGGTAATCGACGCTCGTTCCGACCAATTTAGTTTTTGCGTGGCGCTTTTCGAGGCGCTTTACCAAACATCCCCATTCCCGAGCAAGACGCCCGGAATGCTCGTGGTGCCGGCGATGGCGGAGGGACCCATCCCGCCACCGCCGCGTGAAGATATTGCCACACGTGTGCGGGATGCGCTTTTGCGAGGGCTCTCGCGGGACCCGGCCGACCGGTTTGCCTCGATGGAGGCGCTGCTAGCGATTCTCGACGAAGAGCCGGCTGGCGATCCCGCTGCACAATCGCGACAGCGGGTCATTTTCGCCCTGCTGCTCGCCGCGACGGCTGGTGGATCGGCCGTTGCCGGTCGGTTGGCCGGTCCCGCATTGGCGAGCGTCCAGGAGGTGTGGCTAGCCCCCGCCATAAGTATGACCTTCATCATGGCGTCAGGGACCTATTTGTTCCGGGACACGCTGTTTCGTAATCCATTTCATCGCGTGCGGATGCTCGTCATGGTCTTCGGCGCTTGCGGGATGGTCGCGAGCCGCGGCTTTGGCGTCCTAGCACGCGAGGACGTCAGGGCGATCGTGATCCGGGACCATTTCATTCTCGCTGTTGCATTCGGTTATACCCTGCTCTTGCTTTCGCCTCGGCGCTGGTACTCGTGGTTTCCCTTTTTAATCGCCGTCGCGAGCCTCTTCGTTCTGCTTTTGACCAACGTGAACATGGCGGTTGTATCGACATTCGCGCAGAGCGGAGGGATGCTCGCCTTTTTAATCGGATGGCACAGGTCCGCGCGTTACACGGCAATGGGTTCGTCGTCGAAGAGCCGCTCGACGGACGCTCGCCGAGTCCAAGTTTCCACCCGGTAAACCACAGGAAAGGGCGGCTTCCGCTGCTGGGTGATCGAAAGATCGCGGCGCTCGCCGTAATGCTCGCTCGCACGACAGCGTCACCGGTTACCAAGACAGACTTCGCAACATCGGCGAAGGGCACCTTGGCACCCGCTGCAACGAATTCTTGCCAGCTTAACGCTTCTTCCGCGCCGGTTTCCGCTTCTTAGCGGCCGAGCTTGTCGCCGCCTTCGCCGCCGACTTCTTCGCTTTCGCGAGCACGTCGTCCACCAGCGCGACATACGCCTGTTTGCCATCGAATGCCATTGCGTATTCGTACACGGGCGATATCCCTGCGGCCGTTAGCGCCACAGCAT
>CAZETM010000407.1:0-8490 GCA_964514885.1 uncultured Polyangium sp. | reverse complement strand
CGAACTGGAATGGAACGCCTTCGAAATATATGTCGGGCCAGATTCCCAATGCTGCCTATATCGGCAGGTGGGATTTTTCTGGCGAGTACGACCGAAGCTTCTATGCGGGGGCGATGATCAAGGTCGACTTTACCGGGACGACCGCAAAGATTGACGTGAAACCGTGGAAACCAACGCTGCGGTTTGCCTACCGTATTGACGGAAAACTTCTCGTAAAGGTTTCTTCCACGGCTGGAGATACTCAAATCAATCTCACGCCTGAGCCCCTCGAGCCGGGGACACACTCGCTGATGATTGCGGCGGGTGGTCACGACCTCTATCAGGCAACTGAAATCTTGGAGGTGAAGGGTCTTCTTCTCGATTCTGGGGCGGCGACGCTTGCACCGAAGCTGAGCAACGCGCACTTGGAGGTTATCGGCGACTCCATCAGCACTGGCTGGGGTTGCGCAAATCAGATATTCGACAACTACGGCTGGTTTATTGGCGAGGAGCTTGGTGTCGAGCACACCCATATCGCGTGGTCGAGTATCAGCTTGGGTGGGATGAGCGCTCAGTATTACAAGACCGGGACCATGTTCGAATCGGTCGGAGACTGGGACTTCTCGGCGTACCAGCCCAAAGTGGTGGTGATTAACCTCGGGCAAAACGGTGGCGGAGATGTCGCTAGCTTCAAGGAGTTTTTCGGCAAGGTTCGAGCCGTGTATCCGGCTGCGTACATTCTGCCGATTACGCCATTCATGACCGGTACGGCCGCAAACTTGAAAAGCATCATCGCGCAGGCGGTGACGGAGATGGCAGATTCGAAGATTGTGCATATCGACTCCACGGGTGGGCTCAGTGGAGATGTTCTTCATCCTCTCGAGATGCAGAACAGGGAGATTGCAGATCACCTGAAGCCGATCGTCGCGGAGTACATGGCGAAGTAGTTTGCGACCCGATGCAGCGAGTCTGATGGGCTCGGCATAGAAAAGTGAATTGGACGGCCAACACGCGCCATCCCCCAGAAAATTGATTTACCTGAGCCGTTCAGACTCGGAACTTTGCACAGGTGGGGAGTGGCGTGTTTGTTGACGAAAAATTACCCCGCCGCTCGCATGTGACTGCGACGTACCGGAAAAACCTACAAACATCTTGCTGGACAATCCGAAGCACACAGGTATCGTGTGGCGCTACTTTTCATGATGGCCCGTTTCAACATACGGGGCTTCGGCTCGCCAGCGGCGCCTTTCGCCCCAAACCCCCGTTCGATTCGACGTGCAGGCTGCTTGCGTCTGTGGAGGCGCCGCGAACGATGCTGACAGTGTCTGCGCTCGTTGCTGGCGGTATGCTGCTCTTCGGCGCCAGCAAGTTGGTCCCGCCAACGGACGACGCGGAGGAGTCCGAACGCACTGCAGCGCCCGGCGTGAAGCAGGACCTGAAAGACTTTGGCACCAAGCTCCGCGATCGAACCAAGGATGCGCTGGGGAAAGGCCAAGCCCTCCTTGCCGAGCAGACCTCCTGGCTGCGTCAAGACGCTCGCCAGGCGCATGCAGCAACGCTTCGCGACGACCGGACCGACTCTGATGAACCCGCGCTCGTGGAAAAGTCCGAAGCAGAGCTCGAAGTCGACCACCATCTCAAAGTTTCAGGAATCGGAAGCGCTGTTGCTCTGGCTGGACTCGTGACGCACACGCCGCTCGTCCTGCTCAGTATCCCCTTTACAGTGTATAGCTGTATTCCGCTTTTGAAGGTCGTTCATAAGGGGATTGTCGAAGACAAGAAGCTGCGCGGGCCCGTGGTCGATTTGGTCGCGCTCAGCGCATCGATGGCTGCACACTACTATACCTTGACCGCGATATCCTGCACGCTCATGTGTGTCGCGGAAAAACTCGTTTTCATGGCGCAGGATCGTTCTCGCCGGGACATGGCCAGCATCTTCAAAAAGCAAAACCCGCACGTGTGGATGGTCGTTGGCGATGAGGAGCGGGAGGTTGCACTGACCGACGTCCAGATTGGGGATGTCATCGTGGTGGTTGCGGGAGGCATCATCCCGGTCGATGGTGTGATCGCCTCGGGGGAAGCTTGCATTGATCAGCACATGTTGACGGGTGAGTCGAAACCGGTGGAGAAAGTGGTGGGGGACGCCGTGTTCGCCTCCACCGTGGTGCTGGTGGGGCACATCCGGATTCGTGTCGAGACGACCGGTGATGCCACGATTACGGCGCAAATCGGCGCGGTGATGGACGAGATCAGCGATTACCAGGAGCGGCAGGAATTGCGCTGCGACGAGACCGCCGACAAACTCGTGTGGCCCACGCTCGCCGCCGGCGCGGTGATGTTAGGGCTGCGCGGCATTGCGAGTGCCGCGACAATGGTTGGGTGCAATTTCACTGAAACGCTTCGAATTGCCTATCCCCTGGGTGCATTGAGTTATTTGAACTTGGCAGCCAAAGAGGGAATTCTCGTCAAGGATGGGCGTGCCCTGGAAACGCTCAGAAACGTCGACACACTGCTATTCGACAAAACCGGAACGTTGACGCTCGCCCGACCGCATGTCGCCGTGCTTCATCCGGTCGAGGGAATGGACGAAGCGACACTGCTCGGCTACGCGGCCGCCGCAGAGTTCCACCAAACCCACCCGATCGCTCAAGCTATCCAGGCTGCAGCCACCGAGCGAAAATGCCCACCCTTGTCCGTGCACGACGTCGCTTATGACATCGGTTATGGCATTCGCGTCACTGTCTCCATGCCACCCGCCAACGAACAAGATCGCTTGTACAATGCGTCGACCGAGCCCGAACGTGCCATTCGCGTAGGAAGCGCGCGCTACATGGCTCGCGAAGGAATTACCGTGCCCGAGTACTTCCAAACCCTCGAGGAACGCTGCCATGTCAATGGCGACTCGCTGGTCTACGTTGCGGTCGATCATGATTTGGCTGGGGCAATCGAGTTGCACCCCACGTTGCGGCCGGAAGTACGGGTGCTGATGACGAACCTGAAGCAGCGCGGACTCAAGCTCTACCTCGTCTCCGGTGATCACAGTACACCGACCAAACACCTCGCTGAAATGCTCGAATTCGATGGATTCCGTGCCGAAGTTCTGCCCATCGACAAGGCACGTTTCGTCGAGCAGCTTCAGAATGAAGGGCGCAAAGTGTGTTTCATTGGCGACGGTATCAATGATGCCATTGCGCTCAAACAGGCCGACGTTTCCATTTCTCTACGCGGCGCGACCACCGTCGCCACCGACGTCGCTGGCGTGATCCTGATGGACCAGGATCTCACGCGCATCGAACAACTGCTCGACTTTGCGGCTGGGCTCGATGCCAACGCCAATCGCAGCCTGGCGGCGATGCTCATTCCCAGCATGGCCAACGTCGTCGGCGTGCTGTTTTTCCACCTTGGAATTCGTAGCTCCCTGTTGCTGTTCAACGCGAGCCTCCTGGCTGGAGTCTGCAATGGCATCGCTCCATCCGTGATGAGCAGGTCGGACAAACCCAACGCTGCAGCACGAATGCCAATACCAACATAGCGTTTGCGATGATCCCGCACTATCCTACTTTCAAGAGCCTGGAGCTGATCGACAAAGCGGAAATCGACGCATTCGTGCGGCAGTTTCCGTCGTATTCCCAATTCAGTTTCGCGTCGCTCTATGCCTACGATTACAGCGAAGACTCGCAACTTTCTTGGCTTGACGGCAACCTGGTCTTGCGCCTTCAAGACTTTACCACCATGGGGCATTTTTACTCGTTTTTAGGAACGAACCGTGTCGCGAAGACCATTGAAACGCTGCTCGTACGTGCTCACGACGAGGGCATTCAAGCGGAGCTGCAAATCGTTCCCGAGGTGTGTGTGCGGAGCGAGATCGCAGCGCTTCGTCAACGTTTTATGGTCGAGGAGGAAGAGGCTTGCTTCGACTACGTGCTCGACGCCCTCGAGCTCAGTCGAATGTCTGCAAGCGGGACGTCAACGCATACGCGAGACATTCTGCGCTTCACGCAACGCCATCCCGAAGTTGCGCTCGATGAGGTGGATCTGCGTCGGAAGGACGTTCAACGACGAATTCGCGATTTGTTCGAGGTATGGGCAGAGGCCAAGCAAAAATCGACGGACGAGGTGGATGTGGAGCGCAAGGCGCTCGCGCGCACGCTTGCGATTGCAGAATGGCTCGACATGATCTCGGTGTGCGCGTTCCTGGGGAACGAGCTGGTCGGGTTCACGATGAACGAAGTCGTGCCTGACGGGTATTACGTTGGGCATTTCGGCAAGGCTGACCCGCAATACCGAGGCCTTGGGGCATTTCTCGAGCAGGAGACGGCAAAGCGAATGATCGCGCGCGGCTGCCGATGGATGAACTACGAAGAGGATCTTGGTTCGCCTGGCCTGCGCGCGTACAAGCAATCGTTCAATCCGGTAACATTTTTGAAAAAGTTCACTATTGGACAGTTGGCGCTCGAGGCACCTGCGGGTTGATGTTCTGGACAAACGCAGCCATATTTTCAGATTCAACGTTCGATAGGAAAATAGGCACGCTTCCATCGTTCGTAGTTGATGGCTGCAATATCTTCGACAGGAATAACCGGTTGCGGCGGTGGCAATTGCAACACATCATGCAGTCTTTGGTATTTTTCATCAGCGCCAGCATCGATTGCAAAGCGTAATGGTTTGCCCGAAAAACGCCGGGCCGACGAGATGGCGTCAGGTAGCGCTCACGCAAAACGCGATTCGGGAAGGTTTGGCGCGACGAGCTGCCGTTCGCATTCCGACGGGTAAAGTGGTGACCGCCCTGCTCGCGACCTGATCCCCCGGACGTTTGTCCGGGGGATGGCCGGTGGGATCAACGATTGGCTTGGAAGCCGAACGACGCGGATGCGCCTGGATCGAGCGTTTCGTTCCAGTTCAAGCCTTTGAACGTGGTCACCCCATTCGATTCCATGGAGGTGGCATTCCACAAATTCACCATGGTTCCGTCGACCGGGAAGGAAACGGTCCAGGTGGCCTTTTCCATGCCGAGATTCGTCACGTTGACGGTGACCTGATAACCTGTACCCCAATCGAGATCGACTGTCTTCGTATAAACGATTGGGTTGATGGGACCTGGGCTGCCGCCTGCACCGCCCGCGCCACCCATTCCGCCTTCGCCTCCTGGATCGACCGTGCCAGGATCGAATGGGTCGGTGCGGCGTTCGCGGAAATGAGGCGTTTTCGTCAGCGCCACGAGCAAGTCCAGCACCTTGAGATTTCCGCTTTGGAAATCGGTAGCGACGCTGTTCGACAAACACGAAAGCGGTCCTTCGTCGAGCAAGCCATAGCTGTATCGAATCCATTGTCGCGCGTAACAAGCGTGCACGTCGGGGCTATTCGCCAGAATCGAAGCGAGCGCTGGGGCGCCGTCGAACTTGGTATTCGTCTTGGACGTCGACAAGATTTCGCCCGTTGAATCGATGGGCAAACCATTCTCGTCGGCCCGATATCGGCCAATGCCATCGAAATGCTCGTACGCAAATCCGATGGGATCGACCAATTCGTGGCAACTGCGGCACAACGATTCCGTGTTGTGTAGCGCATATCGTTCACGCGTGGACTTCGTCGGATCGATGGGCGGCGGTTGCGCGATGATACCCGGAGGCGGCGGCGGCAACGGCTGACAAAAGAGGCGTTCGCGCACGAGCCTTCCACGATGAACGGGCGAGGAATCCACGGGCTTTCCGTGTGTGGCGAGCAGGCTCGCGTGCGTGAGGATGCCGGCGCGGTTGGTCCCGGCAAGGTCCACCATGCCAAACTCGCCCGGCGGCACGTTCGGAGCAGCAATGCCGTAATACGTGGCCAACTGAGCATTCACGAAGGTGTAACCAGCATCCAGGAGCTCTGGCAACGTCCCTTCGCCCTGACGAACGACGTGTTTGACGAACGTCGTGGTTTCTGTCCGCAAATCTTTGCGAAGTTGGTCGTTCCATTCCGGATACGTCAAGGGATCTTTGGGCACCGAATCGAGCCGTTCCAATTCGAGCCAACTATTGACGAACCGTTCGATGATGGCATCGCTGCGCGGATCTTGCAGCAAACGTTTGGCTTGGGCCTCGATTTGCGCGTCAGTCTCCAATGCGCCTTGATCGGCGGCCGCCATGAGCTCGGCATCGGGCATGGTGCCCCAGAGCATGTACGAAAGCTCCGTCGCGATTTCATGGGGCGTTAGGCGAACGCGCGAGGGCGACGCGGGAAGGTCGGGATCACCGAGTTCGGCGCGATAAAGGAAATGCGGCGATTGCAGCATTGCGGTGAGCGCCACTTCGATGCCCTTGTAAAACCCATCGACGGCTCCTGCCTTTTGGAAGAGCATCAAATACCGATCCGTGTCGGCTTGCGTGAGTGGCCTACGGAATACGCGTTTGCCCACGACTTGAATGAACTTCGTGGCGCACGGGATGGCCCCTTCGGCGATCACGTCGCACGGCAGAACGTTCGCCGGAGTTTTCATGACCTCCGCGGCGATTTCTCCCGCAGCACGCCCAACTTGATCCGCCCACAGCGGCGTCACGCGTAATGCGTCGGCATTGTTGTCGAAACCTCCACGCACGATGTCGGGAACGAAGGCCCGCCCCCAATGCGATTCGATCCCAAAGAGATCATTGATCGTCGCGTCGTATTCTTCCCGCGACAAACGACGCAAAATCCTCGGGCCAGGCTCGACCGACGTGCACGTCTCGATCGGCGCTGCACACCCTTGGCCCTGCGTGATTCGCATGACGAAAAGCGACAACGTCGAATAATCCGGGCTCCCAGGTTGGAAGATCGTGCCACCCGTATGACCTTGGGGATGTTTCCCCGATGGCCGAAGCAGCATGACGGACGTGCCATTGACTGCTTCCGCGGCCAGGGTCTTCACCATCTTGAAATTGGCATCGAGCGCCCCAGCTTGATCCTTGGGCACCAGCGTGAAGCGACTATTGCCCCCGAGCCCTCCTTCCCGGTGGCACAAGAAGCAATATTTGTCGAGCAGCGGCTCGTGCACATTGGCCTGGAAAAACTCGAGGTCGTCCGGACAACCAGCATTTTGACCCGGCTTGGCCCCTTCGTCGTTGGTATCGTTGCAGCCTGCAAACGCTGCCAGTGTGACCGCGGCTCCGAGGAGCAGAGGTTTGGCAGAGCGGAATACGTTACGCATGTTCTTCGTCCTTTCCTGTGTTCTGCCAAGGTTTCACGCGAACAGTTCCGTCAAAGGCCCTGAACCTTTGCCCGGATCGCCGAACGTCGTATTCGATAGCCCAAGCGCCTGGCACATGCTCACGAGCAGATGATTATGCGATTTGCCACCGAAATTCAGGTATTGCCCCGTGGCCAATCCACCACCGCCGGCCAGGACGAACGGCACCGAGTTGCAATCATGCATGCGCCCGTCGCCCAATTCTTTGCACCACACCACCACCGGATTTTCGAGCAAATTGCCGCCATCCGGATCAGGCGTCGTCGCGAGTTTGTCGATCAGGTACGCAAATTGAGAAGCATACCAGCGTTCCGTGGCCACGAACCCGGCTACGCCAGCCGCATTGCCGTCATCGCTATGCGACAAACCATGGTGCCCCTCCGATACTCCAGCCCACGACATGACGACCGGACCGATGGAATGGTTCCACTGAATCGAAGCAACGCGCGTCATTCCGCACGTCAACGCCATCACGAGCAAATCCATTTGCAGTTGACCAATCGTCGGGAATTGATCGTTTGCGAATGCGCTGACGTTCGGCGGCGCCGGCGGCACCGTACACGACGGACCTTGCAATCCATTCTCGACTTTTTTCAAGGCTTCGAGGTGTTCGTCGAGCTTGACGCGCTCTTCCGTTCCCACACGCGAGCGCAGCGACTTCAATTCACCACGGACGAGGTCGAGAGTGCTCTTTTTATTCGCCAATGCTGCTTCGAGTTGCGCCGGGCCGCCGATGGCATCGCCAAACATGCGCATAAATACGCTCTTCGGGCTATCGTCCGGCGGGACAAACACCCCCGGGCCTGCATACGACATGCGCGTGATGTCCGTTCCGCCCCAAGCGCTCGTTTGCACTCCGAGCTCGAGAGACGCAAATCGCTCCGATTGGCCGATTTGTTTCGCCACGTATTGATCGAGGCTCATGCCATTGGTGGCCGTCCCAGGACCATTGCCGCCCGTGAGCATGTTGACCATGCCGCCGTTGTGATTCGATGCGCCGACGAAATCGAGGCCGTCGCAAATGATCACTCGATTCTTGTGCGGCGCAAGGGGCTCGAGAATACTTCCCGCAGGAAACGAGAAATTGGTGCCACTGCCTGTGGGTCGCCACTGCTTGTGAATGGTCCCATTGGGAGAAAACATGACGACCAAGCGGCGGGCTGCGGTGGCTGCACGCGTGCTTCGGGAAAGCGTACCCAGCACGGGGGCAGCAATCAAAGATGCACCGAGGCCAGTCAAGAAACGTCGACGATTAGCCCAACTTCCGCAGTTGGAGGGGGTCGGATCAATGATCTCAAGCACTTACG
>CAZETM010000406.1:0-8493 GCA_964514885.1 uncultured Polyangium sp. | reverse complement strand
CCTTCGGCGTCCTTCGCCCCAAACCCCAAGTTCGGGTCTGGGGTGAAACCCCAGCGAAACCTAGGGTTTCTTGTTCGGCTCTGTTGCCGCTTTGGTAGCAGCAGCCTTGTTCGTCTCGGGCGCCTTGTCGGCTTCTTTCTTCGCCGGTCGCTCCGCAAGATCCTTCGCCCGCGTCTTCACGAACGTGTCGTTGTCATCCTTCAGCTTCTCGAGCAGCTTCTTCGCGTCGGGATCCTTCTCCACCACCAGCTCGAGCGCACGACCTCGCGCCATTCCGTTGTTCTTTGCGTTCTCGGCAATCATTCGAGCCACCACAACGGCGCGCTTTTTCTGCGCTTCCGACGTGCCCACTTGCCGATGCAAATACGCCATCGCCGAAGCCATCTGCGTCGATTTGATCGTCCCCGCCTTGGCCTGCTTCTCGACCTTGTCCATGACCGCGTCCCACTCGGCCTTGCATCCACCATTCTGCGGATAAAATGCCGTGAGATACGCCGCTTCACCGGCTACGTCGTCCGCCGGATCATCCATGAATCCCAGCCACATCTTGCACGTATCGGCTGCCCGCGTCGGAGGCGTGCCCGTCCAGAATGCCGACATCGCCGCCTTGCGCACCGTCGTGTCTTTGTCGTTCGTCGCAATGTCCTTCACGAAGTCGTAAAGCGTCTCGCCATTCGAGAACAACATCCGTGCAAGAAGGCTCGTACGCATCTGCTGGATCGCATGCCCCGTCGCAATCGTCTTAATCCGGTCCCCAAGACCCGTCTCGGCATGCTTGATGCCCCCAACCACGCCGCCCAACTCCTGCGCCACCGCCTTGACCTTCTCGGCTTCCGCCGCGGTCACGATGCGCATTGCGAGCGGTTTGTCCGTACGAAACGTCCTGCCCCGTTGCGACAACGCACGCGCGCCAAGCCAACGCACCTGCTCGTTCGCATCCTCGAGCAAATTCACCAGCGTCGCGTCGCCCTTGCCATCCTTCATCGCCTCACTCTCGAGCGCCGTGCGCAGCTCGGGACACTTCGAGTCGAACCCGAAAGCAGCCCACTTGCACCCAAGCGCCTTCTTCGTGAGATCTACCAACGTCGGATCGTTGCTCGCGGCTTCGAGTCCCTTGGCATCTGGTTTCGCTTCCGGCGTCGTCGGTGCCGAAGAGACCGGAGCTGGTCCGGACGAACCTTTGTCGCAGCCAGTCCCGAAGGACGCAAACGTTGCAGTTGCAACCATCACGAGCGCACGACAAGCGAACGAGGAAAGGGCGATCCGTGTGATCATGGCCCATCCCATACTCTCACAACGGCCCGTGGCCAAGCCTCTACATCATCAGCTCGGCGCGATGACCGTCCCCACTCAAGCCGCTTCGACACGAGCGGAAGGTTGTTCAGTAACCTGTTCAGGTCGACGAATCGGTCCCAGATCCTTGCGCAGCATCGCCGTCCCCAGTGCGAATCCTTTCATCGACAAGCGTAGTCGCAGGGCATCGAGCAGCCCTTCTCGATGTAGCGCACTCACCGTTTTTCGCACATCTACGCGGCGAACTTCGATCTCCAGCGCCAAGGTTTCCAGGTCCATGCACCGCCCCTCCATTTGTGCATTGGCCAACGCGCGAAGGACGTAAGGTGCGATATGTTGCGGCGTCATCATGAAACCACCTGTACACCATCTACTGAACGCGTGCATAGTTTTTTGATCATTTTTGTTCAGCCCCTAGGAACTCGCGAAAGGCACTTGTGCAGCAAGGCCGAAACGTGATCCTCTCCACGTCGTGGATCTTCCGACTCAAGTTGCGAAAGTCGTCTATTACCCGCTCGTGACGCTCTCGGGGACGCCCGTGACGCTCGCCGCGATCATCATCGCCTTCGTCATCTTCTACGTGTTCCGAACGATCGCGAAGGTCGTCAGTTACGCCATCCGCGAAGGGCTCCAACGGCACGGACAATCCGAAGGTGGAGCGACTGCGGTCGCCCAAATTGCTCGCTACATCATCGTGTTTCTCGGCGTCGCAGTCGCGCTCAACACGATCGGCGTCAACGTCAACGCACTCATCGCTGGTTCGGCCGGTTTGCTCGTCGGCATCGGTCTCGGTCTGCAAAACGTCACTTCGAACTTCGTCTCCGGGCTCATCGTGCTCGTCGAACGACCGGTGAAAAAAGGCGACGTGATTCAAGTCGGAGACGTGTCGGGAACGGTCGTCGAGATCGGTCTGCGCGCGACACAAATCGTTACGCGAGACGAAGTGACGATGCTGATTCCAAACATGGAACTCATCGCCGCTCGCGTGGTGAACCAATCGATGCCGAGCACGCGATTGCGCATGCGCGTGCGCGTAGGCGTCGCGTACGACAGCGACATCGAACTGGTGCGCGAAACGTTGCTTGACGTGGCGGCACAACAGTCGAGCGTGCTCGAAGATCCCGCGCCCACCGTGCGTCTCGAAGCATTCGGCGACTCGAGCCTCGACTGCGCGCTGCTGGTGTGGATCCCGGATGCAGCACTGGATGACGAAGTCGGTTCCGATCTTCGTTTCGCTATCTTGCGTGCGTTCCGCGAACGAGGAATCGGCATTCCGTACCCGCAGCGCGACGTGCATATCGTGCCGGAAAAGCCAAAGCCGGCAGCAAGCCCCCAGGCGGCTCCAGACCCCGAATAATCATTGGAAACGGCGCAGTCCTCGGGGGAGCGGTGTCGAAACGCTCCGCCGAGGGCCGTGCCGTTTCTCCCCGAGCACGAGCCAGCGAATTGCTCTAGCAATGGTCGGGCCAAGACTGGACCATCGCGATTCAGCCGTTTTTGCCGTATCGGCATTCCCGAACATTGCACGAATGAAAAGCCGCCCCGACCAAGATTGCGATTGCGCGATCTCGAAGGGGATTCTGTTCGGACGCTATTTCGCCTCGGTGAAAAGCAACGTCTTGATGCGCGCGAAGTTCTTGGTCGGATCGACGACCTTGACCTCCCCGAACGATTGCAGCATCGGTCCCACACTGGTTGCATCGCCCGAAACCACCACGATAAAGTGACCTTCCCGAACATGCTCCGCGAAAACCTTCCTCACGGAATCGGGGGTCGCTTGCCGAATCGATTTCATCAATTCTTCTTGCGCGTCGTCGGATTGTTTATGCGCCCATGACTCAGTGAACTCGTTTGCGGTGCGTCCCGGCATCCCGCTGTTCAGTGCGCGCCAGCCCACGAGAAACCTCGACGCCGTCTCAATTTCTGCCGCACTTGGAGCCTCGGTCTTCATTTTCTCTGCGTGCTCGATCAATGCGGAAAGCGTATCCGCGGTCGAGCTATTTTGCGTCTGTCCGTACAGGTAAAACACCGACGGGCCATTGGCGAACGTATAAAGCGACGAGAACGTGAGATAGGCCAATCCTCGTTTTTCCCGCACGTCCCGAAACAGTCGCCCCGTGAATGCGCCGCCCAATACCTGGTCAGCCACGACAAACGATGCATACCCCGGCTCGTTTTCTTTCGGCCCCAGCGTCCCGATCATGATTTCACTCTGCGTGCTTCCCGGACGATCGACGAGCGTGATCTTCATCGACGCAGGAGGCATCGGATCGGTAAACGATATCGTGGGAGCCGCGCCTTTGCGCATTCCGCCCAGACCTTTGGTCACCGCCGTTTTCAATTCCGCCGGATCGACGTCTCCGGATGCGGCCACGAGCATATTGGCAGGCACGAAATACTGTCGATGCCAATTCTTGCAATCGGCCGGCTTCAGTTTGCCCAGGTCATCCGCCGTGGCATCATACGATGCATACGGATGATGTTCGCTCGGCAAAACGAAGAGGTCTCGAAACAGGACCATCTTCGCGCCCCAACGGCCATCTCCCCGCGCATTGTCTGCGGCTTCTTCGGCCAGACGCTTTTGGATACGGACGACATCTTCGTCTTTGAGGCGCGGTTTCGCGACGATTTGCGACAACAAATCGAATGCTTCGCCGAGGCGATCCTTTACCACCGACAGGCCATAAACGACTTGGTCTGTGTCCACTTCGACCTTCAGCGTAGCGCCGAGCGATTCGAGCTTGCTTGCGAATTCGGTGTCACTCAATGCACCCGCGCCCGACGAGGCAGCGGCTTGCGAGCATAACGACGACAATCCCGTACGCTCGCCATCGACCGAGGAGCCTGCGAGAACTGCAATGCGTAAATGTGCAATCGGTACGGCGCGATCTCGACGACTGACGATCTTGAGCCCATTGGGCAGTTCGGCCCACGTGGCTGGCGCAGGCGTAAATGGACGTGCAGGAGCCGATCCGGGCGGAGGTTCTTTCGGGGCCGGCGGCTCGGCTTCGGGCAGCACCGGCGCAGGCTTGTCTTTGGTAGCCGTAACGATTTTCGCCGGCGTGGTGCCACCGCAACCTGTGGCAACCAAAGTCGTGAAGATGAAAGATCGTAGAACGCGATTCATTTTGCACCTACCGTGGCATTCGTTGCTTGAGCTGCGGGGGCGGGCGACGCGGGAACGGGACGCGATTCAATGACCGATCGATGATTCTTGTCCAAAAACCTCGCGGCGGCTTTTTGCACGTCTTCGGCCGTTACTGCGCCGATACGGTCGAGCGCTCGCGTGACGAGGCGTGCATCTCCAAACGCTACTTCATATTTGCCCAGCTCGATGGCGCGATTCCGAATCCAAGCCAACCTCATGCCGAGCGCTGTTTCGAGCCGTCTTCTTGCGCGAGTCATTTCTTCGGTCGATGGCGGAGCCGCGGCAAGATCGCTCAACATGGCGTCCACGTGTTGTTCGACCTCGGGCACCGCTGCATTTTGCGAAAGGCGTATCTCCATGCGCAAGAGCCCCGGACCGCGGAAGAAGTTGTAATCATCGATGCTGGCCGTCGCAGTCGTTGCCAATGCCTTGTCGCGCACCAACAAGGCGGGTAAACGCGACCGTTCGCCATCGCCAAGGATCATTGCGGCATATCGTAATGCATCGTGCTCGCGCGTGAGCGCTTTTGGAAGGGCGAATCCATACGATAGATTGGGGACTCGAGCGAGCGGGTCATTGATGACTTCGCGCCGTTCCGTTTTCTGTTCGGGAACGGTTGGCTCGACAAACGGCTTCGCATTGATACGCGGTATGGCATCGAAGTACCGGTGCACGAGCGACATGGCTGCGTCTGGATCGAAGTCGCCAGATAACGAGAGCACGGCGGTATTGGGGCCATAATGTGCCGAATGAAATGCTTTCACCCAGGAGATGTCGGCTCGGCCCAGGTCTTCCATCGCTCCGGGCGTGGGATGGGCATAAGCAAAGCAACCCTCGAACGCCAACTCCTGCACGCGCCCATAAGCTCGCCCATAAGGCGAATTTCCGACCCGCAAGCGATGCTCTTCTTCGATGATCTTTCGTTCGGCTTCGAACGACTTGGGACTCACCTCGAGGTATTGCATTCGTTCGGCTTCGAGCCACAAACCGAGCGCCAATTCGTTTTCTGGGAGGACTTCGTAATAGTTGGTAAAATCGACTCCGACGGTGGCCGTGAGAAACCCGCCGCGGCCGACGACGAGCGCATCGAACTGGCCTTCGGTCAGGTTTTTCGTGGCTCCGAACATGAGGTGCTCGAAGGTGTGTGCGAAGCCGGTTTTACCGGGCTCTTCGTCACGAGATCCGACGTCGTACGTGACGGCGATGGCGACGGTGGGGGAAGCGTGGTCGACGTTCATCACGACGCGCAAGCCATTGTCGAGCGTGACGCGTTGAATACCGAGCGGCAGGGCCAAAGGGGCGTCGGGTTTTGCGGGGGGCTTGGGCGGGGCGGATTGTGCGGCGAACGAAGTGCTCAGGGTGGACAAGGCGGCGGCGAAGAAAATGGCGCGACGAGGCATGATGGGGAGACGGTAACATGTTGGTTTCGGAAAACCAATAGGTCGTTACTCGGGATGTGTTGCGAAGATGCGACGGAAAACGAAGTCGGTCTTCATGTCGGCGAAGGCCATGCGCAGATGTTGCTCCAGGTTGTCGCCTATGCACCGGAATTTTCACTGCAGTTAGCTGTGACGTTGAGTATGAGCGTGAAACAGCGTTTGTGTCGCTCGGCTGCGTTGCGAGCACGGCGTTGCATTTCGGGATCGCTCAAAGTGGGTGGAAACTCCTCGACGAAAGCCCTCAGGGCTACGTAGAAATCTTGCAGGGATACGTCTGGTGGTACGATGTTAAAATGACAAGGGTTCGACGGCGTGCCGTCAATCGGATCATAAATAGCAATCAGGTTGTGGCCAACGCATTCGACGAGGGCTTGTAAATCAAGAGTTGCGACATGAGAGTAACGCGACGGTTCTGGGTGGAACTGAAGAGAGCATCCGATTTCACCCAGGCATTCAAGTTGATTGACGGAAAGCCCGTTCTCCCAGCGCCATTTATCTGGTCGGAGTCGATAGCCGTGTTCTGGGGGCTCGGTATCGCCTGGGTATCGTGGTCGTTCTTCCTTCTTCTTGCCGCCTTCAATATTTCGAACGAACCTACCATGAGCCACTTCAGTGCCACGACCGTATTGCGGCGGAGCCGCCTTTGCAAGGCATGCCGTGTAGTCCATAACTATTACGAGTCGAAGTGCTTTCGTGCCTGGTCAATGACGCCGCTTACATGATGAAATGTTTTCGCAGTCAATTGAGGCGAAGTTGGATCCGGTCGCGTATACACACGCACGTTCACGCCCGGCCATGCAAGACTTGGATTGCTGATGACCCAAATTAACAAATTGGCACCTTGCCAATGCATTTCGATGCTGCCGTTTGGCATTGCATCAATCCTTGCCGTGGTTTCAAGTGTCGCCAACGCTCCGAGTAGTGCACGTGTGAGCAACCGACATGAGTCGATTGTTTTTTGAGGAATGACGACATCATCGATATCCGCGATCATCTCGTCAATTGCGACGGTGAACCAGCTCGGCTCAGGAGCAAGCAATGGCGTTGCAACTTTATGTAATAGAATTCGCATCCTTGATTCCGCGAGGCTGCAGCCATCTTCCAAATGGCCCCAAGCGTCGTCAATGGAGCGAATGGCTTCGATTGGCTCATGTGCTCCGTACGCCCGTTTGATTGCCTGCATGATGGCTTCAACGTTTGCACGGACATTCAGAGTTTGATCACCCGTCGGAGTGCGGAAGTCGACGAGCTTTTCGATGTTTTCCCATTCAGCTTGCGGGGCTGAGCCTCTTAGCGCTGCCGGAGCGTATCGTCGCAACCCTCGCTTATGCCAGGGAAACGCATCGGAGTCCGTGATGCTACTTTTTTTGCTCGGTGCCGTCCGAGAAGGGGGTTGCTGTCCAATCAAGCCGAACTCATTTTCGTAGACGTTGCGGAATGTCATTGTTTATCTCCGTCTTCTATAGAAGATTCGGGGTGCGAAATTCCTTTGGCGTCCAGCCAGCGTTGAAGCGATTGAAGCTTCCTACGTATCTTTTCCGATTCCCCAATCAGAGCAGCCAATTGTATCTCATTCAAGTTTAATTCGAGCGATTGTGATTGCGACGAATCACCACTCATGTGCGTTGCAGAAATCTTGAGCGTTATCACTGGCACGATTCCAGTCGGACTTTCGGTATCTTCCGCATCGAAAATCGGACGTAAGTCGCATACCAACCGTAAATCTTGGACAAGCGCTCCAGTTTCGCGAGCGATCGTGCCAGCAGCCACGTGGCGTTCAATCGCTGATTTCGGCTTGGTAATTCGAGGTAGCCGAACGATGACTGCGTCTAGTTCGGATTGTGAAAATGGTTGTGGGTCGAGTTCTCGCAGAGAGGATATCGCATGGGCCGTAAACTCGTCAATCGTATCATCAGTGTAAGCCTTCCGAACGCGATCAAAGCTGAAAACGAAGTGGGTTAGACCTTGCCGCTGCTCATTTGGAACCTGTTTGTTGAATAGTTCTGCAAACCGACGAGGACCTAAGAATCCGTCGGCTTGCTCAACGATGGACATAATTCGATCGAACTCGCCGTTATCGATAGCGGCGATTGCACGAATATCACGAATGAACCCTTCCGATTGGAAGAGGTCCGAGAGGAGCTGATCGGATGTGCGGTATTCAGGTTGAGTCATGTGCTTCGTCGTATAAGGAGCAACGGACGTGCCCACTTTGTTCCCACGGAACATCTTAGTCATGAATGTTCGTGTTGGTCAAGCTTCTGCGTTCTTCAACAATTTTATTCGTAAAGGCCGCACCAATCCCTGCCAGCACCTACTAGAGTCCACATGGTATGTCTGGATCGCTTGCACCTGGACAGTGCAAGAACTGCTCAAAGGGCAATGTCGCAAGCCAAGCACGTAGGCCATGCTGGTTGGGCGTGCCCCCAGCCAAACTGCTCGGCGAAGGCCATGCGCAGACCTTGCTCCAGGTTTGTCGGCGGCGCAAGAGGTGCAGCACGGCCGCCCTGTCAACCCCAAATCCACCTCTCAACCCGTCATCACCCTCCATCCAACACCTGCTTCGGCAGGATCATACAGTGCCGACACGGGTACGGGATTGCGCAGAATTCC
>CAZETM010000405.1:0-8537 GCA_964514885.1 uncultured Polyangium sp. | reverse complement strand
CCGTGGGTTCGCGCATGTTCCGGATGCGGATCTACCGCTCGTCGTGAGGGTCGAGCACGACAGTGCGTCAGGTACGGAAGGACGCGCGAACGTGGTTGCGAAATTGGATGAATCGGTTGCGGCAGTTGATGTGCCAGCGATCGAGAAGGCTGCTGCAGCGCTCGTCAAGGCGGCGGCGCGAGCTGCACGAGATGCTGGACGACCACTGCCGCGACGGATCGTACGTTGGCGAGGTCCTTGATTGTGGATGCGCGACCGCGCCAATGCGCGAAACATGATAAGGGTCGGTCATGACTGAACAGAGGGTGCCGATGACACCCGAGGGCCAAGCCAAGCTTCGCGAGGAGCTCGAACGGCTGAAGAAGATCGAGCTTCCGCAGGTGGTCAAAGACATCGGCGTTGCGCGCGATCATGGCGACCTGTCCGAGAACGCGGAGTATCACGCAGCGAAAGAGCGTCAGGGGCTCATCGTCGCGCGCATCACGTACTGCGAGCAGACGCTGAGTCGTGCCGAAGTGATCGACCCGTCGAAGCTCAGCGGCAACAAGGTGCAGTTCGGTGCACGGGTGAAGCTTTCGAACGTCGATTCGGGCGAAGACTTCGCGTACCAAATCGTCGGGCCCGATGAAGCGGACATCAAACTGAACCGCATCTCAATCTCGTCGCCGCTCGCGCGTGCGCTCATCGCGCGCGAAGTTGGAGACGAAGTGAAGGTCGTGATGCCTGCCGGGCCGCGCACCTTCGAGATCCTCGAGATCACCTACGCATGACGGATCTCGGTGGGGACGGACTACATGTCCCTCCTGCCGCGCCTCGCCGCAGCGCTGGGCAAAAGCAGCGCGCCGTGGCTGAGGGGTCGAAGAATTCCGAGCCCGATCCTGTCGAAGTGCGCCCTCGCAAGCGGATCAAAGACGTTCCGCTCGGGTGGCGCATTGCCGACAGTTACCTCGTCATCGGCGCGTTCTTGTGGTTCGAGCTCGCCGTCGTCGCGTTGATTCATCGTCGCGAGTTCGTGGGCGTATACGAGCCGATGCTCGCGCTCAACGCGTTGTGGCCGATCGCGTTTGCGACAGCAGCTCCGATCGCCGTCGTGGCTGGTGTCGTCGTGGAGCTGGCGCGTCATGCGCAATTGCTTGGCGCAAGGCTCGGTCTATCGCTCGTTGCGGCTGTGTACGGGGCAGGGGTTGCGGTTGGTGTTTCCACTGGGCGGCATCTCGCTGGTGGAGCTGGCGTCGCGTTTGTCGCGGTCGTGGGCATCGTCGGGTTTGTCTCGGCGTTCGTCGTCGGACCGTATCTTGCTCGTGCGCTCATAGCACGCCCGGACAAACGGTTTGCCCTACGGGTCTTTGGCGCGCTCGTGGCGATCGAGATCGTCATCGCGCTGGTGAACTCATACGTGCTCCCGCGTCTGTACCCGGCGTTTCACCGTGGTCTGGCGTTGCTTGCGCTCGTGGTTGCGCCGTTCGTCACCGTGGCGTTCGAGGCGTTGCGGGACAAACCATCTGCGGACTCGCCGGCTCCACGGACTCTGATCGCTGCGTACTCGAGCAAGCTCGTGCGCGTGGTGTTGGCGTTGGTAGCGTTTGCGTGGTGTTCGGCCGTTGCACATCGATCGGCTGAGCGCATCGCGCCGGCTGACAACATGCGGCTCGTGTATGCGTCTCATGCACCGGTTACGTCGAACGCCGTCGAGATCGCTGCGCTTCTGGTGCCGCCACCTCCGCTCGATGAAAGCTCGAGTGTCGATGGTTTGCGGCAGACGGGTAGGTCGCTCGATCTGAGCGGTCGGGACATCGTGCTCATCACGGTCGACGCGTTGCGTGCGGATCATTTGGGCACATACGGTTATCAGCGTGCAACCACGCCGAACGTGGATGCGCTGGCCAAGGAAGGCGTCGTCTTCGAGCGTGCGTACACGCCGACACCGCACACGTCGTACGCGGTTACGTCGCTGATGACGGGTAAGTACATTCGCCCGCTCGTGCTCCAAGGTCTTGGAGCGGATTCCGAAACATGGGCAGGCCAGCTTCGTCGTTACGGATTCAAGACGGCGGCGTTTTACCCGCCGGCGGTGTTCTTCATCGATGCCGAGCGTTTCGGAACGTTGCGTGATCGAGGTCTCGACTTCGAATATCGCAAGGTCGAGTTTGCCAGTGCATCGCTACGCGCCAAGCAAGTGCGCGAGTACCTCGAGGGCGTAAAGCAGGACGAGCGCGTGTTCTTGTGGGTGCATTTGTTCGAGCCGCACGAGCCGTACGAAGCGCATCCCGAGCATCCGTTCGGTGATCGAGATCTTGATCGTTACGACTCGGAAATCGCTGCGGCGGATGCGGGAATCGGCGAGATCGTGGCGAACATTCGCAAGGGTCGCCCGAACGCGGTGGTGATCGTGAGTGCCGATCATGGTGAAGAGTTTCAAGAGCACGGCGGTCGTTATCACGGCACGACGGTGTACGAAGAGCAGGTGCGCGTGCCTTTGGTGCTGCATGCGCCGGGGCTGCTCACGCCGCGTCGAGTGAGTTCGCCAGTGACGATTGTGGATCTGTTTCCGACGGTGCTTTCGGGGCTGGATATTCCGCGACCTGCGCGAGTGCGAGGAGCGGACATCGGTCCATTTGCTTTGGGCACCAACAGTCCGGAAGCTGCACGAGGGTTTGCGTTTTCGGAAACCGACACGATGACCATGCTGGCGCGTGGTCCGTTGCGACTCGTTTGTGCTCGAAGGATCGGAGCTTGCGCGCTGTACGACGTGGAGAAAGATCCCGGACAAACGCGCGATTTGTCGGCGATGCGATCGGCTGATCTCGCGGAGATGCGCGCCGAGCTGCGAGGTGTCGAGGGATCGCATGGTCGCTACGAGATCGCGGGGTTGCGGACTGAAGGTAAAGGTTGGCCGGATGCGTTGCGACGAGGCATCGCGGGAGATGCGGATGCAGCGCCGGATGTCGCGGCTCTCTTGGACGATGCGGACGTGGCGATTCGTCGCAAAGCGGCGGAAGTGCTGTTCGATCTGAAGCAGGCCGAGGTCACCGCGACGATGCGTTTGGCGCTCGTGCGGGATGAAGACGACATCGTACGTCGATGGTGCGCGGTGGGACTGACGCGACTGGGAGAAGGCGCGCCGCTCACGCGTGAATTGGTGGTGGATCCGGATGTTACGTGGCGACGAATTGCGGCGCTTGCGTTGGCGGAATCGGGCGATGGGCGAGGGGAGCAGGAGCTGGTTGCGTGGCTTCGTGAAGCGTACGGAAAACGTTCGACGTCAAAGGATCGGCTGCCGTTCGAACGAGCCAAGGAGATTGTTCAAGCGCTCGCGAAGGTTCGCGCGAAGTCGGCGGTGACCGTGCTCATCGAGGCGCTCGATGACGTGCGTCTTGCGCCGTTTGCTGCATCGGCATTGGCCGCGATTGGTCAGGAGTCAGCGCGGCCTGCGTTGGCGGAGCATTTGGCGACCGAGCGTTATCAACATGCACGAGTGGCTCTCGCAGAAGCGATCGTGGCGTTGGGTGGTGGCCCTGAGTTGGCAGCTCCGTTGATTCGTTTGCTGGGCGTTCCGGATCCGCTTCCGAACGGCGTTCGTTTGGCGATCGAAGCGGACATCGTGAAATTCGTTGGAGGTCCAAGGGATCGCGATTTGCAGCGTCTACGTCAGTTCGCGCGCAGTGGAGTTCCGATCAGCATCGTCGTGCCGAAGCGTGGCTCGGGCGAAGGGATCCGTGCGATTTGTCGAGCGCGATCGGTTGATGATCGACCTGGCGAGATTCGTTTTGGGTTGGGAAATGGTCGAACTCGACGCAGTACGGGAACGGATCGCGAGTTCGTGCCGAGCCGTGCTCCGGAGCTGGATCCGAAGAAGACGGCGATGTTGCACATTCCGCCGGGCGAAGCGTTTCACGAGGTTTTCACGACGCTTCCGGAGTCGACGGGTGTGCGCCCTGGCGACTACGTGGAGTTTGTCGTGTACGCGACGCAAAATGTCGAGATCACCGCGTGTGTGGTCGTTCCCTTGTCGGAGGAGCTTCCGCCGCCTCCGCCCGAGCCATGGACGCCCGAAACGTTTGACGGCAGTTCGCCGCCTCCGGCCGGGTCGAATTCGGCTCCAGCAGCGCCGGATGAGCGTTCTCCGCAGCCTTGAGCGCACTCGGACACCTCCGCGGCCAGCGTCCAGATCTTTTTGGCTGGCTCATTGCGGCGAAGGTTGATTGACGCCGCAAGAGGCGCGACTAGAGTCCCCGGCGTGCCGGGACAGGATAAGCAGCAAAAAGACCGTGACGAAGACGAGCGCGACGAAGACGAGCGCGACGAAGACGATTCGGACGACGCATCGGATGACGATGACGAGCGTGACGAGGCGAAAGCCAAGGCGCGCAAAGCGGACGAAGACGATTCGGACGATTCGGATGATGCCGACGATTCGGATGATTCGGACGAAGACGACGGCGAGCGGGATGAAGCTGCGCAACGAGTCGCGAAGTCGCTAGGCGTTGGCGGGGACGAAGCAGAAGGCGACGCGAAAGAAGCGGCTGCCGAGGGCGAAGCCGAGGAAACGGAAGCCGAAGCGGCGCAGCCGAATCGTGCAGCGCGTCGTCGCGAAGAAGCGTTGGCTCGGCGCAAGAAGCGCTCGGGCGCGGCGACCACGGCTGAAGCAACGACATCGCCGAAAGACAAGAACTCGCGTGCGAAGGAGCTGCTGAAGCGTCGTCGCGAGCAAGCTGCAGCGACAGAGCGTGAGCCTGTTGCAAGCTCGCTCGATGCGGGTGAACTGGTCGACGATGCGCTCGCGCGCCGCGGGTCAGCGATCAGCACGTGGCTCAAGTCCAACCTGCAGATCATTCAGTGGGTGGTGCTTGCCGGTATCGTTGGAGCGGGTGGGTACTTCTTCTACATGTCGCGCGTCGAGAAGGGCGCGGCCGAAGCGTCGTCGAAGCTTGCCGCGGGCATTGCTGCCGATCGCGGCGTCGTGGTCGAAGAGGACAAACGATCCGACGACGAGAAGGAATACGACACGCGCAAGGTGTTCAAGACGTCGGCTGAACAAGCCGATGCAGAGCTGAATGCGTTTGGCGGCGTCATCGAAAAGCACGGTGGATCGGGTGCAGCGCTGTTGGCGAAGCTCGGTCAAGGCGGCGCGTATCTCGAGAAGAAAGATTTCGACAAGGCGATCGCGTCGTACTCCGAGGTGCTCGCTTCGCCGCTAGCTGCCGCAGATCCGGACGTGAAAGGTCGAGCCGTCGAAGGCACCGCGTTTGCGAAAGAAGGCAAAGGCGATCTCGATGGAGCGCTCGCGAGCTTCAAGGAGCTCGGATCGATTGACCTCAAAGGATACAAAGAGCTCGCGACGTATCACGAAGCTCGGGTGAGCTTTGCGAAGGGCGACAAGGCGAAGGCGAAAGAGCTGCTCGAGCCGCTCAATACGAAGCTATCGACGCCGACGCCGGAACCTCAGCCGCTGAATTACCTCAAGGGAGCGGTGGGCGATTTGCTGGCGCAGATCGATCCGAGTGCAGTGGCTGCGCCGGCGAAACCGCCGCCTGGAGCGAAGATGCCGACGCCCGAGGAGCTGCAGGACATGGCTCGTCGAGCGTTGCAGAAGCAACAAGCTCCGGCTCCCGAGGCCCCGAAGCCCTGAGGTTTTTGCAATGATTCGAGTGACCACCGCGACGCGCAGAATCGCGCAAATTGGCGTGATGTTGGCCTGCGTCGCTGGCGCGCTCGGATGCGAAACGTCGGGTATTCCGGCTACGCCTCAAGTTCCCACGTGGCTTCATCATCCTGGTGGAACGTTGTCCGTGTCGTATCGCCGAACGGTGACTTCGGAGTCGCGCAAGCAAACGGAGCAGTACGAGCGCGGTCAGCCGGCACTTGATATCGAGGGGCGTCGCGTTTTCATCGGGTCGAGCGACAACGGGATGTACTGTTTGCGGGCGCAGGATGGTTCGACGCTTTGGCGATTCGAGACGCTTGGGCCGGTGCAGAGTGAGCCGCTTTACGATGCATCGGAAGATACGCTGTATTTCGGGTCGAACGACGGAGCGTTGTACAAGGTAGCGGCGAGTGACGGCCGGCTGTTGTGGCGGTTTGCGACGAACGCGGAAGTGATGCGGCGACCTGTTTTGCGGAACGGTGTGGCGTACGTCATGAACGCGAACGACACGATTGTGGCGATGAGTGCGTCGACTGGGGCGCTGAAGTGGCATCAGCATCGAACGCCGGCGTTTGGGATGGAGATTTCGGGATACGCGGGGTTGGCGCTGGGTCGAGACAAGATTTACGCGGCGTTTTCCGATGGTGTCGTGATGGCGTACGACATCGAGGATGGTTCGGAGCAGTGGCCGATCGTGGATTTGGCGGCTGAGGCCGAGGCGGCTTCGAATGGCGAGCGAGCGCGGTATTTGGATGTGGACACGACGCCGGTGGTGGCGCGGATTTCCTCGGGCGACGTGGTGTTTGTGGGGAGTTACGCGGGTGGCGTGTTCGCGCTTGATGCGGAGAACGGCACACGGGCGTGGGTGAACGAAAAAGCCACGGGCGTGACGGAGCTGGTGATGTGGGAGCAGCCGGAGCATGCGCCGCATCAAGGGCCGCTGCGGACGGTGGCTGGCCAGAGGATATTGTTTGCGGCGTCGGGATTGACGGGCCTTTGGGCGATGGATCCGAACGATGGGCGGACACTTTGGCGGCGGAATTTGCCTGAAGGTGGCATCACGGCGCCGGTACCGGTGGCGGGAGCGTTGCTTGTGGGAACGTCGCGGTACGGGCTGTTTATGTTTTCGCCGACGAATGGTGGCGTAATCGACGGCATTTTGCCGGGAGCGAGCTTTGCGATGGCGCCGGGCGCGCATGGGCTACGGGCGTTCGTGTTGGACAACGGTGGAACGTTGTTGGGGATCACGATCGCGCCGCCGAGGATGCCGGCGGGCTCGACGGAGTAGGGCCCCTCACCCCGGCCCTCTCCACGGGCGCGGCACAACGTGCCGCTGGTGGAGAGGGAGTCCTGCGAGGATCGAGGCGTCGAGCAGACTGGGGTAACGGCGTGCTTTATTGTTGCGCTTACAAGCGTAGGATTTTCGCCACTTTCTCGGCGCATAATCGCCTGTGACCTAGGCCTCCAGTCCGATCCCGGGGGCTTGCGGCGCATAATCACCTGTGACCTAGGCGCCGGTCAGATCCGATCCCGGGGGTTTGGGGGCAGAGCAGTCGGCCCGTACTTTTGCGAAGCAAAAGTACCTGGAGGGCCGCCTGCGAGCCCCCAACGTAAACCAGGCTCGCGAGCGCGCGTTTACGCGCGCGGAGCGAGGGTCCAGATCTCGTCGTCCTTTCAAAACACGCCGGGCACAGATCTGAACTCGGCGCCGGTGAGCAATTTGCCGCTGCGAATCCCCTACTTTCGCCGTTCAAGAACTTCGCATAAGATACATTATGTCAACTAAACGTTTACGGACCGGTTCGGGCATGCCGATCCGAGCATGGCTGACCGCCAGCTCGACCAGCTCGACAACTCGACCAGCTCGACGCGCACGACGGCCTGCACGCGGATCAGCTCCGCGCGTTCACGTGGTTTCAGTTTTGGTTGGGAATTATCGACGCGACGAACGAACGCGTCGCGTTCACTGCGCTCGAAGCGGCTTCCAGATCACGACTTCGCCTGGTCGCGTCAGCGGCCTGCCGCCGGAGCGTTCTTCGACCCAGCCTTGAGCCTTCGCGCTGGCGTCTGTGCCGAGCTGCTTGAAGCCCTGAACTGCGTAAAAAGCGGCTGCCCACGTGGCTTTTTCGAACATTTTCGCCACGAGATCGCCCAAACCGGCGCGAACTGCGTCTTCTTCGACCATTTCCAGCAGCTTCGACCCGACTCCGAAGCGCTGAAAGTCTGGATGAACCGACAGCTCTTCGATGTACGCCACGCCCGGAGACTCGTCGCGCCAAGCCACGTACCCCGCGACTTCATGGTCCGCTTCCGCAACGTAAACGTTGTGAAATCGTGGCAAATGCGCGATGTCGGCGAATGTGCGCACAGGCACCTCGGCCGCATCGAACCCTCGCTCGTGATACATCGCCGAGCACGCTTGCTCGACGTGCACGAGAGCGTCGACTTGCGTCTCCTGAAGACGGGTGACTCGGATGCGTTTGGGCGGGATGCGGTCTTCGGACATGACTGGCTGCTCCAAGGTTGAGGCTACAGACCAAAAAGCTTGGCGAGTGCGGCGGCGTCAGCTTCCGAGGTAGGCACGAGCAGCGCCGTCACGGTGCCTGGAGGCGCTGCCGAGCCTGGCGCAAGCGCAAGAACACGCATGTCCCCTTCCCGTCCGAACAACGCGACGCGTACAGCCGTGACCGTCGCGACTCGGCCAGCCGCAGAAACGGCCGGTTGCGCTGCCGGAGCTGGAGGTGGCGCTGGAGGAGCGGCATGCACGACGGGAGCCGGATGGGACGGCTCAGTGGCCGTAGAAATGCGCGGCAAAGGCGCCGGTCCGATGCCTCCTCCGGATTTTGACGGAGGTCCCCCCATTCGTTTCGGGGCTTGTGGAGCGGCCGGTCCA
>CAZETM010000404.1:0-8551 GCA_964514885.1 uncultured Polyangium sp. | reverse complement strand
CAGGAACCGGCGATTTTCTTTACCGGGAGTCGGGAGCTAATTTGGACAGGAGTGACTCTGGCTATTGGTTGCTTTTCTTCTAGGGAGTTCGGCGAGGCTGTATGCAATCGATGGCGCGATTCCGGAAATCAGAGGCGAATGGTTCTCCGAGAACCCGATCGGTTCGCTCTGCATGCGACTCGGACCTCGGGATGAATTCCGACTCGACTTCGCGTCAAGGCGGTCGAGAGCGCTGAAGCATCCGATCGTCATTGAGGGCTATTTCGTCCTGAACTTGTCCGATGATCCACTGACGGTGCGGTTCTTTGACTCGCCAGAGGGCGGCGTAGGAGAGCGAGAGAACGGGCTGTTCGCCACGTTCTTGTCTTCAGATGCTATGAGCCTGTGGTCCGATGGTTCTGCCATAAACCCCAACGGTTCCTTGGTCACCGGCGGTTCCGAGAGTCCGCTGTTCTTCGAGCGCCGCAGCGGTCTAGAGGTGTTTGGCAAGTGAGGATCGGCCTAACAGATTGCTGCATAGGACATACGCTCATTACAGTCAAGGCAAGGATTGCTACACAAAGTTCATGACCCTTCACCCGCGTCACATTGCCCGCAGCCAAAACTGCCCGCCATCCCCCTGCGAGCGCCGCGCCGCTATGGCTCTCGCCGCGTCGGGCCGCTGAATACAAGGGCGTTAGGCCGCGAATCTGATGACCAACACAAAATCCGATGGTCGACGCTTCGAGCGCGTAGTCGAGTCCATCGAAAGACTTCTCGATCCGTCTGTCCCGGTCGAATTTGATGCCAAACTGCCAGATCGCACGACGGGCGACCTGCGGCAATTCGACATCCTGGTTCGTGTTCCAGCCACGCACGGCCCGCTACTCGTGGCGGTAGAGTGTAAAGACTGGAGCCGCCCGATCGATGTGGCCGAAATCGACGCGTTTGTGACGAAATGTGGCGACTGCGGGATAAGCAAGGCCGTAATTGTGAGTTCAAATGGGTTTTCCGAAGCAGCCCGTGGAAAGGCTCGTTTCAACAAGATCGATGCCCTCGTTCTCGAGGAAACGGGGCATGTCAACTGGCCCAACTGGATGGAGCCGCGATCGTTCGAAAAAAAATGGCTCCAGTGGAACGTTTCGCGATTCGTGCTCGTGGCCGAATCAGGCTTGCCAATCACGCATTCGCGAGCAACCTCGCCAACGGCCGCTGGCATCACGGATCCGAGCGGTCAACTCGTGAGTGTCGAGACGGTGATCGATCTCGGTTGGTTGCGGCCCATCTATAACGAAATCTTGAAGAATGCGATCGCTTCTGAACAAGTTCACGACGTAACCGTGCAAACGCCGGGCCTCAGCGTTGTGACCAGACGAGGCAGTACTGTGCGCCTTGCGAAGGTTAGTGCGTCGGTCCGCACTTGGCGGACCGTCGAGAATGTTGCCTTGCACTTTCACTCCTTTCGGGAAGTCGGTGGCAAGGAGGTGACGAGTGTTTTCGTGAGTGACGTATTTGAAATCAACGGCGAACAGAAGATTGCTGTGATGTCGTACGACTTCAAAGATGGTTTGCTGGTGCCGTCGATCATCGTAAACTCCTCCGGCTAGTGACCGTCGAACGCGGCCTAACAAGGTGTTGCAGCGTACCATCCGTATGTTGTCGTCAAGGTAAGGAGTGCTACACTTAGTCAATGATTCTTCAACCGCGTCACGCCGCCCGCACCCGAGAAGCCCGCCGGCCCCCAGCGGGCGTCGCGCCGCTACGTTTCTCGCTGCGTCGGTCCGCTGAACACAGGCGTTAGGCCGACGAGGCTCGACCGAAAAACACAGAGGGCTCCGAGCGGCAGCCCCAGGGAGGTAGAAGTGAATCGAGTTCTTAAATGGATTGCCGCGCTCCTACTGGCAATCGGCCTCGGTGCGGGAGCGTTGTATGGCAATAAATTCTTAGCGCGTAGAGCCCTTTGGCCCTATTCAACTGGCTCGCGAGAGAAAGCGTTTTTGAATTCCACATGGGGAATGCAGCCCGCAGAGATCGAACGCGCCAATAGCACGAAGTTGCAGCGATCCGACGAGTGGGCCTTCCTCCGCATTCTTACTTATCCAACGTTCCTCAGCAAAGAGCGATATCGTTCCTTGGCCCAGTCGGATATGAATATTTGGGGTCATGAAGCCAGGGTCGAATATGGATTTTTCGACGACAAACTGTTTACATACACCGTCCTTTTGGAAGCCTATGATTTGAGCCAGTTGAAGAAGGAGATTCAATCGCAGATGGCGGAGAAATACGGAACCGTCATCGATACGACCGAGGATGCCCATCTCGCCTCTGGAAAATGGAAACAGGGTGACATACGGGCGGCGTATTGGGTGACCGATAACGCTGGTTCGAAAAAGCTGAACTGCGGCATTCTATTCGATTACATGCCAATGATTCGACAGATCGAGACCGCGAGCGCCCAAGAGAAGAAGAGGCTCTTTTGAAACGACGAAAGTTGGTGTAGGGGACCTATGAAGAACACTGTCGAGTGGCTTTTCTCTCTCAGGGACATCGATCTGCCGCCATTCTGCCTTGAGGTTTGCCTTCGCGATGGCGCTCATTATTTTGTAAGATCTGTATTTGAGCCTTTGGAGGGCGCGCAAGCCGGCGTCTTGAGAATTTGGGATCTTCGTGCAATGAGTACATCCGATCTCGATAACCTGCAACAGAGACTCTCGGGCCCGATCAAGTTCGACGATCCAAGTGATCTGCATCCAAAGCTTGATACCGGAAATCTACGCCTGGCGTTTGCAGAAATATCGTACTGCATCGAATGGCATAACAGGTTTTGGCCATCGAGACCCGTCGGTTCGGTCGGCTTCGCGCCGGACGCCAAAAAATAAAATTTTCGCGAAAGCGCGGCCTAACAAGGTTTTGCAGCGGACCCACCGCATGTGGCTGCCAAATTCATTCGTGCTAAACTCAACGGGTGCCAGTCAAACCGCGTCGGGCCGCTGAACACCAGGGCGTTAGGCCGCTCAGGTCGTGCTGCGTCGCAACGCCGAGGTGATAAATGGGCGAAGAACTCGTCGGCCATGGCGAAGATGAACTCAGAAGAGGCCTCGAAGCTGGTCTGATGCCGTTTGGCGATTCCCCGACGAGCCCCCTCGCGCATTACACGACGTTCGAGGGGATGAAGGGAATTTTGAGTGAACGTCGCATCTGGGCGACTGAATCTAGATATCTGAACGATGCCTCGGAGCGATCGTTTGCCGCAGACCAATTGGAAAAGCTTTTCCAAACTCAGGAAAACTTATATCCAGGCACGATAGTCCCGACAATGATTGCCGAGGCGCGAGAATACTTGAAGAGTCGATTTGATCAGAATGCACATTTCGTTGCATGCTTCTGTGAAGGCAGCGATTTACTCAGTATGTGGTCGCCGTATGCCGCCGCAGGCGGAGGCTATGCGCTTGAGTTCGATGGTCCCAGAATTGCCCAGCTTGCAAGACTTCCAAGCGCATTCTTTTTCAAGGTTCTGTACGGAGCGCCGCTCCCCGGGCACCCGCTCGTAGACGCATTTGCCAGGTCGTGCAAGAACATGGCGGAGAACACGAAAATCGACCCGAAGATGGCGGCGGTAGCGCCAATGCTCGTTTCGCCGCTGGAGCTCTGTTTCATCCGACTCAAAGATGAGGCTTTTGAGCACGAAAAGGAGTGGCGAGCTGTGGCCATTGTGCCCCTCGATCCCTTCGCCTCGCCGTACACAGAAATGGAATTTCGCTCTTCTTCGGCTGCGCCGAGGCCCTTCATCCGGCTGTCCCTTCCACCAGAGATTGGAGCCGAATCCAAGAAGGTGCCGCCACTTCCTTTGCTGCGTGTCGTGGTCGGGCCCACGTTACGTCACGCTGATACCATTCGGTCGGTGCGTTGGCTGCTTCGAAAATACGGTTATCCAGACACCGTAGACGTTGTCATGTCGCGTGTGCCGTATCGCGCTCCTTGAATACTCCGATTTGCCGTCCATCGGCAAAGCGGCCTAACAACCCATTGCATCGGACCATCCGCATGTGGCGGTCAAGGCAAGGATTGCTACACAAAGTTCATGATTTTCCACCCGCGTCACGCCGCCCGCACCCGAACGGCCCGCCTGCCCCCAGCGGGCGTCGCGCCGCTACGTCTCCCGCTGCGTCGGGCCGCTGAATACCGAGGCGTTCGGCCGCACGCTCGACCCTACCCCCAGCAAGCAAGGAGTAGGCAATGATCCTGCAAAGCAAGAAGTGTTCCTATTGTGGTGACGAAATCACATCAATCCAACTCGCATGTCCTTCTTGCTCGGCGCCCCCGCCTCAAACAGAGGCGGCAGAAGAAGCCCCGGCTCCTCTATTACCCTCGACGACACAGCTCCTTCCTGGCCCGCGACTCGCAACCAGGTGGCCTCGCTTCTTCGCTCGGATCTTCGACCTTTGGTGGGAATCATTCTTGGTGGGGATTATTGGCACCATTCTTTTTCAAACAGCGACCAGGCACATTCTTCAGAAGACCCTTCCAGAATCAGCCGGTGGAGAACTTCTCTTCGGAATGATCTGCATTCCTTTTGCCCTCGTGGTCGATGCGATCGTTTACAGGGTGTTCTCTAACACGCCTGGAAAGGCCCTCCTAGGCCTCCAGGTACGCTCGCTCCGTCGCGAAAGACTAACGTTACCAGCGTACCTCTCACGCAACTTTGCGCTTTGGTACTCAGGGCTAGCCCTAGGTTTTCCATTGGTCTACCTGGGAACCTTGATGTTTCAGTCTCGGAGGCTTCATGACGGGAAGCCTACAAGCTATGACGATGATGCGGATACCCGAGTGTATGTTTCCAATCCGAGACCGGTCCGCGTATTCATATTTGGCCTCCTTTTCATCGCGCTTCTCAGCGGTGTCGGTCTCTTGAGGTCGCCAGCGAAGCCATTACCCATGTCTCCGCGCAAAGAAGTCCCTCCGCCAGCTCCAGTTCTCGATTACCAATGGCAGAATTCATGGACGGGCCGTTCGACGTCCATCGGCGGTTCCTGGACAAATACTTCAACTCAGAATGAACTCAAGCAGACTGTCTACATTTTTTCACGAAACTCTGGGCCGGTTAATGTGGTTCTTGGCATGGAAGACATTGCTGGAGTTAGCCTCCAGCAATATGTGGGTGGTTTCGTCGCCGCTACCGTAGAGCACATGTCGTTTGCCACGGGTGGGTCTTTCTCTATGCGCCGCGGCAGGCCGACCTGGGATTGCTCTGGAGAGATGATTAAAATTCCGAACTGCGGCCTGCGAGTGGGCGTGGTGCAGATTGGCTCGCGCTTTTTCCGCATTGTTACGATGCAGACAGACAAGACCGAAACGACCAACGTTAGCGTTGAAGAACTTCGTCGTAAGTTATGGTCGACAATCGAATGATTGAATCCAAGCGGCGTTGCCACGAGCGGCCTAACAAGTCGTTGCAGCGGACCCTCCGCCTTTCTTCGCAAATCTCGAATGTGATAACCTGTCTCCCGTGCATTCTGGCCTTGTCACGCCGCCCGCACCCGAGAAGCCCACCGCCCCCCAGCGGGCGGCGCGCCACTACATTCCGCGGCTGCGTCGGGCCGCTGAACGACAGGGCGTTAGGCCTCTCTGGTAGCCAATGAAAATGCCTTGGTTCGTAACAACCCTCGCACTCGCCATATTGGCGGCAACCGAAGCCACTGCTCAAATACCTAGTCTTCCCAGTGGTGCGCAAACCCATTGGGTTGTGGCCCAACCAGAAGAGATTGTCATTTATCTCGCATTCAATCCCGCAGCGTTCACTAAAATTCTCCCAAAATCATTACGATTCATAACCATTAGGGAGTTGTCCACAAATGGCGTCTCTTGGGCAACTAATTATCTAACCAAGCATTCAGCCCATGGACAGTGGGGGGTCTCCTTCCTGGAGATCGTCCGAATGGGCACATTTACGATTGATGGGCGGTCTCCCAAGTGGCCAAAGGATGGGGCCGCTGCTCTTTGGTTTGCTCGAGTTGCGTCCTCCGATTCATCAGTGGATTTAGGGCCAGGAAATCCCTTTCAAGTTTTAGAATTCTGGCTACCTGATCACGCATATGTTGAGTACATGAAGCACAAGGGGTACTACGCGTCATACGGCAAGGTGGAACTTTCACAAAAAGCTGATGGCAAATGGCGCGGATTGATAGAGGCTAAAGGGCTTTCTGTCATCGCGGAATGCATACCGACTGGCCCGATCACCGGTGGCGTTGGCTCCGCCGGGATGCAAGTTTTCTTCCCGCCTGCCTCATCAGGAATCCAGAAACTCGTCCGTGTCGCCCTCGCCGGTCACCAGATACAAGAGTGTCGAAGTGACTCGTTCTGGCGCCTTCGTGGTACCCATCCACTAACAACCGGAATGTTGTTACCGCCATCTTACTTTGAGTTCGGGTACGATTTGGTGGGTGGCACCTATGCTATAGGTTCCATCGATATCAAATGACAAATTCGTCTCACATCCCAGGCCTAACCCTGCGCTCAAGTCGGACCCCGCCTGGATTATCTTCCGCTCTCTCTCAACTTCTCGCTATCTCGGCTTCGTTCAGCGCCTCGGCGCAGGCGGGGCCGCTTAGCTTGATTCGTTAGGCGGCACGGAGAAAGTACAACATCATGCGATTCGTTCGAACTACCCTATCAACAATGGCCCTATCAATCCTGCTCACCGCCTGTGCCACGCCGAAGGTATCTCTGGTTCGTTCGGCATTTGCGCAACGCGTGCTACCCGAGCGAATTTCGATTGTTCAATCTGACGGGCCGCTTCCCGAATTCGACCCGATCGCCACGATCGAGGTCCCCAATAATGCTTATCGGTCGGTAAACGACGCAATGCATGAGCTGCGTCGAACCGCGGCTGAAATTGGCGGCGACGCGCTCCTGGACGTCACCTGGGGCGGCAAGACGTCCCATTACGTTTTTACCCCGGACAGCAGCGGGTTTGCGACTGTCTCCGGAACGCGAATCGTCGGGACGATCATCCGCTGGCGCAATCCCGAGGAGGCGGCGAAAGCTCTCGAATCGAAACGAATTCGAGGGCTGTAGGTGCCTGCCAAGAATCCTGCGTCGCGCCGCTTCTCATGCCTCCGCTCGGGGCCGCCGAACGCGGACGTCTATCGTTTGAATCCCTTTGGAGGAATTCGATGAGTGAGCTTCATATTGTTCAATCTTCGAAAGAAGATGCGATTGAGCTGGATGAACTGAAGTCGGACCGACGGGAGACAGTCGGCTGGATCGTTCCTAAGTCCGCCGAAGTCGGAGACGATGTCCTTGTTTATCTGCATGGAAGCGGCTTTATCGCCAACGCGACGGTCGCGACCGGGCCGGCGCTCGATTCTGATGGAAAGTACAGGGCGGATCTCGGAGATGTGGTGCTCATCAGACCATCAATATCTTTGGAAACCATTCGCGAAATGATGCCAGACCTCAAATGGGCAAACTATCCTCGCGGCATGAAAACTGCGGGAGTTGCGTTTGCCGACCGTCTCAGGGCTCTAACTCGAAGGTTGAGTGAGTCGAGCGTGCGTACTTCACGTTCGCGCCCCGGGGTGGACTCCGAGATCGAAGACGATATTCGTGCGGCCAGCAGCGAACTTGTTGTTCTAGACCAGACTACCCGTGAGGCTGTCATAGAAGCGCGCCGCGGGCAGGGGGCATTTCGGCAGGCGCTTCTCAACGCTTGGCAATCATGCGCGGTAACGGGGTGCGATCTTCCTCAGGTTCTTCGCGCGTCTCATATCAAGCCGTGGCGATACTCATCGAACGCCGAGCGACTGGATCCCTATAACGGCCTCCTGCTGCTTGGAACACTCGATTTGCTTTTTGACGCCGCGCTAATCTCATTCCTTGATTCCGGCGAGTTGCTGATTAGCGGCGACCTTACAGCGACCCAGAGAAAGAGTCTTGGTTTGCAAGATGGCCTTAGGCTCAGAACCGTGGACGCCAAACATGTTCCCTGTTTGAGTTGGCATCGAGAGCGAATCTTCGGCGCGACCTAACGGCAGAGCGCAAAACGACATCACAACAACGACGAAGAACTGGTAGTTCGATGGCGTGTATAACGGTTCTCGATCGGAACCTTTGCCGTGCGTTGCTGCGTTGTCACGGAACCTGTTGTGTCGAGCCATCGTTCATTGGGAAACGTTTCCGGAAGTCGAGGTGACCCATGGGTGCGAAGACATGGATGATCGCGTACGTTGAAGATGATGCTGCCCGGTCGTTCGCGGCGGCGCCGACGATCGACAGAGAAGCCTCCTCGGCGCTCGTTCGAAGCCTCTTCCCGACCGAGAAGCTCGAGGCGACCAAGGACGGATCCCTGTCCTATACCTCGCCGCCCGACGACGAGATCTATGTGGGTTGTTTTCCTGGAGTCAGCGTCGTGGCCGCGAAGGAATTCGGGATTGATTTCCCATCGAAGCTGCCTCAACGCTTCCTCGAGCCGGGACTGGAAAAGCGGGTCTATCTTCACGCAATGCACAGCGTAGTGGACTGGTTGTCAGTTCTCACGACCTTTCACCCACCTGACCCGTTTTTTCTCACGAGC
>CAZETM010000403.1:0-8563 GCA_964514885.1 uncultured Polyangium sp. | reverse complement strand
CGGTACGCAATCAAGGTGCTGGGATCCATTGCGCGGGCAAGCGGAATGCTGCGTGTGAACGTCGGGACTTTGGGCTTGGAGGGAATATCGGCGCCCGCGATATGCACGTACGCCGCGTCTTTGGCCACGCCCGCGTCGCGCAGCACATCCGCAAGACGCACACCGGTAAATGTGGCTTGTCCCATTGCGCCGTGCACCCATTGAATTCCAGGAACACTCGGACGATGCAGTGCGCGACCATTACCTGCACACTGAAGCACGGCAGTGACCGTGATTTCCTCGAATTTGCGAAGCCCATCCGGCGCGATAGTGAGCGCGCGATCGACAAGACCGTCGATACGCAGCGGACGCGCCAAGTCCAGCATGGGAGGACCGAAGTGACTGCGCACGAAGAACATGTTCGTCGGGATGATCAGCCGGTCGAACAAATTCGTTGGCGTTCCAAGGTTCTGCGTGGTGTGCTGAAGCAACGAACTTGTCTCGGCAAGGGCTTGTCCGGGCACCAATCCCGCCGCCAGAGCGGCCATGCTTGCATCTAAAAAGTCACGCCTGCGCATCGTTCCAGTCCTCTCAGCGCGTAGTATACGCGCCGAATGCACTGGCCGTAAGCACAAATCCGTCAAAGATCAGCGATGGGTGGATCTATGTATTTGGAGCCGACGAGGTGTTCGGGGCGGTTTTACGCGAAGGGCCTCACGCCATCGTGACTCGTGAATCGATGACCGCGAATTACTTCAGCAGCGATCGCGCAATCTGCGAGATTTGGATCTCGTCGGTGCCGCCGTAGATCTGGAGCACCTTGGCATCGCGACAGAGTTGCTCGACGCGGAATTCGGACATGTAGCCATTGCCGCCGAAGAGTTGCACTGCTTCGAGACAAACCTCCATGGCCGCTTGCGCGCTATACAGCTTGCATGCGGAAGCCTCGGCGAGGTCCATGCCTCGACCCCACCCCGCCAGCTCGATTTGCCGGAACACGAGGTTTTGAATGTTCGTCCGCGCGACGACCATTTTCGCCAGCTTCAACTGAATGAGCTGGAACTCGCCAATGGGCTTTCCGAATTGAACCCGCGTCTTGGCGTATTCCGTGCACAGCTCCAGGCACCGTTCCACGATACCGAGCGCCATGGGAGCGACGCCCGTACGTTCCGTGGCAAACGTATCCTTTGCGCCTTGTCGCGACGGTTGATCTTCGGTTTCTCCAAGCAAACGATCTTTGGAGACGCGCACGTCTTCCAAAAACAGCTCGCCGGTGGGCGACGCGTGCATACCCATTTTGCGCAAAGGCTTCGACCGCGTAAGACCTTTGGTATCGCCATCGAGAATGAACGTCACCACTTTGCGCTGTTCGGGCGGATTGCCTTCATCGAGCTTGCAGATGAAGATAATGGTGTCCGCGTACGGGCCATTGGTGATGAACGTCTTGTTACCATTGAGTACGTATTCGTCACCATCGCGCCGGGCCGTCGAACGCATCGAGCCAAAGGCGTCGGAGCCTGATCCCGGTTCGGTAATGGCCCAAGCGCCGACCTTTTCGAGCGTGAGCAGCTCCGGAACGTACTTTTCTTTTTGCGCTATCGTGCCCTTTTTCGTGATGGCTCCGGCCGTAAGCCCGACGGCAACGCCGAGCGCCGTAATCATTCCCGGGCTGTGTCGGGAGATCTCGATGACAGGGATGATCCGCATCGCCGCAGCATCGGCTGCGTTTTGGGAAAACGTCTCGCGCGCTTTGCGTTCCTTTGGTGCCTCGCCACGCTTCTCGCGCTCGAGTTCCGCGTAGAACTGCGCTTTGGCCATCTCGCCTGCGCCGAACGTTTCCATGAACTTGCGCAGAATGTCGTACGGAGGCAGGTCCCCGAACTCGAGCTCTTCTCGTTTCGGCGCGATTTCCGCCTCGACGAAACGCCGAATCATCTGCTGGATCTGCCGGTGCTGCTCACTCCACTCGAACATCGATCTTCTCCCATCGAGCCGGCGCGGCTCTTCCTGCGACCGAGCATCGCACGAAATGAACTACCGTGTAAACGACCGACGTCTCTCGACGCGTCACGACGGTCGTGGTAATGCGCACGCCAATGCACGGCAAGGGACCACGCGCAACATGGCAAGCACTCCGCCAAGTCGATCCTGCCAGCGTGTCCGACCGCCGCCGGGCGATCGAAGCAGCGCGCCTTGCGCATAAGCTTGGGGACTACCGTCTTGCGGATACGTGGGCGGAGCGGGCCGAAAGATTGGCTACAGGCGACAAAAAGGCTGAAGTTGCATTGCAGCGGGCCGAGATGGCGCGCAAAGCGGGGAGGATCAAAGCTTGCCGTGCGTTTATCGATCGCGCATTGGCGCTCGATGCTTCCTCTGCCGCGGTGCGTGAGCGAGCTGCAGAATCATTGCAATCATTCGGAGATTTGGCGGGCGCCGAGCATTGTCTCGCGAATGGCTCGAAGGCCAACGAAGGGTTGTCTCAAGAGCCGGCGATTCTGCTGCGGCGTGCGTCCATTGCTGCCCTTCGAGGTCAGGCGAATGCAGCAAACGATTTTGCTCATCGCGCGATGATTGCAGGTCGAGCCAACGCTCGGGTACATGCCGATGCAGGGCAAGTTTTCCTATCGATACATTCATTCGAACAAGCAAAACACTGCTTTGCCCAGGCAACGCTGCTCGATGCCAAGTTTGCCCAAGCCTATGTCGAGCTGGCATTCTTGACGCTCTATTCGGGACAAATGGATGCGGCCGTGAACCATGCCGAGCGAGCGGTCGCGTTATCGCCGGACAACCCCCGTGGGCAGCTTGCATTGGCCACGACCAAGCTTTTTCGCGGCGATGATCCGCATGGCTTGCTCGCGAGTTTCGATGCCGTGGTGGCTCATGCTCCGACCGATTCCGAGGCGCTTTTGCTTCGGGCACGGGCGCGACGAGCGGCGGGGGATTTTCGCGGAGCGCTGGGAGATCTTTTGGCTGCCAAACATGCGGGCAGCGAAGCACAAAACTGGCTCGTCGACTTGGAGCTCGTGGCCTTGGGCCGGCAAGCGTGGGGATTTTTGAGTATTGAAGAGTTCACGGCCATGGGGAAAGATCCACATGCGGCGGCATTTCATCCTCCACCGTATTGGCCAGCGGTAGCAAGAGCACTACCGCACGCTGAAAAGATCGGCGCCCGCATGCTGTGGAAGTTACCCAAAACGTATTTTACTGCGATTGCACGTAAATTGGGCGATGACTTTCGCGAAGAAGAAGGCGAGCTGGCAGCTCCACGATCAGTGCGCTTGCGTTTGCTTGCTCGGGAGTGCCCCGAAGAGCTACTACGCTTGACACATGGGAATCGTTCGTCCGCGCTCACGTATGTCGATCCGAATACGAAAATGCTGAGACCGCTCGAGATTCGTCGTTCGGCTCGGCACCGAGCCAAAACGGCACAATGGGAGATTCTGTATGTATCGCCGGACGAGGTGCTGAGCTCGTTTGAGGTTATCGCGCAAGAGCATCCTCGTTCTCATCATCCGGACGCGTACCGAGGCGAGGTGCTGTTGTGGCTCGGGCGGTATGACGAAGCGGCTCAGGACTTTCAGCGCGGTTTGGCGAAAAACCCACGTGCGCGATGGCTGTACATTGGCATGGGGGCAGTGCAGTATTTGCGAGGCGATATCGAAGCAGCTCTGGCCAGTTTTCGGCGAAGCATCGAGGTGGCTCCGTTGCTCGTTGGTCCGACGCTTTTGGCGTACCGCGGGGAAGCATTACGGTTGTCCAGGGATCCTCGGGCAGCAGTAACCGATCTGAAAACCGCTTGTCGTGACAATCCGACGCGGATCGGTGCTTGGGTAAACCTATGGCTTGCCGAGGAGGATTCTGGAAACGTGACCGAACGCGACGCGGCATTTGCTGAGCTGCTGGGCCGGGCGCGATTTCTGCTGGCCGATGCGGCCGACGAATGTTTGGGCAAGCCCTTGCTAGAAGTCGAATCTGCTGTCGAGCGACGAAAGCTTCTCGAGCATGTGTTGCGCATGATGCGGGGCAATCGTTCCTCCTCGTGTTTGACCTATTTCACGAAGGATAGTGAACTGCGCACCGTTATGTCTTGAACTTCTGAACCGTCAAAATGCGCTTGACACTCAGCGCCAACGGGGGGACATGGCCGCCATGGATGATCTGCATCGAGTCGATTGGCCCAGCGTGCGACGGGAATTTGCCATTGTGGAGCGAACGGTACCGGTGCTCGGGGGACAAGAGCGGCCGCTCGTGTACCTGGACCATGCGGCGTCGACGCATGCGCCTCGATCGGTCGTGATGGCATATGCGGATTTTTTGCAGCACGAGTATTCCAACGTGCATCGAGGGGCACATTTGTTGTCTCGACGCGCGACAGTGCGATACGAGGAAGCGCTTGGTGATGTCGCGAAATTCATTGGCGCTGACCTGACTCGAGGGGCCATTTGTATCGTCGCGAATACGACGCAGGCGATTGACCTGGCGAGTCACGTGATGGCGCATGTGCCCGGCAAAGTTTTGACTACCGAAATGGAGCATCATTCGAATGACTTGCCGCACCGCCGGCGAGGGGAAGTCCTTCGAGCACGCATTGGTCAGGATGGAGTGCTCGACATGGGGCACCTCGAGGAGATTCTTCGAGCCGAGCGCGTGAAGCTCGTGGCGGTGACCGGGGCCGCGAATGTCACGGGATTGCTTACGGACCTGGGTGCGATTGCACGTCTGGCGCATGAGCACGGGGCGCTTTTGCTGGTGGATGCGGCGCAGCTTTTGGCCCATCGCGTTATTGACGTCAAACCTTATGGGCACCCCGAGCACATCGATTTTCTGGCTGGTGCAGGGCACAAGGCGTATGCACCTTTTGGCTCTGGATTTTTGTTTGGTCCGCGCACGATATTCGATGCAGCACCGCCGTACGTGCCCGGAGGAGGCAATGCTGCGCGAGTGACTGCCGATACGGTCGAATTCCTCCCCGCACCCGATCGCCATCACGGAGGAACGCCGAACGTCGCCGGCGTCGTAGGAATGACGTGTTCCCTTTCCTTCTTGCGCTCGATTGGTTTGGATGAAGTGCGCCGGCACGAGATAGAGCTGACGCGCAAGGCGATTGCGGGCATGCAGAACATGGGAGGCATCACGATTTATGGCAATCCGTCTCCGGAGGCGCGGCTTGGCGTCATATCATTCAACGTCGACGGTGTGTCCGAATTGATGACCGCGGCGGTGTTGTCGGAAGAAGGCGGGCTCGCAGTGCGAAACGGCCGATTCTGCGCGCACATTTATATGGATCGGCTGCTGCGTATTCATCACGAGGGCCGCGGCGGAGACTTGCCAACGGGTGCGGTGCGCGCTTCGTTCGGACTCTACAATGACGACTCCGATGTGGATCGATTCCTCGAGCAGTTGCAGCGCGTGCGTGATCGGGCGTGGGTGGGGCGTTACCACGTCAAAGGCGGGACGATGATGGCCGAATTCGCCAGCCGATGTGCGGATCATTGGATGGAGTCCGCTCGCGATGAGGTCGGCGCCTCATAGAGTTTCGTACGACTTCCATTCGCGTAGAAAAGGGCTATGCACGCGTGCTTGTTTCGCGTAGCCTGGGTCTATGAGACGAATCGGCTGCCTTCTATCTTTGGGTGCTCTTGGGATGACTCCGCTTATGCTCGGTTGTGGTCCCGAGCCGGTGGAAACTGTTGGTACCGCGATGTCAGCGCTGGGCCAATCGCTCGAACGTGAGCAGGAGCCAAACAATGGCGCAGTTCAGGCCACCTCGATCGGTAGCGATACCGTCGTACGCGCGAACATCTTTGCCACGGGCGACAACGACTTCTTCAAGTTCACCGCCAATGCGGGTGATCGCGTCTTTGGGGCGACGATGACTGCGTTTTCGCCGGTGGCGAACACGTCGCAGCTTGCGGTCATCGACGCTGACGGAACGACGATCCTGGAGACGGACCTCAACAACGGCGTGTTCGCGGCGGGCGCGTCGAGCATTGCAGGAACCACGTTGCCGAACGCGGGCACATACTTCATGCGGGTGACGCATTCGGCAAACTCCAACCAAATTCGCCCCTACGACTTGCATTTCCGTCTCCATAGCGGAATGCCGACCGCCGAAACGGAGCCGAACGACCTGAGCCCTCAAATGCTCCCGGCCGGAGGATATGTTTCAGGTGCCACGTCGATCCAGGCAGACGTCGACAGTTATTCGTTGATGCTCAATGCCGGCGACACGGTATTCGCCAGCTTGGACCTCGATCCGGAACGCGACGGCACGGAATACAATGGACAGCTCACGTTTGCATCGCCCACCACGACGCTGGTGGTCAATGATGGCGACACCGGCGGTACACCTGATTCCGAGGCTCTTTTTGTCACGGTCCAAACGGCGGGAACGTACGAAATTCGAGTTGGCTCGACGAGTGGCACGGGGGCGTATCGGCTCAGCGTCAGTGTTCATCCTGGCACGGACGTTACGCCCAATTGCACGACGTACACGAGCATGGACGTGCCCAAAGCCATTGGCCCAGCCGATACCCAAGCCGCTTCTTCCACGATTACGATTCCGGGCAATCCGCGCATTGCGGACATGGACGTATCGATTCAATTGAATCATCAGAGCGCCCAAGACCTCGACGTTCACTTGGTATCGCCGGCGGGCAATACGAACGCTCTGTTCACGGACATTGGCGGCGCCAATCCGGTCACGATGGATCTGACGCTGAACGACGAAGGCGCGTTCCCGGTCGGTTCGACGGGCGCTCCCTTCGGTGGGCTCATCGTGCAGCCCGAGAACAATTACCGCATGCATTGGTTCGACGGCGAGGACGCTGGGGGCATGTGGACGCTCGTCATCAACGACGACGCGAACAACAACGCCGGCACGCTCACTGGCTGGAGCATTCGCATTTGCGAGCCGCCCGCGGACGTCGTTACGTGCGCGGCGGGGATGCCCATTACCTCATTCTCGACCGACTTCGAAGCCGATGGCGGTGGGTTCGTCGGATCAGGAACGCAAAATGAATGGGCTCGAGGCAATCCCACGTTCGTCCCGGTAACGGGCTGCAACAGTGGTACGAATTGCTGGAAGACCGATCTGGTAGGAACCTACAACAATAACTCCAACCAGAATCTGATTTCGGCGCCGATCAATCTGTCGGAGATCAAAGCCCCGATTGCTCTTTCGTGGGCCATGAAGTACCAAATGGAGACCGCGACGAACGATCGCGCGTATGTCGAGATTCGAGAGGCTGGCGGGGCAAACCCGACCCGGCTCTGGCAATTCCTCGACGACACGATGCAAACGCAAATTCAAGTCGGTGGAACCAACACCAATCTCGTAGAAAGTGCGGGCTGGGGCGTGCACACCGCCGACATCAGCGCTTATGCGGGCAAAAATGTCGAAGTCGTTTTCCACTTGGATAGCAATGGCAGCGTCAATTTCGCAGGGCTCGCCGTAGACGACGTCTCCATCATCGGTTGCCCTGCCGCCACCTGCGGAAATGCCATGGTCGAAGGCAGCGAGCAATGCGACGACGGCAACATGACCGACGGGGACAACTGCGACACCAATTGCACAATAACTGCCTGCGGCAATGGGATCATCACCCTGGGCGAGATGTGTGATGACGGCAATAAGATCGACGGTGACGATTGCGATTCCAATTGCACTCCGACCGGATGCGGAAATGGCATCGTCACGGGCTCTGAAGATTGCGACGACGGCAACATGACGAACGGGGACATGTGCGATAACAATTGCACCATCCCGGGCTGCGGCAATGGCATCGTCACCGATCCCGAAATGTGCGACGATGCCAATGCCACCGACGGCGACATGTGCGACTCCAACTGCACCTTCACCGCGTGCGGCAATGCCATTCCAACCGACGGCGAAGCTTGCGACGACGGCAATATGCTCGAAGGGGACGGATGCGATTCCAACTGCACCGTCTCCGCGTGCGGAAACTTGATCACGGGCGACCCGGAAACGTGTGACGACGGCAATCAGGTCGATGGCGATGGCTGCGATTCCAATTGCACGCTCACTGCCTGCGGTAACGACATCCAAACGATGGACGAGCAGTGCGACGACAAAAACGTCGTCGATGGCGACGGATGCGATTCGAACTGCAAGTTCACCGGCTGCGGCAATGGCGTTTCCACAGACGGCGAAGCGTGTGACGACGGCAATCTCGATGCCCTCGACGGTTGTGACGACATGTGCGTCGTGGAAATGGGCTACGCGTGCTCCGGCACGCCCAGCGTATGCAACAAGCTCTGTGGCAATGGTGAGGTCACCGGGGACGAGCAATGCGACGACAGCAATGCGAATGCCAATGACGGCTGCTCCGATACGTGTACGATCGAAGACGGTTATTCATGTAATGGCATGCCAAGCATCTGCGCTGGCATTTGCGGCGATAACATCGTCGTGACCGGCGAAGAATGCGATGACGGCAATACGACGAACGGCGATGGTTGTTCGAGCGAATGCGCCAAGGAGGGCGCTGGAGGAAGCGGCGGCGGCGCTGGTAGCGGCGGCAATGGCACCGGCGGTGGAGAAACCGGCGGCGCGGGCGGC
>CAZETM010000402.1:0-8563 GCA_964514885.1 uncultured Polyangium sp. | reverse complement strand
ACGATGGGGGGCTCGCAGGCGGCCCTCCAGGTACTTTTGCCTGCGGCAAAAGTACGGGCCGACTGCTCTGCCCCCCATACCCCCCGGGGTTCGGACCGGAGCCACGTCACAGGTGATTATGCGGGGAGAAAGTGACGCCAAGCCAACGCTTGTAAGCGTCTTGGTCATGCAGTGCCGTCACACCAGTCTGAAGACTGTGGCGGTTGCGCAGACCCCCTCTCCACAGCGCCTAAAGGCGCGTGTGGAGAGGGCCGGGGTGAGGCTTACGCCCTTGGCGTCACGTTCTGCTGGATCCAGTCGATGATCGACTTGAGCGGCGTGCCCGGCGTAAACACGCACTTCACGCCCGCTGCTTGCAATCGCGTCACGTCGTCGTCCGGGATGATCCCACCACCGAACACCGTCACGTCGTCCGCGCCCTTCGCTCGAAGCGCATCGATCACCGCGGGAAAAAGCGTGTTGTGCGCGCCGGACATGATCGACAACCCCACCGCGTCCACGTCCTCCTGCACCGCCGCATTCGCGATCATCTCGGGCGTCTGATGCAACCCCGTATAAATGACCTCGTAGCCCGCATCGCGCAGCGCGCGCGCAACGACTTTGGCACCACGATCGTGCCCATCGAGACCGGGTTTCGCGACAAGGATTCGGAGAGGTCGGCCTGCCATGGTCACTCGATAGCGAACCACAGACCGAAAATCAAAGATTGCTCATGATTATTCGCCACTTTGCCCCCCGGGCTCATGGACGCCCTGCGTCATCGCTTCAAGAGCGTGTTTCAACAGGCGTTGCGAGCGAATCGGGGCTAGGGAGGCCGATGCGAAGCGTACTTCAGTACGCTGAGTGAGGCCGACCGAAGCACCGGTTCGCGCAGCAGCCTGTTGAACACGCTCTCAAGCAGACCCTTCCGCCTCCCCACCCGCCAAGTCCGACAACCACGACCTCGCGAACTCAGCGTACCGGTCTTCCAAAATCGCCTCGCGCGCCTCACGCACGAGCTGTCCGTACAAATGCAAGTTGTGCGCAGTGATCAACCGCAACACCAAGATCTCACCTGCCATGAACAAGTGACGCAAATACGCCCGCGAATAACCCTCCGAACACGTCGGACACGAACACGTCGGATCGAGCGGTAATGGATCATTTTTGTACCGCGCTTGCTTGATGACCACTTTGCCCCACCGACACAACGCCTGACCATTCCGCGCATTACGAGTAGGCAGCACGCAATCGAACATGTCGATGCCCGCTCCAATCGCTCGCACCAAATCGTACGGCGTTCCCACACCCATCAAATACCTCGGACGCTCCGCATCGAGCGCCGGAACGACCTCCGTCAACACCTCATGCATCCGCATGATCGGCTCGCCCACGGAAAACCCTCCCAACGCCAATCCATCGAACGGCATCGCGCCCAATTCTTCCGCATGCAGCCTGCGTAGCGCCGGATCCGTTCCGCCTTGCACGATGCCGAAAACCGCTTGATCAGGTCGTTTCGCCGCCAAACATCGCAGCGCCCATTTCGTCGTCGTTCGACACGCCGCTTCCACCTCGGCCTTCGGTGCATCGCCCGGAGGACACACGTCGAGCTGCATCGCAATGTCCGCCCCGATTTGCCCCTGTACACGCATCGCGATTTCTGGCGATAGCTCCTTCTTCGAGCCATCCAAATGGGACCGAAAGACAAACCCGTCTTCCGTGCTCTTGCGCCGATCAGCCAACGAGAACGCTTGAAACCCACCCGAATCAGTGAGCATCACGTGCGGCCATTTGGTGAACTTGTGCAACCCGCCCAATTCCGCCACGACCTCGGGCCCAGGACGAAGCCACAAATGGTACGTGTTGCCCAAGACGATCCGCGCGCCCGTCGCCGCAACTTCTGCCGGACGTAACGTCTTCACACTGCCCTGCGTGCCCACCGGCATGAACGTCGGCGTCTCGACCTCGCCATGCGGAGTCGACAGCAGCCCAGCTCGAGCTTCACCACTACGAGCCAACGTTCGGAAAGAAAAACCCGGTGTCCTCTGCTCGCTCATTCGCTTCTCCGAAGGAGCATCGCGTCTCCGTACGAGAAAAACCGATAACGCTCGGCAACGGCCGCTCGGTACGCATTCAAGACGCGGTCGAGCCCCGAAAATGCCCCGACGAGCGCCAACAAGGTGGATTGTGGAAGGTGAAAGTTTGTGAGCAAACGATCGACAACTCGAAAGCGATATCCAGGCTGAATCAACAACTTCGTATCACTCTGCGTGGCCTTGACAAACCCAAGCCGCTCAGGGTCCGCAGCACTCTCGAGCGCCCTCACACTGGTCGTGCCAATCGCTACGACGTCCGCGCCTCGAACTCGCGCGCGCTCGATGGCCTCGCGCGTTTCCACAGGAACCGAGAAGCTCTCCGTGTGCATCGGATGGTCGTCGAGGTCCTCCGCGGTCACGGGTTGAAACGTTCCAAGACCAACGTGAAGCGTCACGCGAGCGATCTCCATGCCGCGCGCTTTCATCCGCTCGAGGATCGCTTCGGTCAGATGCAAACCAGCCGTTGGAGCTGCCACGGCTCCAGGCTCGCGAGCGTATACAGTCTGATACCTCGAGCTGTCTTCGTCTTCGTCACCGCGCTTCACGTACGGCGGAAGCGGGATGTGCCCAACCAGGTTGATGGCCTCGACAATCGGGGTGTTTGTCGGGGAAAACAGCAGCACATCGACGATGCCGTCCGCCGCGCGCTCACCAATCCGCACGACGAGTGAATGGTTTTCGTCAAAGGTGATGATCGCGCCGGGGCGAAGCGGTTTGGAAGATTTTCCCAACGCCTGCCATCGTTCAGCTTCGTACGAACGACCGTCGTGCTGAATCGTTGCTGCTCCAACTTTACGAACCAAAAAGACTTCAACCTTGCCACCGCTCGAAGCCTTTTGACCAAGCAGTCTGGCGCGGAGAACTCGCGTGTCGTTGACGACGATGAGTGACTTTTCGGGGAGGATGTCCGGCAAATCTCGAATCGTGCGGTGCTCGAAAACGTCGTCGTTTACGACGAGCAATCGTGCAGCTTCGCGATCGGACGCTGGATGCGAGGCGATGAGTTCGGCAGGTAATTCGTAATCCAACAGGTCGCGGCGCACGGCCGGCCTGCTAGCACGTTGCTTGGACGGATGCCGCGGGTTTGGCGCGTAGAATGTTGCAGAGGTCGGCGAGCTTATAAGGCTTGGGGACGAAGCCGGATGCGCCGCAATCAGCCCGCTCCATCTGCCGCGCCGAAAGATGATAGGCGCTGGCGAGATACACGCGGATATTGGGGTAAAGGCGCACGATCTGACGCGATACCTCGAGGCCGTTCATGCCAGGGATCATCAGATCCACCAGCGCCACGTCGACTCGGTTCGTGGCAAGCGCCTTCAAAGCGGCTTCACCCGAAGCGGCAGCGACTACGTCGAACCCCTCCACCTTGAGGCCAATGCCGAGGACCTTGCGTTGGTTTTCCTCGTCGTCGACGATCAGCACGCGGATCATACAGGTGGGATTCCCTTTGGCAGCATTGCAAAAGCGTCCGAAACGCTCAACCTGAGTTCGTCTCTGGCAACGCGCGTTCCATGAAGGAAAAACCTCACGATTCCCCGCTGCATTGCAGCAACAGTGCGCAATCGAGCGCTCGGATCGTTGCAACTAGGCAACGAACGACGCACTTCGCATTGCAAATGTGAAACGATGGTTCAGGGGTACGTGATGCTCAGGCGCGTCATCTTGCGCCAAAGCGTCGTGGCGCTGATGCCGAGGGAATCGGCTGCTTTTTCTCGGCTGCCATCGTTGTCGCGCAGAGCGCCCTCGATAGCTATGCGCTCGGCCAAATCGACCACGTCCGCAAGATTTTTGCCGCCACCCTTCGACGGTTGAGTCGCCGTCGCAGGAGCCGCCGGAATGCCAATGTCGTCGAGCGTGATCACCCCACCGCCCGAAAGCGCGACGGCCTGCTCCACCAAGTTCTCGAGCTCGCGAATGTTGCCCGGGAAGTCGTACTGCTGCAGCGCTTCGATCACGCCATCTCCAGCAGTCGCCCGCGCGCTCATCTTGCGGTTGTACTTCTCGAGGAAAAACTGAAACAGCAACGGGATGTCCTCACGTCGTTCACGCAACGGAGGCAGCATGAAACGCGCGACGTTGAGGCGGTAATACAAGTCTTGACGGAAGCGTTTTTCCGCGACGGAAATCATCAAGTCTTGGTTCGTCGCCGCGATGATGCGCACGTCGATATGGATCGGTTTGTTCTCACCGACGCGACGAATCTCGTTCTCTTGAATCGCGCGCAAAAGCTTGGCTTGAAAGGTCAGCGGAGTTTCGGCGATCTCGTCGAAGAAAAATGTACCGCCGTCGGCTTCTTCGAACAGACCCTTACGCGCTGCAACGGCTCCAGTGAACGATCCACGTGCGTGACCAAAAAGCTCGCTTTCGAGCAGCGTTTCGCTGATGGCCGCACAGTTCACCGGGACAAACGGTCGGTCCGCTCGTTTCGAGTTCGCATGGATGGCCTTGGCCACCAGCTCTTTGCCCGTGCCGCTCTCGCCCGTGATCAGTACCGTCGCATCGGTCGGCGCAACTTTGACGATGCGCGAAAGCACTTCGCGAACGGATTGCGAACGGCCGATGATGTTCTCGAACTTGTATCGCTCACGAAATTCGGTGGCGAAGAGCGACACTTGACTGGTGAGCCTGCGAGTCGCGATCGCGCGCTCGACCTTGACGAGCAACTCTTGTTCCGTGAACGGTTTTTGGATGTAGTCGAAGGCTCCGAGACGCATGGCCTCGACCGCACTTTCGATCGTGCCGTACGCGGTCATCACGATGACCTCGGTCGTCGCGTGCGATTCTTTGACCGCACGCAAGACGCCAATGCCGTCGGTTCCGCCCATGCGAAGGTCGGTCAAGACGAGGTCGAAGGCGCCTTTCGATCCACGATCAGCGCCTTCCTTGCCGTCACTTGCTTCGTCGACTTCGTAGCCCGCGCTGCGCAACATCATGGCGAGCGTCGTGCGCATGTTGCGCTGATCATCGACGACCAGAATCTTTGCCATCGTCCACCCCCAAACTTCACTCGCCAATCTCTCGGCCCGCTGCCTGGTCTTGGTTAGACCGCCGCGCCGGGAGAGAGCTGTCGCGACAAGTAGAGCGATTCGCCGAGCTGTTTGATGAGCGCGAGCTGCGTCTCGAGGAAGTCGACATGCTCCTCTTCGCCACGCAAAATGCTCCGCAGCAGATCTTCGCTGTTCGAGTCGCCCTTGTCGCGACAGAGCGAAATTCCGGCGCTCAAACGAGCCACCGCTTTGTACTCGAGATCGAGATCAGCTTGGAGTTGCTCCGGCACCGTTTGGCCGACGCTGAGTTTGTCCAGGCGCTGCAAGTTGGGCAGACCTTCGAGGAACAGGATGCGCTGCACGAGGCTCTCGGCATGGCGCATCTCGTCGATCGATTCGGCCCGGTTTTTCGTGGCAAGTGCGAGATAGCCCCAGTTTTCGCACATCTTGGCGTGCATGAAGTACTGATTGATGGCCACGAGCTCGGCCGCGAGTACTTCGTTCAGCGCGTTGATGACGTCTTTGTTGCCCTTCATGGAACTTTTTACCCCGGGGAAAATGTGCACGCGACGCGGACTGCGCGTCGATCGGCTAGCACCCTATCCAAAAGGGGCGCATCCGGGGAGGGAGCTTCGAAGGAAAATGACGCCGTCGCGTTGGTGACGTGACCGGTAAAACCGAAACCGCGGGGAAAACTGCGCGGCTGTTATGCGGACGGAAGCATCGCGGCGGAATAAACGCGGAATCTGCGAGAAGCCGTCGGAGATGCCGCTGCTTCAACCGATACGGTGCCGTCGACCAAGGCCGCGACCGTAGATCGGCAAGTTCCACAACGGCTGCCCGCTCCGGTCCTCTCCATGACATCAGCAGTCGTGGAGCCTTCGGATCTAGCCGCTTCCCGGATCTGCTGCTCGGTTACCGCCATGCAAATGCAGACGTACATCGTTCGCCCTACCTGCTTGGTTTACGAGAGGCCAACTGCTGTTGTTGACAATAGCTTTCAAATTCGATTGCGTCAACAAGGCAAGATCGTTGAGGAAGGACCGCAGGTAGGTAGGGGAAGAGACGATAGGATAGGTGTGGGCAGTTACATCGCAAGGCCGCCATCGACATCGATGGTGCGGCCTGTGAAGTACTCGCACTCGATGACGAAGCGGACCGCGAGCCAAATGTCTTCGGGTACGCCGATGCGAGCGACGGGGATCCGCGTGACGAGCGCATCGCGAGCTTTCTGATTCATCCCTTGCGTCATGGGCGTTTCCACCATGCCTGGCGCAACACATCCGACGCGAATTCCAAACGGTGCAAGCTCGAGCGACCACGTTTGCGTATTGGCCGCGAGCGCAGCTTTGGCCGCCGTGTAGTTCGATTGACCGCGATTGCCGTGTCGGGCGATCGAGCTGATGTTCACGATCACGCCTTTTTGGCCGGTTTCTGCCATTTTCGCCGCGACATCGCGCGCCATGAACGTGGCTCCCGTCAAGTTCACGTCGATGACGGCTTGCCATTGCGCCGCGGTCATCTTCGTGATCGCTCCCGTCGTGCGATCTCGCTTCACGAGCAGGCCGTCACGCAAAATCCCCGCGTTGTTCACCAGCCCATTGAGTCCGCCCATCGCTCCGTGGGCAAACTCCACGCACGCCGCAACGTCCGCTTCGTTGGCGACATCGAGCTTGCGAACATGAACTTTGCCCGCACACGCCTTGGACTCTTCCGCCAGTGACGCCAGCGCTTCTTCGTTCACGTCGGCAGCAACGACCTGACCACCTGCCTCCGCAATGCGAAGCGCGTAGTGGCGACCCAGGCCGGAGGCCCCGCCGGTGACGATGAGCTTGGTATCTTCGAGTCGCATGGTTTTCCTCCGGAGCGGCGAATCAAGTGCCGCATCATGTTTGCTCGGCTTCTACACGGCCGGTGTCGATGCGTGAAGACTGGTCGTGCAGCTTCGTCTTGCGCCTCGGCTACGCGGTGATATCCCCGCATCCATGCGTTGCTTTGCGTTGATGGCTCTCTGTATCGGCCTCGTCGGCGCCGCGGCAGGATGCAACCGTGACGCACCTGTGCCCGCTTCGTCCGACCCTACGGGCAAAGACCTCGTCGATGGCGCTGTGGTCGCTGCAGTCGAATCGAGTGGCGGCGTGCGTCTGTACAAGATCGTCCACGCCGATGACTATCCGGAACCGGCTGGGCCCGAGTACCACATGATCGCGTATTCGCCCAAAGGCACGACGTTTCAAGACGCTGCGAACATGTGGAAGCTTCGGCGCAAGGACGTGAAAATCGAACTCGGTCACATCCTCGTGCGCCAGGTGAACTTCATGAAACGAGATCACCGCGTGCTGCTCGTCGAGCCCGTCTCCGACGAAGAACGCGCGCCGTACATCAAGGCGCGTCGCTAGCTTTTTCGTCTTGCTCTCGTTCCCGCAACATCTGCCCGAGCTTGTCGATCGCTTGTGCATGCAAACGACTCGCCCAGCTTTTGCTGATGCCTAGATCCGCAGCGATCGTGTCGAACTCTTCACCCTCGAAATAATGCCGCTCGAGGAGCTGTCTTTCCCGATCGGAGAGCGTACGGATCGCTGTACGAACGACTTGTAAAAGTTGTGCGCGTGAAGTGCGCTCTTCGGGCGTGTCGTCGGAATCTTCGAAGCGCGCAGTGCTGCCGACCAACCCCACGACCATCGCGGCTGCGTGCTTTTGCAGCAAATGATCCAGCGCTTCGACGTGCTGCTCTTCGGTCGAACCGGGTTCGTCCGGGCTCAGTTCCGTGTCCAGCGAGAGGCGTTCCGAAGCCAAGATCGCCGTCGCTTGCGAAAGCACTCGGCGCGAGCGTGTTTCGCGACGAACTCCATCGAGGATTGCCCAACGCATTTTGCGCGACAAGTACGTCGAGAGCGAAGATCGTTCAGGATCGTAGGTTTGCACTCCGTCGAGCAAACCGTCGTGCGCGTGTGCTTTGACGTCTTCGAACGGGATGATGTTGCCGAGTCGCCGGCCCATCCACTTCGCGACTTGATCGAGAAGCGGCAGGCTTTGATGGTACATCCGCTGCGTTTCGGCGTTCACTCGCCCACCGCGCGGTCGTTCTTGTTTGCCGGGCCGTCCATGCCGCCGACGAACGCTTCGCCGCTGACGTCGACGTTTTCACGCGGACGCGCTCGACGAAGAGTCTTGGCTGCGCGTTCGTCCGCGACGAGCACTTCGGCCAGTTGGTCTCGTAAAACGTCCAGCTCTTTAGTGGAAAGACGGCCGCGATAAGGCGCCAAAGCCGCTTCGATCCGTGCTTTTACCCACGGGTCATCGAGGAGAACATGCATGGCCTGGAAAAACTACCACGCGTCCCCAGGAAAAACCATGCACAAGGTTTGTTCTCACAGGGTTGAGCACGGGTACGGCCCGATCCCGGGGGGGTATGGGGGAATTGGCTGCACTCCGATCCCGGAGGGTATGGGGGAATTGGGCAACACTCCGATCCCGGGGGGTATGGGGGGCAGAGCAGTC
>CAZETM010000401.1:0-8583 GCA_964514885.1 uncultured Polyangium sp. | reverse complement strand
GATGGGAATGCGCTTTTTCTCGAGGAGCTCATTCGCACGGTATCATCGGGGCAGCACGATGCGCTTCCGCCAACGATTCTCGCGGTATTGCAGCAGCGTGTGCAGGCATTGCCTGCGGATGCGCGGCGTACGCTTCGGGCGGCGAGCATTTTCGGGCAGGTCTTTTGGAGAGGGGGTCTGACGAATTTGACCGGGCTTCGCGAAAGCGAAGTGGACGAATGGCTTTTGTATTTGTCCCGTACCGAAGTGATCGAGCGTCGTCGTCACAGCCGCTTTGCGAAAGACACCGAATATGCATTCCGTCATTCATTGATGTGCGAATCCGTGAATCGAATGGTCACGGACGAAGACCGACGGGTCGGGCACGGATTGGCCGCGCATTACTTGGCTGGAGCGGGCGAGCATGATGCATACGTGCTGGCCTCTCATTTCGAGCAGAGTGGTCAATGGGGCGAGGCGAGCAAGTACAACGTGCGTGGGGCGGCCGAATGCCTTGCGCGGTATGACGGCGCGGGAGCGCGTAAAGGGGCGCAGCGAGCCATTGAGCAAGGCGTGGAAGGCGAATTGCGCGGCATGGCGGCGAGCATCCTGGCGCAAGCGCTGTATTGGAGCGTGGAATGGCAACCCGTGCCCACGTGGGCGTCGGAAGCGTTGTCGTTGTGTCCGGCCGGGAGTATCGAATATTGTCGCGCATTGGCGGTATTCATGATGGCCGCGGTAATGACCGGGCAACAAGAGCACATTGGGCCGCTCGTCGGTAAGTTCCTCACGACGGAGCCACAGCCGGAAGCGGTGGATGCATATACCGAAGCCGGCAATTTCATGGTGCTCATGTTCGTGATGCTTGCCGAGCGTTCGTTGGTCGAAACCTTTTTGGGTCGACTTGGGCAGGTTGTCGCGACGGCGCCCGAATTTTCGTTGTCCCGCGCAATGCTCTCCTTCTGTCATGGTGCGTATCTGCGGCTATTGTCGCAAGAGCCGTGGCGTGCGACCGAATTGCTCAGGGACGCGCATACTCGGTTTCAAAAAGCCGGCGACATTCGCAATGAGTCGCTTTCGGGGTGCATCATGGCGCTGGCCGAACGCGAGATTGGGAATTTCGAAGCAGGCGAGCAGGCATTGACCAAAGCATTTCAGCTTGCCGAGCGAATTGCGGGGACGATGGTTCCCACGGTGCAAATGCACGTGGCGCTCTTGTATGAACATGCGACGGACGATGCGCTGTTGGAAAAGGCGTTCGCCGTTGCGCAGCAGGTCGTGGAGGGATTCGGTGCCAACGCGGTGTATGTGGCATTGGCGCAGGGCATCGTAGCGCGCGGCCTGCTTCATCATGGGAAAACCGCCGAGGCGGTGCAATTGGCGGAGGTGGCCAAAGCCACGCTTGCGCAAACGCCGACGATGCAAGCGATTGTCGTTCCGACCTGGGTCGATGCATTGACGAAATCGGAGCGGATGGAAGATGCCGCGAAGGCCGCGCGCGAATTGATTGCGCTATACGCCAAATTGGGGGATGCCGGGTATCTCGAGCCAATTGGTCGAATGTCGGCTTCGTCGGCATTGGCGGCGGCGGGGTATGCCGAAGAGGCTGCAGTGCAACGAGCGCTGGCCAAAACGCAGACCGAGCGGCGGGCGGAAAGTGCGCCGACGGAAGAATCGCGCCGGCGTTTCATATCGGCCGTGCCCGAAAACGCACGTGCGCTCGCAATGACTTGATTACTAGCTTTTCGACGACAACCCATCATCCATGCATAACTGACCCGAGGTAACAAATGCCCAAGAAGATTGCCATCTTGGGGGGAGGCGCGTCCTCCCTCGTGACTGCGTACGAATTGAGCAATTTGCCCGACTTTGCAGAAAAGTACGAGCTAACGGTATATCAAATAGGTTGGCGTCTGGGCGGCAAAGGCGCCAGTGGGCGCAACGCGAAGGATCATCAGCGAATCGAGGAGCATGGGCTCCACATCATGTTCGGGTTTTACGACAATGCGCTGGGGGCCATGCGCGGGCTCTACGAAGCGATGGGGCGGGCGCCGACTCAGCCGCTGGCGACGTTCGAGGACGCGTTCAAGCCACACGACTTCATTTGCATGATGGAGAATTACCAGGGGCAATGGCTTCCTTGGAAGCTCGATCCGATCCCCAATCCGCTTTCCCCGGGGGAAGACGGTTTTCTCAAGCCGTGGGATTACGTCAAGCGAATGATCGAATGGGGTCTCGAGGTCATCCACAACGACATTCTCCATAGCGACGCAACGATGCTCGGGGAGTGCCGTGCCACGATACAAGGGTGCCGTGACGAGCTTGTGACCGAAACGGTTCGTTTGATGCAGCTCAGCGAAACTATTGCAGGACCGATGCCCGTGGCCAATACGCTCGGAACGTTGACGAAGATTCTGGAGCAGCAGAACGCGTCGTTCACGAGCTTTTATGGGCCGCTGGGCGCGGGGCAAGCGCTGAGTTCGGCGACGTGGTTGCCGCTGGAATTGGCAAATTCATTGGTTGGATCGACGACCGACAGCGGGACGGTGCTGTATCTAATCACCAAGGCCGTGGAAGCGTTGTGGGAGCATGAGTTTGCCGACAACACGGCGCTTCGTCGATTGCGAATGATGTTGGATTTGTTCTTCGCGACGGCCCGAGGTCTCATCGCGAGCGGGATCATTTTCCCGCCGCATGATTGGTTCAGCATCGACAATTACGACCTGACCGATTGGCTGCGCAAATATGGCGCGAACGAGACGACGTTGAATTCGCCGCTCATTTGGGCGATGAAGGACGCGGCGTACCACACGTACGCGCCGATTGCAGCGGGCAGCATTCTGCAGTCGATGTTGCGGATGATCTTCACGTATCGCGGCAACATTCTCTACAAAATGCAGGCCGGGATGGGCGACGTGATTTTTACGCCGCTGTATGAGGTTTTGAAGAAGCGCGGCGTGCGGTTCGAGTTTTTCCAAGCGGTACGGAACCTGGAGCTTTCCGACGACAAGGAGCGTGTCTCGAAAATCACGATGGGGCGGCAGGCGACATTGAAATCGCCGTCGTACGAACCGCTCGTGGACGTGAAGGGGCTCGCGTGTTGGCCGAGCGAGGCATTGTACGATCAGCTCGTGCAAGGGGAAGCCTTGAAAGCCCAAAACGTCGACCTCGAGAATTATTGGACGAAATGGCCGGACGTCGAGACGTACACCTTGAACGAAGGGACGGACTTCGACCAGATCGTTTTGGGCATTTCGGTGGCCGGATTGCCGGTGGTGGCTCAGGAGTTGCTCGCGCACAATCCGCGGCTGGCGCAAATGTGCCAATCGGTGAAAACTGCGCAAACGATGGGTGTACAGGTCTGGCTCAAGCCCACCTTGCAAGAGCTGGGTTGGGAATTGACGCCGCCCGTGATGATTCCGTACGTCGAGCCGCTGGATACGTGGGCGGACATGACGCATTTGTTGCCGCTTGAAGATTGGCCTGCGGGCACAGTGGGCAATTTGGCGTATTTGACGTCGGCCATGGAAGACAAGGAGCCGATTGCGCCACAGGGCGATACGGAATATCCTTGGCGACAAACCCAGCGCGTCAAGGAGTACACGATTAGTTTCCTCGAGAAAGATGCGCAGCCGATTTGGCCGAAATCCGTCAATGCGGAAGGACAGTTCGATTGGAACCTGGTCGTAGCACCGCCTACGGTAACGGGTGTCGCTCGGGCAAACTATCAATATTATCGAGCGCCGCTGTCGCCTTCGGAGCGATATGTGCTCGCGGTCCCCGGTAGCTCGGCAAAGCGTTTGCGTGCGGAAGAATCGGGATTCGACAACGTGGTGTTGACCGGTGATTGGACGAAAACAGCGTTGTCGATTGGTTGTCTCGAGGCGGCTACGATGGCCGGGATCATGTCGGCCCGGGTGATCGATCCGCGGGTGCCCAAGGCCAAGAACGATTGGCTACCGGATCCGAAGCCCGTTCCGCCGACGCCTCCGGGGCCGTCGGCGACGTACATTCAAATGGACGGACAGTTGCTGGGCATTCCACCGATCGAGCTGGACGTCGAATTGAACATGTTCCTCCTGCCGGCGGACATGGGCAATTTGCGCAAACTCGTCGATCAGCAGCTCAATTTGGGCGGCGAGACCGTGTATCGCCCAATAGGTCCGTTCGTGGCACTTTACGCATCGCGGCTCAACAACTTTCCTTTGGGCAATCCGATCGGGAATGTGCCCGAATTGGATTATGGCATTTGGGTGCCGCTGCTTGCGGGCAAAAAAGTCGGAAAGCTCTTCAAGCCCGAGCGCATCGTGACGTATACGCCCTACATTTGGGTGGACAATGGTGTCGCGTTGATTGGCGGTCGGACCGTATTCGGTTTTTCGAAGAACACGGGCGATATGACGTTCCCGGCGGATGTGAAGCAAACGAAGCGGTTGTCGCTCGAGACGCAGGTGCTTCCGACGTACGGCCCCAATCAGCAGGTGGTGACCAAGCGGCTGATCGACGTCCATCAAAAGCCATTCTCGCTGCTCGACGAGGCGAAGGGATTGTGGGAAGGCGCCGAAGGGCTGATCGATGCAGTCGGCGACACTGTCGAAGGGCTTCTCACGGGGCACGTGGAGGTTCCGGTGCCCAGCCTTGGCTTCATTAAAAGCTTGCTTTCGACGATGTCCGTGGGCATGCGGATGGTGTTCTTGAAGCAATTCCCGGACATTACGAATGCGAACAAGGCTTGTTATCAAGCGGTGACGGAGGCCGATGTGCCCATCACAGGCGACCTGAAGGGCGGTTTTTTGCGCGGTCAATACGCGGTGGACATCTATCGCTACGAGAGCCATCAAATCGCCAAGACGTTGGGGCTTTTCCCTGTCGAGAGCAATAGCGAGAAGGATACGTTCATTGCATTGGAGCAGGGATGGTCGACGTTCCGCGCGGTCGTGCAGAATGGCACGGTCATTTGGCGTGCTGAGGTCTAGCAGCCCGTTGACTTATCTGCTCGCACCCGAAATCGTCGGTCGACATCGCTCGAAATCCAGGAGGATTCCTCGCTCCGTCGCCCTAGCTTTCGGGCGCTCGCGACGATAATTCAACGGGCTGCTCGCGGTACCCTTCGAGGTCCCACCGCGGATAGGCCGTCAAGCCCACATTACCCGAACAGGTCGTCGTTTTTCTTCCCCTCGGGCAGCATGTAGGAGTATCGTCGCGCGACAAACGATTCTACAGGCTGCTCGCGCATGGACCACACCTTCGACGTCATTGTCATCGGCAGCGGCGTCGGAGGACTCACCGCCGCGCTCACGGCTGCGCGCAAAGGCCAAACCGTCCTGGTGCTCGAAGCCGGCAAAGCAATCGGCGGCTACTTGAATCCATTTCGTCGCGGGCCGTACGAGTTCAACCCCGGATTGCATTACCTCGGCGAATGCGGTCCGGGACAACAATTCACGCACCTGCTGGACCGTCTCGGTTTGTCCGAGGATATTCAATTTCGCGAGCTTTCCCCGCACGGGTTCGATCGCCTCGTGCTCCCCGGATACGAAGTGTCCATGCCGAAAGGACACGAACAATATCGAGATCGATTGACGACGGATTTTCCTGACCAACACCAAGGACTCGCCAAGTTTTTTCGGACCTTGCACGAATTTGGTCAAACGGTGACGCAGCTAATCCAGCCGGCAGGAACGAGGGCAGCGATACGCAACATTCGCCAGTCACCGCTCTTTTTCAAATATGGGCGGATGACGTTCGGGCAACTTTTGGATGGCCATTTCACTGACCCGCTGCTCAAAGCAGTGCTCGCCGCGCAAGCTGGCAATTATGGATTGCCTCCGCAACGAGCCTCGGCGCTCGTGGGACTCGCCACGCTTCATCACTACCTCGGCGGAGCATATTTTCCCATCGGCGGCTCGAGAGCCATCCGAGATGCATTCGTGCGGCATATCGAGCGGCACGGTGGAGTATTGAAGACGCAACATGCGGTCGAGAAAATAATCATTCGCGACGGACATGCTCACGGCGTTCGTTGTCGCAACGGTGAAGAATACTTTGCCGATTGTATCATTTCCAATGCGGATGCGGCCATTACGTATCGCGACCTGGTGGGCCTCGAATTGCTTCCCGCGCGCCTGCGCGAGCGCGTAGAGCAAACCCGCTGGTCGTTCGGCTCGATTTGCTTGTTCATCGGCACGGACCTGGATCTTGCAGCGGCCGGAATGACCGATGCCAATATCTGGAGCGTCCCGACCATTGACGGCCATGACACGTTGGCCTCGATGATGAATGGATCACTGGCGAAGGACGATTACTATTTCCTGTCGTCCGCGTCGATGAAGGATCCGCCTCCGGAAGGTGCCGAGCCGCGAAAGCATTACACGCTCGATTGCGTGATGCTCGCTCCGTTCGAGCCGTTTGCACGATGGGCCGACAAGAAAACGATGAAACGCGGCGCCGATTATGAAGCGCTCAAAGAACAGCTCGCCGATCGATATTTGAATTGTGTCGAACGGCATGTTCCTGGAATCCGCGATCACCTTCGAGTGCTCGAAGTGGGAACCCCGGCGACGAATTTGACGTATACAGCCGCGCCTCAGGGGGCCATTTACGGTCCGGAGCACACGCCGTCCCCGACGGGGCAACCGCGTTATTCGTTGGAAGGAGCGTTGCCCGGGCTCTTTTTCTGCGGCTCGTCGACGCTCGGAGCGTGCATCGTCTTTGCGTCCATTTCGGGGTTCATGGCCGCAGAGATTGCGTTTTCGACGATGCGCCATTGAAACGTTTTGGCGCCAGCTCGAGCTCCGCGGAAATCCAGCGCCGAACGTGATCCCCGTTCACTTGTCCCGACGCAGCACCACGAGTCATGGCCGCAATCAGCTCACCGCCGTCGAATGGTCTCTCCGAAAGCCCATCGATGGTAATGTAAAACCGTTTTCTCGTCGCATCACCGACGAGGCACGCCCAGTGCAGACCATCACGACTAAAAACGAGCGTTTCGTCGACGACGACATCGAAGGCGACTTGTCCGCCATCATGCACCACGAACGTTCGATTTGCTTTCGTCGCGACATACGCGTATCCCCGTCCATCGGGACCGAGCACCAATTCGCCAATGTGGTCGAATGGCAGTCCTTCGCGACCATTGATCACGACAAATTCGACGTTTTCCTTCTTTGCGACGAACCCCAAGGTTTTCCCTGCAAAGTGAGGACGATCGATTTTCGCATATTCGGTGCCTTCGACCCCGCCATCCACCATTCGCCACGTTTTTCCCCGGCGCGTTGCGTAAGCCAGTCGCTCCCCAGAAGCGTCGAAATTCACGCTCCCCGGGAGAATGGCGTCGAACGACGGGCCTTCGATACCATCGACGACCACCAGCTCGGCATTGCTACGCCGGGCAGCGTACGCAATTCTTTGGCCGCGTTTATCGAAGACGGGCGAAGAAATGGCATCGAATGCAGGTCCTACCGCTCCATCCACGACGACGTGCCAGCGATGTTCGATTTTGGCGAGAATGGCGACTCGAAACCCAACGGGGCTCAACGCGAAGTCCGCAATGCTTTCGTACCCGGTCGACAAGATGCCATCGGTGACGACATAGGCCTCGTCTGCGCGTCTGGCCAGGTATACGAATCGAGTGCTATCGGCGCTGAAAGAAAACCGGCCAATACCATCGAATTTGGGTTGGGGCTTTTCATCGACGACCACGCGCACGCTGCGACCATCTTGCACGACATAACCGAACCGACGGCTATTCTGGCTAAATACGATTGCCTGCTTCATAACGCCATCGAAAAATGCTCCGCTGGCGCCATCTTTCACGACCACCCAGAACGCACGATCTTCCGCGGAGTACGCAAGGTGAGCGCTGTCGGGGCTCCAGACGATTTCGCCAATGCCGGACCATTGTCGACTCGCGGAACCATTGTTGACCACGACCCAACCGTCGCGTGTCTGTGCGGGGTACGCAATGCTCGAACTGTCGGGGCTCCAAGACAAACCATCGCTGGCGACGCTCAGAAAATGCGGATCGTCCTTGCCGTCGACGCGAACGAATTGCTCGCCGCGGTGTGCGACCACTTCGGCTCGATGACGTCGGTCAGGGCTTTTGCCGGCCCATAAGATTTTCGGTCCGCAACCTGCGAGCCAAATGGAAGCGAGGAGCGCTGCTGCGCGAATCACGGTGGAGCCGGAGGAAGCGAGGGAATGCCTCGCGTTCCCGTCATGACGCCCTTGGCAACGACTTGACCATCGACTCGAGCTTGCACGTCGAAACGCACGAGCCCCTCGAGTAAATGCGTTTGGGTGACTTGATAATCGAGGCGTTGTCCCGCAAAAACTGGTTGCAACAATTTTACGTCGACCGCAGCCGTCATTCCAATGCGCGCGGTCTGGGCCAATTCTCCGGTGAGCGCTTGGAGGAGCGGAGCCGAAGCTTCCGGCCGATAACCTGGTTTCATTTCGTACCCACGCTGCAGATTCAAGAGCGCAGCCATGACAGATTCGGGATCGATACCGCGTTCTTCGGCAAACTGCTGGATCGACCAGAGCACTTGCAGAATGTTCGAGGTTTGTCCCAGCCCTTCGATCGTGTACACTCCGGGCCAAAGATGC
>CAZETM010000400.1:0-8584 GCA_964514885.1 uncultured Polyangium sp. | reverse complement strand
ATGCCGGACAATCGACAGAAGAAGCTCCGATGGAAACAGCTCTCCTCCGATCGGATTCTGCCGCGGATGCACCCGCTCACGACTGCAATGGGCATGTTGCAGCCCTGCTCGGTATGCCCACGGAGCGGCTATCGTACAGGACCAACGACGGAGCTTCCGGGAATCGCGTACCGAGCATCGGACTTGGAGGGCGCGGGCGACGTGAACTTGACGTGGGAGGGGGAAGGCAACGGCGAATTGCATACGGATCCTCGCCAAAGCTGGCTGCCCATTCCGTGGTTATTGGTCACCCCGAAGGTAATGCGCGTGCTGCGTAATGCAGGCGTGACCGAATTCGCGTGGAAACCAGTTCACATCATCGATGACTGACCCGGATTCGCTTTCATTACTTCAGCCGGTCGACTCGTCCAAGTGCAGGTAAATCGCTTCCACGGCCTTGCCAAACGCATCCTCCCCGTACGCCTCCGTAAGCTGAGGAAAGAATTCGGCATAGGCACTGCTGCCTTTGGCGAATGTATCGCGCACCCGGTCCTCGCGCTGGCGCACGGTGGTGCAGAAAAGCTGCTGCGCGTCGTCTTTGATGATGGTGCCGCCGGATTGAGTGGCCAAAAGCGTGGTCCGAGCGGACAGTGCCGCATCAAAAGCGCCAAATCGGCAAAAATTCGGATGCCCCGAAACCATCAGGCAGGAGGCAGTGAGAATTTTGCGAACGGCACTTTCCGTATGGCGGGAGGCAGTGAGAATTTTCTCAGCGGCATTTTCCGTATGGCAGGAGGCGGTGCGGATTTTGCGAACGGCACTTTCCGTATGGCAGGAGGCAGTGCGGATTTTCTCAGCGGCATTTTCCGTATGGCAGGAGGCAGTGAGAATTTTGCGAACGGCATTTTCCGTATGGCGGGACACGGTCTGGGTTTGCTGAATGACCTTATCGCTGCCACCATCATTCCGGACCGCGTGAAACACGCCTGTTCCACGGTCACTTGTCTCTCTCGTCACGCCTCCGTTGCGCTCAAATGATCAAAGCGCTCCGGCCCACGAATGAGCCGGAGATGGCTGTGCGTATCCCAGCGCGGACGAGGACGAGGTGTTTCAATTCGCTCCGGCCCACGAATGAGCCGGAGATCGACGCGGCAAGTCGCGGGGATGCTGTGGATCTGGTTTCAATTCGCTCCGGCCCACGAATGAGCCGGAGATGACCGATGGCTCGATAAGCTCCGCGCCGCTGGATTGTTTCAATTCGCTCCGGCCCACGAATGAGCCGGAGATCAACGCCGCGAGATCCTGCGTGATTGCTTTGCTTTTGTTTCAATTCGCTCCGGCCCACGAATGAGCCGGAGATCGGAGAGGCCCTGCCACAATGAAAAGCCGCAAGTGGTTTCAATTCGCTCCGGCCCACGAATGAGCCGGAGATGCACCTGTCCGTAAACAGGCGAAATCATAGAGGTTTTCGAGCCCTTTCCGCCAACGTGTCCCCTCACGCCCAGAACTCGACCACCCCAAACCATCCCCCCTCGCCTTCTCCCGACAAAACTCGCCCCGCAGACTCCCCAGGGTTCCATGATCGCTCCAGGTTGGCGGCAAGTACTCATCCTCACCCTCACACAATCAACGGACCGTCCGGATCCAGCGGCTTCCGTACCCCGTGATGCTCCGTCTTCTTCGCATCGTCATCACCCAGGAAATACACGCGCACGCTGTCCTTCGACGTGTCGATGATATCCAACAACGACTGCTTCAACAACAACCATTCCTTCTCCGTCAACGAACACTCGAATACCGAATACTGCACCCGCACCCCGTAACTCTTGCACGCACGCGCCACCTTCCTCAACCGACTAGGTCCCCCCACGTCACTCGTCGCCACGTCGTAACTCACGATCGTTTTCATCCCACACCCTTCCGATTTCTCTTGACATCCCTACTTCGCCAAAAACGGAACGTACTCACCCTCCCCTCGCACCGCTCGCACCAACAGTCGCGCCTGAATGTGCGGCATCAACGCCCACGTCGCCGTCTGCCCCGTCAACGGATGCGTCACCTCGTCCTGCTTTCGAGCTTGATACTCCGTCAAAAACGCTCGCCGCGTCACATCCGACATCCGCACTTCACCCGTCGGCAACTTCTCGAATCCATCGGGTTTGACTTGACCTAACCGAATCATCGCCAACACCAATCGGTCCACCACCAACGACCGAAATTCCTCCATCAAGTCCAGCGCCAGCGCAGGCCGCCCAGGCCGCTCCACATGCAGAAATCCCACCGCCGGATCCAGCCCCGTCGCATGCAACGCGGACAAACAATCTTGCGACAGAAGCGCGTACCCAAACGACAACAACGCGTTCACCTCGTTCTGCGGAGGACGTCGCGAACGCTTCTCGAATCGCAACGCACCCTCACCCAACATCGCGTCGAACACCTCGAAATACCGCGCCGCAGCTTCCCCCTCCATCCCTCGCAGCTCGTCCAATCCCGGCGCATCGAGCACCTTCTCCCCCACCACCTTCAACCGATCCGCTGCCCGCCCAATCGCCTCCACAGACTCCTCACGCGTACGCGCCGCACGCCTCAGTTGCACCCGCGAGTTCGCGATTTTGCCCGCGACAAACCCTCGCGCCAACGCCAGGCATCGCCCCTCATCATCCGCGTTCTTGTACTGCGCTCGACGCACCGTCGCCGTGTGACTCGCCCGCCCTTCCACGCGCGCTTGAAACCGTCCCGAAAAGCCCAAAAACGACACCGAAACGCCCGCTTCCGCACACGCTTCCATCGCCTCTGCGCTCACCAACACCGGACCGAAACACACCACCGAGGTCAAATGATGAAGCGGCACTTGCAGTCGAGTTTCCTTCTCCACCTTCACCTTCAAACTCTCGCCCTCGCGCCCCACAAACGCGTTTGGCACAGTGACGTAGAGCGTGTTCAGCACGTTCGTCATGACTAACCTTCACTCCCTCGCGAGCTGTTTTCGCAGCGTTTCCGCAAGATGTTGGTGTTCAAACGATACTTCCGGATTGCACGCCGGTCGCAGCGAACATCCATCGCAACGCGGCGTCAGTCGAGCTGCTGGAACCGTTCGAGTTCGAATCAATTCTCGCAACCGATTCGCCGTCTCCGCCGTCAGCTCCCGCAGTCCTGCATCGATCTTCACGACCCGCCGCCGTTGCGTTTTCGCGTGAAAGATCGCTCCTTCCGGCACGGGCAGCCCCGTCATCTCCTCCAGCGCGATCGCTTGAGCCGCAAGCTGCACGTCTTCGTTCACCCACTTCTTTCGCGCGCCATGCTTGTACTCCACCGGATACGCATGCTCGCGCCCGCCCCGCACCACAAACTCCACCGCGTCTGCAACCCCGTACAGTCCCAGTTTGTCCGAGCGCAACGCCAACGTGCGCACCACCCGCACGCCAGGCCGATTCGTTTCTTCCGCCGAATCCACGCGCTCGTGCAGGATCTCTCCCGCGGTGGTGTGGGCGTTTTCCACCCACACCCCGTCCACGTGGATCAGCGCCGCTCGACGCTCGCAATAAAGTACGTGATTCAGCGCGGAGATCGGAAGCAGTTCGTCCGTCTCCATTCAGCGCCCATCAGCTCGCAGACGCGAGCGAAAAACCAGTTTCGGTTGGTTTGACTTGGAACATCGTCCGCACGCCGGAGAGCGCTTTGCCCTCTACGCTCACCGCGTAATCGCCGAAGCTTCGCCCCGGCGTGCGTAACGATTCCACTTTCACTTTGTCAAACAACGAGGAGGCAGACGCGTTGCCGAGCGCCGACTCGTGTTCGAAGATCACCAAAGCCCGTGTCGACATCAAGCCCCTTGCTGCACTCCGATCGTGTTCGAACATGTTTTGCAGTGCTTCGAACAGTAGCGCCAAATCTTGCTCGGAAAAACCAGTTCCTTGCACCCGACGTTTGTCTTCGCGCGCGGCCAGTGCCGGCGAGACAAACCCGTGGGCTCGATACAGGCCATAAGGCACCGTTGCTTTTCGCCCCATCGTCCGATTGTCGCCGCCTTGTTTTTCTGCTTCGGCTTCGGTCGCGACCGCCATCCGCGTGATGGAATGCTCCAGCGTCACGATCGGCTGCACGGACCGCGCGAACGTCATTTGCACTGGCCCGCGCACTTGACCTGCGTTTGGCCCGGTCGACATCACCGCGCCAAACGTCCGCACGTCGAAATAGTGGTCGCACATGTACAGCCGTGCCGTATCCACCTCGCCCCCTTGCCCCTTGTCTTTGGTGTCGCGCTTCTTCCCATCCGCTTTGTTTTTCGGAGGCGCTTCCAGGTCGATTCCCGCCTCTTTGTAGGCGTGTTGGATGGTCACATTCAGGATGGCTTTTTCCTGGATGAAGATTTCGTACCCGGTTTGTCCTGCCCGCGCGAGCGACACGTAATTGCGTACTTTGCGCTTCAGGCACACGTCCGTGACCAACCCGTGCCCGGTTTCCGGATCCACGCGTGGCAAGTTTCCTGCGTCTGGATCGCCATTGGGATTGCCGTCCTGCACATCGAACAAGAGGACGAAGTCGTAACGCTTTTGGATGGGATTTTTCGAATCAGTGGTGCTCATGCTGCGGACTCCGTCGAGGGGTTTTTGTCGTTTTGCGGGGCTTTGCGGAACAGCGCTTCACGCTGATGGTAGTAACCAATCGCGAACAAGCCTTGTTGGTTCAGGTCCATCACGGCCGGGAAAGCTTGAGCCGGGAGTTTGTCCACGATCCGAGCCTTCAGCGGCTCGGGCCATCGATTGTCCACTTTCGCCGCGTGATGCATGCTCACGCGCAAGAGCCGCGGAAAAACCAATGCTGGAGTGGCCGAGGCTGATCCGAAGTATCGATCCCGAATGGTCGAGTTGATGTCCCCCAGCGCTCGTCCTTGCAGATTTTCGAGCACTGCGAAGAGCCGACCCAGCAGGTACGGCACCTCGTTGTTGTTTTCATCCAGAGCCACGCTGATCTCCTTTCCTTGCCGTGCCAGCACGGCTTTGATGATTCCCACTCGAGCACGCAGGACGAACCGACTGTCTTCGCGGTCCCGCGGCGGAATTCGTAATCGCGCCAAAGCCGCTGCCAGCAGCGAAATCGGCAAGGGCAAACCTTGCACCACCGAGCGAAAAACCCGCGTCGCCAGGTTGGGCGGCAGTCCCCGTTTGTCACTCTGTGCCTCCGGCGTTGCCTGCAGCGCACGCAGCATTTTCACCAGCGGCATCGGCTCGACGGCATCTTCGCCCAGGTGCAGATCGTCGAACCACTTGTCGAGGTTTTTCTTGATCGCCTCGGCCGTTGTTTCTAGCCAATCGCGCACCACGATCCTTGCCGCGTTGGGCGAGATCGTCATCGCGTAGAACGGCGTAGGCGTGAACGACTCGGGCCGGACCCCTCGCCAGACCGACTGTAAGGCCTCGACGCCTTCTTGGGCCTTTGGCGGGGCATCAAAGAGGCTCAGCAGCAGTTTCGGCGCATCGGTTTCTTCCCGCGTCCAGAAGAGCACCAGCGTTTCGGAATCCAGCATCACGGCGCTTCGTCGTCGGTCGCCGTCTTTTTCGACCAAGTGTTTCAGCGCCGCGACGTATTTCAGCGCGGCCAGTTCCGAGACCGGTGCATTTGCGCCTTGTTCGAGATGGTGGGACGAGAACGGATCTTTGTCGTAGGCGACCAACTTCGCGCCGGTGCCTGGAAACGGGTGCACATTCAGCGGCGGGTGAATGCGCGCGACGGGTCCGATCGCGCCGGTGATCAAACATCGCCCGATGCTCGTCCCGTCGCTTCCACTGCGTTCTTTGTTCTGTTTCTCGATCCACCACGACCGCACGGCCTGCCGTGAATGCACGTGCGACGCATCGGCTTCGAGCATGGGCACGAGCACCCGATCGCCGCGTCCAGCCGGTTTTGCATCGATTTTCTCGAGCGCCGCGTCCGCTTTACGAATCTCCTCGTCGTTGTTGACGAACGCGCCGAGCGCCTGCAGCCCTTCGTCGGCGGTTTCTTTCGCGGCCAGCGTCACCAAGTCCCGAAAGGACACGCGACATTTCTCGGCGCTTTCCTTCTTTTTGTCTGCATCGCCGCCGTCTTTTGGCGTGCCGAGCACATACATCGCGTTATCGATGATGAAGTTCGGGCAGCCTGGTTGCGTCTTCGACGTGGGCCCGATGGGCAAACCGTCCAGTTCGACGCGTTGTTTACCTGATCCCATGGGGACAAACCCCACGAAGGTTCCGTTGTTTCGCAGGACCAACTGATAATCGACGGCGCGCTTTTGGAAATCGACATCTCCAAGGCCTTAGCGGTCGGCGTACGCGACGAGTGCTTGCAGCATCATGGTGATGCCTCCATTGCCTTTCGCACGGCTTCTCGCGTGGGTACTTGCACGACGCCGCCGGTGAGCCGCGCGTCGAAGAAGAGCGGTTTTACCGGAGCACCCGCGGGCGCCTCGCCGCCGCCATAATTGGGCCAATCGAAGTCGTAGAACATCCATCCGAGCGGTCGATCGACGATTTCGGCTGGGCGCAGTCCATCTGGAGCCGAGGTCACGTTGGCGGCGAATTCACGGCATCCGAGCGAGGGGGCGTGATGCCATTGGCCTTTTTCGAGACGTCGTTGAAACATGGCCACGTATTTCGCGACGGAGTCGTCATCTTTGGCCAGTTCGGTGCGTTCGAAACCAAGCTTCGACCAAATAATCGACGTCCCGCAGGGCGACGGTATTTCGCTGCGTTCGTTCGTCCTCGACGATGAGCACATCGCCTGGTTTGGGTGCTTTGGGCGCTACTTTTTGCACTTCGTTGCGTCGAAAGCTGGTCCATCGAATGGGCGCGAGCACGGCGATGGATTGAATGTGCCAAGCAATCTGCGGTTTCCACAGAATGGCTTGTAGAATGCCGCGTGCGGCCGATGGCGTCATTACTTCGTAGCTGACGCGTTCGACTTTCATTTCGGGCCGCGTAAAACACGCCAGTTCCCCGGTTATTCGCACACGAAACGGTTCACTTCTGCCTCGGCTCACTCGTCACGCCTCCTTTGGTGCTGAAATGATCAAAGCGACATCGGGTCCGTGCGTACTCGAACGGTTGTCCGATGGCAAGCACGACTACGCGTTAAGATTGATTGGAGCACCGCTTGGGTGGTGGCAGTGGCCTTGGGCTCCACAGGCTTCGGCGGGCCGAGATTCTACGAGAGCAGCAAATGGCGGCCTAACCATTCGCGGCGCACGTCGTCGGGGATGGCGACATCGGCAGGCCAACCATGCGCTTTGTGGAACGCACGACCCCACTTGATGAGTGCATCGATATCGGTTGGACGCACGCAGCGAACGACCTCCGCCCAGGCTCGATCGAAACAGATATACTTTAGATGCAAACCCAGCCCGTCGAATGGGCTCAGTTCGGCAGTCTCCCACCGGTAGTCGGCGTAGGCGACCGCATCCCAGCCTGAAAGAGGCTCCTGGTCAGCCGCCTCGACGCGCTCCGTGTCCACATCGATTTCGCTCCTGAAGCGTGCAGCGATCTTCACGATCTGTCGAACCGTATGGGCTGGGATTCCATAACTCGATTCGGTCTCGGTGGGATCCAGCTTCCACATGTGGTAAAGCAGGCTGCTCCATGTATTGTGCCACTGGTGGTGATGGTCCGTCCACTCCTTCTTGGCTCCGAGAACGGGTCCTGTCAGCCATCGAGCCACGCATTCTGCGTCTTGCGCTCCTGCCGTTTCGTTGATTCGGCGAAAACAAGTCAGGTGGAGTTCTTTGGTGGGGTCGGGGGCCTCGAAATCTTCGGGCGCGTCCGGGTCGGCGAAGTATGCTGCGCGCCATTCTGCGTCAAAAGCGAACTTGATGCGGAGCGCATCCCGCACAGCGGATTTGACCGCTTCGCCGTTCGTAAGGGCAAGTCCTACATCGGGCCAGAAGCGCTCGAATCGGTCGAGGCTCAACCACAGGCTACCTTTTCTCCATGCGTGGTCCTCGTTGTTATCGCGTAAATTCAGGGGGAAATCGATCATTAGGTTACCTCGATCAATGCACAAGGAGCCGAGATGAACCGAGCCTATCATTTGGAGGGCTTCTTGGGTTGGGGAAGGATGACGGCGGAGCTTGTGGGTGGTGAATAGGTCGGTGTGGGTGCGGGCTCCAAAGGTTTTCCGGGGCCGAGCTCTGGTTTCTGGGCGGCATATTGGAGTGCCAGACGAGGCAGATCCTCGTCTTCGCAACCCTTGGCCTTCCAACCCTTCAGCTTCTCCGTGAGCCTCTCCTGATGTTTTTCGTATTCCGCGAGGTGATTCTTTATGTTGTTGCTTGGGCTCCCGTTGGGTTGCGGTCCCCACTTCCCCTTGTTCGTGGCATATTCCTCCCAACGTTTCGCGAGTCCCTTGTACCCCTTTGGGAAGTCGCCCGACGTCTCTGGCCGCTCTGCGGTGATGAGATACTTGATCTCTCCTGCGATCTTCGCGCACTGCTGGGCCTTCTTTTCTGCTGCTCGCTGTTCTTGTGGGCTCAGCGCGGGCGTTGGTGCAGGTGCAGGCGCAGGCGCAGGGCTCGGCGCGGGTGGTGGTTGCGATTGTGTACTTTTAATGTATTGCTGTCGTAGTTGCTGAATCT
>CAZETM010000399.1:6692-8618 GCA_964514885.1 uncultured Polyangium sp. | reverse complement strand
AAGGTGCATCGGAGGTCCGAAATGTCGTTTTGAGCGGGTTGGGTTACGTTTTGGTGGGTTGATGGGCAGCACTGAGCGGTCTGCCCCACCTAGCCGTCGCAGGAATCAGCGTACCCAGACGCGGTAATTGTCTGGGAAGAAGTTATTGCCGGCCTGGTTCGGATTCTGCGGCCAACCTGCCAGGTTCGCGTGGTTACTCGAGTAGCTATTCTGGCTACCGAATGCGAACTTCGCGCTGCCGACGTCGTTTGCGGTGATCACCCTGGGGTTACACACGGTGCCTTCGAAGTCGGCCCATTTGCCGAAGCTGCCGCATGTCAAGCCGGTGTTGGTGACGTTGCTGTTGTCCTCGGCATCGAAGTAGAAGAGCGTCGTATCCGTGAAGATTTCGCGCAGCGTTTTACCGAGCGTCGGGGCATGGACGCTGGTCACGATCGCTCGGTGTTCGTAGGTGCCAGCGACGATGGCAGAGTCACTCACGTCGAGCATGATGTCCGCCGCGAGCGGCACGGTGGAGTACGCCAGGTTGATGTAGTTCGTCGAGTAGCCCGTCTGCGCGTCGGCACCGAACAATGAAGGATCGAACGACGTTCCTTCGTTGAAGGCCAAGGTCCAGCCACCGCCGGCTGTGGTCATGTCGCACCGGACCGTGAAGGGCGCATTGCCGCCGGCTCCGTCGGGGTCGATCGAGTAGTCGCCGTCGGGCAGAGCCGGCTGGGCAGCATGGAGCGCGGCGCAATTCGCGAGGACGGGCGGAGGCTGCGTGCACAGCACGAGCGTCCAGTTGTTGAAGAAGCCGTCATCGCCAAGCGAGTAGTTGTCGGTCACATCGAGCGTCCAGGCGCCCGTCACGGTCATGCCATTGAGCCCGGACAGCGAGCCTTCCGGCGCGTAACAATTGCTGAAGGGCGCGTTCGCGCTGGTGACCGTGGAGATGTTCGTCGCGCATGTCGAATCGAACAGCGTATTGACGAAGTTGTCACCGCCGGCGCCATTGCCGATGCTGATATCGAGCGACATGCCGCCAGGCGGCGTGAGCGAGGCGTCGACATCGCCGGCGTACGGGTGCGTGGCATTGAACACGAGGGCTGCACGGGCCAACGCGTCGGTCGACGCCACGTTGATGACGCTCGAGAAGATCGTGGGATCGTCCGGAATGGGCGTTCCGTTTTCGAACCGGGGATAGACTCGTAGCGTTTGTCCAGCGCCGCACGCGGTGAAGTACGCGGGCAGGCCACACGAAGGATCGGCCGCGTCCATCTGGCCGTTGCCGTTGTTGTCGATGCCGTCGTTGCAGACGATTTCGGGCACGATACACACACTCGGAGCCGTCCCCGAGCAGAAGTACCCGGACTCGATGGTGCACGTATTCGAACAACCGTCGCCGGCGATGGTATTGCCATCGTCGCAAATTTCGCCGACCCCAACCGTGCCGTCGCCGCACACCAAGAGCGTGAGGTCGATTTGCAGCCTGTAGTCGTAGGTCGCCAGTCCTACCGGACCAGCGGGAGCACGCTTCTGCTCGACGTAATACGTGCCGGCGGAGAGGTTGTTGACGGTGAGCTTCGAGCAAGCGTTCGACGGGAACGAGATATCGTCGTTCGTGCCCTTCGACACGCCACCCGCATCGAACAACGTCATGTAGCTATCGATGTTGGCCGGGCTGGTGCACTTCGAGCCGAGTGGACCGTCTTTCACCTCGGCAGTCACACTGCCGCTAGCGCCTGCCGGGACGACGAACGAGAAGAAATCCTTGTCGAGCGTCGGGTTGTTGAATGCCTTGACTTGGTTACCGACGAAGACTGCCGAGAACGTATTGGCAGTGGCGATCGTACCGTTCGCTTCGATCTCGCAGCCCGATTCGAGGCCGCACGCCGAGCTGCAGCAGTCGCCGCTGTTCGTATTGCCGTCGTCGCAGATTTCGCC
>CAZETM010000399.1:0-6592 GCA_964514885.1 uncultured Polyangium sp. | reverse complement strand
CCGTCACCCGCGTTGGTATTGCCGTCGTCGCAGGTTTCCGCGCCCATGATGATGCGATTGTCGCCGCACACTGAAACGACACACAGCTTCGCTGGGCTGCACACGGTGCTCGTGCAATCCGTGCCGAGGTTGCAACCTTTTCCATTTGCGCACTTCGACGTGCAGACCGCACCGCCGCAGTCGACATCCGTCTCGACGTCGTTCTTCACGGTGTCATCGCACGTCGCAGCTTGGCAAACTTGCGCCTCGCAGACGAAACTCGAGCAGTCGGCCCCGGTCAAACACTCGACGCACGCACCTGCGCCGTTGCACGTCGTGCCACCTGTCGTACACGCGGTACCCGTAGGCTCGTTCGTGCTCATCGGCATCGTGCCGTCGCACATGTCTTGCGTGCACTCGTTGCCGTCGTTCAAGACATCGGTTGAAAGTACGACCATCTTCATGCCGCCGACGCCGTCGCATTGTTCTTGTTGACAATCGCCGTCGGTCTGAGTCGTCGTGGGCGTACCGATTTCGGTGAAGACAGTTTCGCAAACTCCGCCCGTGGTGCACGTCGGTGTCGAGCAGTCGGAGGATGGTCCGCAATCAGCATCGATCAAGCATCCGACGCATGCGCCATCGCCATCGCAAAGCAGCGTTCCGCCCGCGCCACATGCAGAGTTTGCAGCGAGCGCAGGATTCGATGCGACGCCGTCGGTGCACACGTCGTCGGTGCACTCGAGACCATCGACGGGCAAGTCCATGTTGTCGGCTTCGGTCTTTGCAGCGCCGGCGCCATCGCAGAACGTGATCTGACAATCGCCTTGCATTTGCGCCGCAACCGGCGTGCCTGTAGCAACGGGCGACGTGCCGCATACGCCGGCATCGCATGTGCGCACGACACACTCGTTACCCGGATCGTCACAATCTTCAGCCACTGCGCATTCGGCCATCGACCCGCTCGATGACGAGGACGATGACGAAGACGACGTCGTAGGTGACGAGCCGCCAGTTCCTTGGTTGATGTCATTGCGGTCGATTTCCGCAATGATCTCACAACCGGTCGTGGACATCAGCGTCAGCGCTGCGACCCCAAGCCACGAAGCCTTTGCACCCATCATCGTTCGTCTTCTCATGACTCTCCCGTTCCGCACGCAGCGTATGGACAAATGTTCGGCCCTTTCTCGCCGAATTGCATGAAGGAAGCAAGTTCGAACCGAATGCAGGTGGCGTGTTTGTCAGTCACCCACGGGCAAAGCCGACCGCGTTGGTGCCAAAGAATGCAGGTCGCAAAGGACGCAGCACCATGGCAGGATCGACTTGTGACGTTCGACGTCACGCTTGAACTGGAGGGCTTACCATGTTGCGTCTCACGAATTTCGTACGCTTTTGGCCGCTCGCGCTCACCGCATGCACGGGTCTATCCCTTGGCGAGAACAACCCTGGCGCGGATGTGTTTCTCGGCGATGGATCGATCGCGGTCGACGATCGCACGGAAACTTCATTTGTTCTCAGCGACGCCCAGGTGACGGATCCTGCGAATCCCTCGGCAACGCAAACGATCGAAACACTTTTCGCGGTCGATCCGGATTTGGGCTCGGTGCGCAAGGCGGCGGATCTCACGGGGCGAACGGATCCTCGGCTGCTGTTTCCGGCGTCGGGGCTTTTGGTCATGAGCGAACTCGACAGCAAGGATCACCTCGACTTGTACAATCACGAGACGCTTTCGTTGATCAAGAGCGTGGACATGCCGGTGCGATATCACGGCACGCGGATGAGCCCGAGCCGCAATTTCGTAGCGGTTGCGGACAACACTTCGGAGAAGGCGCCGATTCACGTCATCGAGACGGACACGCTGGATACGCGGATCATCCCGCACGATGGCGAATGGCTCGAAGCGATGTTCATGAACAAGTCGGACACGCTGGTGGCGATCGTGTTTTACGACATGGACAAGCCGACGGCTCGTGCGCGGCTGCTTTCGTGGTCGATGGAGACGGTGCGCTCTGCGGGATACATGCCTGAAAATGGATTCTGGGCCAAACCGACGACGGACATTGAGGTCCCTGGCGTGGCTGGCGATTTCTTGTTTTCGTACACCTGGGTTGGCGTGAGTCCGGACGACAAATACGTAGTTTTCCCAGTGCGGAAGGTCGAGACGGACGCGAACATGAACCTGGTGTATTCGCACGAATTGTTGGTGCTGGACATGCTGACGAAAGAAGTGCGCAACGTGCCGGACGCGCAAGGGCCGGTGGGTTTTACTCCGGATTCGTCGACGATCGTGTCTTATGGGGATCAGGACATGAACGGCAATGCGGAGTTATGGATGGTGGATGCCGCGACGTTGGCGGTGGAGCCGGAGCCGGTGACGCTGGAGGGACCGATAACGTATTTCCTCAGCCGAGACGGCAATTACGTGGTGGTAGCAGCGTATGACGGCAAGCAGCGGCTGGTGCTTTACGACGTGGATGCGGACAAGGCGACGCAGATGGCAGGTCCTGGCGTGGGTCTCAATGAATTCGTGAGCCGTCCGAGCCACAAGGAAATATGGATCGTGGACAATCAGTCGCTGTTCCAGTTGGATCTGGTGGCGGGTGAGTTTGCGGCGGTTCCAACGAAGTTTGCGCCGGTGCATATCAACGTATTGCCGAAGCGGGACAAACTGATTCTGGATGACGCGGCGACGAATGACTTGTTCTTCTTGGATCCGACGACGAAAGAAGTGACGAAGACGGTGACGTTGAGCGGGTTGTAGTCGCTACGAGGAAATCAAGATCCCTGCTTTTCTGCATGCGCGCTGTGCTACGGTGCGCGCGTCATGCGCATCCACGACCTCACGCTACACAACGTTGGCCCCTTCGATGACGCCAAGATCGAGTTCTTGACGGGCGAAGAAGGCGAAGTACCGGTCACGTTCATCACGGGCGAAAACGGCACGGGCAAGACGATCGTGCTCGATGCGATTCGGGGGTTGTTTGGTCGAGGTTACGGGCACTTGGAGCGCTCGATCGTACGTCCGAACGTGCCGTTTCGGGCGGAGATGACGCTCGATGCCGATGGCTACACAGGGCAAATCCATGCTTTCGGTGCACAAGAGGTCGAAGCAGAGAATTTTGTCTTGCAGTTGGCGCCCGTAGAGCTTGCAGCGCTTCCAAGCGATCTCGAACGAGGCGTGGACGAATGTCCCAACTGGGTCGTCGACTTTTGGCGTCCTTCTTTGCCCACGGGTGGATTTCGGATTGACAAACTCGTAGCTTACGACCCGACCAAATACCTGATTGGCTCGTTGGATGGACACCGGCGTAACGCGGCCATTACGGAGATTATCACGTTTTTCGACTACTTGCGCAGCAGTGACGAGCCCAAGGAGCGCGCCGACGGCGAGCACCTCTATCAAATGATCAAGGACATTTTTCGGGTGAGCTTGCTCGACGACGGCGAGTTTACCCACGTGATGCGCCGTCTGCTCACGCCCATGATCAACCAGAGCGGTTATCTGGTGCCGATTGGGAATTTGAGCAGCGGTAACATCCACCTTGCACAACACCTCGTGGGATTGCTGGCGAAGATGTACTCCGTGCACTTCTTACGCAATACGCCGACCGAGGACATCGGTATGACGCCCGGTCTATTGCTCCTCGACGAGGCGGAAAATCAACTCCATCCGCGCTGGCAGCAGCGGTTCTTGCGCGACGTGCTGCACATTTTCCCCAACCTGCAAATCATCGCCACCACGCACTCGCCGTTCATCGTGGCTTCCGTTCCCGGGGCGAAAGTATTCGTTTGTCGGTACGATCGCGGCCGAAAAACTTGCGTCATCGATGACGAATCGCGGCACTACGAGAACAAACCCATCGAGGAGATCTTGCTCTCGCCGGCGTTTGACGGGACGCAGCCGTTTGGACCGGATATCGCCACGCTTCTCGATGAACGAAAAGCAGCATTCGAGCGCGGTGACGAAGTTCGTCGGAAGGAAATCGAAGCCGAATTGTTGACGCGAAACCCGAACTATTTCTCGTACCTCGAGATCGAGGAACGCATGGCGGCACTTCGGAGAAAAGCCTCGTGATTTTGATTCAACGCTGGGACGAGCCCCAAATTCTCAAGGTGAAGAAGGCGCAGTGGGATCGTGCTTTCGATGACCGGCGGACGACGAGCCCGAAAGCCAAACCTTGGTCCGCTCAATACGCGCACGAAGAAATCAAGAGCTGCCTCGAGGGAATGAGTCACTTCAAGTGCTTTTATTGCGAACAGAGAGTGAAAGGCCGGGCGGAGGTCGATCATTACATCGAGTGCGCAGAGCGGCCTGATCTCGCGCACGATTGGAAGAACCTCTATTTGTCGTGCTTCGACTGCAACCACAAGAAAATACGCAATGGGGTATTGCCCGTCGACGACTGTATCGATCCGTGCGACTCCTCAATGAATCCCGCGGAACATCTCGCTTTTCAGAGCGATTTGATACGTGCTCGAAACAACTCCGAGCGCGGGCGGAAAACCATAAGGAAATATGCTCTCGATCGGCCCGAACTGGATTCGGAGCGGCGAAAGCTGCTGGTTTATTTCATGGAGACCTACAGCGAGATCCTCGTCAACATGAATCGCGAAGGTCGTCAAACCATGCGCGACGACGAACGAGAAATCCTGCTTTCTTTCGCTCAGCCCGATTCGCCGTTCTCGCTCATGTTTCGCTGTTACTTGCCGAAACACGGCCTTTGATCTCAATTCGCCAGCGCCGAATCATTTCCCCGTGTCCGTCGCCCGTACGCGGACGAGGTTCTGCACGCGAATTGCCGTGAACAGTACCTCGTCCTCGTTGGTGCGAACACGCTCTCAGCTCCCGATCGCAGCTTCGATCGCTTGGATCAGCTTGGCGTCTTCAGGCGCGACCGACGACGGAAAGCGCGCGATGACCTGGCCATTTTTGCCCACCAGAAACTTCTCGAAGTTCCACTTCACTTCGCTCGCAGGCTCGGCTTGCGTGAGGAACGCATACAATGGATGTTTGCCGCTGCCTTTGACCGTGATCTTGGAGAACATCGGAAACTTCACGCCATACTTCGACGTGCAAAACGTCGCGATTTCGGAATCCGTTCCCGGTTCTTGAGCGCCGTAGTCATTGGCGGGAAAACCGAGCACCGCCAAACCCTGAGCCGAATACTTTTCGTGCAATTTCTCGAGACCCTCGTATTGCGGCGTGAATCCGCATTGCGACGCGACGTTCACCACGAGCGCCACCTTGCCTTTGAAGTCCGCAAGCGACTTTTCGGCGCCGTAAAGGTCTTTCATCGTGAAATCGTGGAAGCTCATGGTTTTTCCTTCTTGACTTTTCGGTTCTTGGGACGGCGACTGCGCCGCGGGAGCTGCTTTTTGAGACCCGCCGTCGCAACCTAGGGCAAACATCGCGAGGGCAAGTACGATCGACGATAGATTTCGACAGCTCAGCATGGCCGGGTGCTTAGGGGAATGGGGCGACCGTGACAAGTGCGTCGATCAATGCGGCCGTAACCGCCGCAGCAAACACCTCGTGCGTGGACTTTTCCGCCCACAAACGCGCTTCCCGCGGATCCAGCGCGTGGTGCGTCTCGACAATAATCGACGGCATCGAAGGCTTCCACAACACGAAAATCCGCTGCTCGAACGCATGCCGATCCATGAAGACGCCCACCTGATCCGGATCCTGTGCGTACAGTGCCCCGTATTCTGTCCCCGCGTACGGGCCAAACCCTGCGTCGCGCATCCTCGCCGCCATCACCCGCGCCAGTCGCCTTCGATCCGCCACGAGACGCCCTTCCCCGTCTTCCGACAAGAGCACCGAAAAACCTGGCGCTGAAAGGTTGACTCGACAAACTTTTTGAGGCGCAACGATCTGTGTCTCTCCGGTTTGTCCGCGGATGTCCGAATGGATGCTCAGAAACACGTCCGCTCCCCACGTTGCCGCAGCTTCCACGCGCGCTTGATACGCGACGCGCTCGTCTCCATCGCGCGCCAAACGCACGTTGAAGTGTCCAGTTTGTCGCAACGAACCAGCCAGCGATCGCGCGACCTCGAGTGTGAAGTCTTGTTCGTCCTGGCACAGACACGAGACGTTCCCCGAGTTGTTCGGGGCTCCATGCCCCGGATCGATGAAGATACGCTTCGTTGCAAAGTCCGCTGGAAACACAGCTCTGATCGGATGCGGATCGGCCAGAGCTTCAGGCCACTGGCTCGAACGCGGACGCGTGCAACGTTCCCAGACAAACGCGGCCGCGGTCCCACTCACGCCGGTCAAACCAAGCAACAGACTGCGACGATGTAGCGTTTTCCGAGTGAGCACACGCAGGTGGTTCGATGACAAACGAACTGTCCCCTCACGCCGATCCATCACCCTCTACATGACCCGTGTCAAATAAGTCGATGGGCTGATACGGTGCGGAGCCGATGCCGTTCGCTTCTGTACCTTCCATCCCCGACTTCCTTGCTTCCGAGCTGAAACTACGTCGTCAAGCGTATCGGCTGGAGCGAGGTTCTGACGCGGGAAAAGTGTTGCATTTCATCGATCACGGTCCCGAACGAGCGAGGCCGGTGTTGCTTCTTCACGGCAACCCGACGTGGTCGTTTTTGTGGCGCA
>CAZETM010000398.1:4322-8634 GCA_964514885.1 uncultured Polyangium sp. | reverse complement strand
GGGGCGGCAACTGGAAGAGCAGTGCGTCCGACCTGCTTTCCCCGGGCCGCAACGGCCACACCGGTCTCGGCGGCACATGAGTGTGCTCGGCAAAATGAACGAGAAGAGCAGGCAGAGAGCAGTTAGAGATGTAGCAGCCGACTGGCGCGGAGGAAACGGAAGGCATGACGAGTGATCAGCGCAGAGGGTTGCCACGTGTCGATCTCGTCGTCGGACATCCGTCTGCTGCGGATGCATGCAAGCAGCTCGGTCAACGCGCTGTAACGCGTCTTGCGCGCGAGGCGATCGATGCAGCACGGCAAACCGTACGCGACGGAGCATCGCCTCCATCCGTAGAGGACATCGCGACGCGTGTTGCTGCGCGTGCGGCGCGTATCTTGGGCTCACGTGCACAACGCGTGATCAATGCAACCGGCGTCCTGCTGCACACGAACCTCGGTCGCGCTCCACTCGGTCCGCGCGCCATCGATGCACTGACCAACTCGGCTGCTGGCTACACCTCGATCGAGATCGATCTGGCGACGGGCAAGCGTGGAAGACGCGGTGCATTCGCTGAAGACGCGTTGCGAGAGCTCACCGGTGCAGACGCCGCGCTCGTCGTGAACAACAACGCTGCGGCCGTGCTGCTCATGTTGGGCGCTCTGGCCGTAGGACGATCGGTGATCGTTTCACGCGGTGAGCTGGTTGAGATCGGTGGTGGCTTTCGCATCCCCGACGTCATGGCTCGCTCGGGTGCACGCCTCGTCGAAGTGGGCACGACAAATAAGACGCGCATCTCCGACTACGCACGAGCGCTCGAAGAACATCCCGACTGCGTGGCGATTCTGCGCGTGCATCAAGGCAACTTCCGACAAGTTGGGTTTGTCGAACGACCCCAGCACGAAGAGCTCGCCAAACTCGCCCACGACAAACACGTGCTGCTGCTCGAAGACCTCGGTGGTGGCGCGCTCGTCGATCTGCAATCACTCGGTTTGTCCGGAGAGCCCACGGTAAAAGAATCGGTTTCCAAAGGCTCCGACATCGTTTGTTTCAGCACCGACAAAGTACTCGGTGGACCTCAAGGCGGTGCGATCGTTGGCAAGTCGGACCTCGTCGAACGATGCCGACGTGATCCTCTCGCGCGTGCTTTGCGCCTCGGCCGTCTGCCACTCGTTGCGCTCGAAGCGACGCTCGCCAGCTACCTCGAAGGCGACCTCGATGCGATCCCCGCTCTCGCAGCCCTTCGAGCTCCAACGAATGTCGTGCGTGCACGCGCAGAGCATCTTCGAGACGATCTCGAACGTCGCGGAGTCTCGGCGTCGGTCGTCGAGCTACGCAGTGCTGTTGGAGGCGGTGCGTATGCCGAAGAGCCGCTCGAATCGTGGGGCGTTGCGATTGGTGCGGAAGGCAGTACGGCTACATCGATCGCGCAGCGCTTGCGCACCGGAACGCCACCCGTCCTGCCGCGAGTGCAAGAAGGGCGGCTGCTCTTCGACGTGCGTACGCTTCTGGCAGGTGAAGACGAGCTGCTCGCCAACGCGATCGAACGCGCCGTGAAGAACTCGTGATCGTTACAGCGTGTGGGTGAAGTACCCCATGACGCGGCGACCGACTTGGTTGCCGAAGGGGTGCTGCTGCGCAGGCTCGGTGAACAAACCGGAGAGCGCGTTGTAGACGACGAGCGATGCTTCACCCGTCGTGCTCGCGATCGGGAATCGATAACCAATGCGCCCGTTGAGCAAGAAGTAGGCAGGCAAGTCGAAGGGAAGAATTTTGATGCCCGTCTGCGTCGCGACCTGCTCGCCCCACTGCTGTCCAGACTGGTAGTGGAAGCTGATTTCGCCATCGATGCCCGGCTTCGTACGAAGCTGGACGCCCGCGTTGATCTTGTGCTGGCTCGTGCGTTCGTCACCCACCTCGGTGCAGCCTTCCGCCAATTCTTGCGACGTCAGGTTGAGCGCGTAGTTGGCGAAAACGTCGAGACCTTCGACCGGGTACACGCGGGTACCGACTTCACCACCGAGCACGTTGATCGTGTCGCAGCGGTTGAGCCAACCGCCGAAGCCGACGGTGTAGCGGCCCGTTTCAGGATTGAGACCACCGAGACCGTCTGCGCGGTTGGCTAACGTGAGCGGTCGTTCGCCAGCGAGACGAATCAAGTTCGAGATGCGGTTGTAGTACGCAGTTACTTCGAACTCGAAACGATCGCTCGACTGGTTCAAGTAGCTCGCTTCAACCGTGATGATGCGCTCGGGCTGCAGCTTGAAGTTCGGATCTTCGCGGCGCTTGGACGACGAAATCAGCTCGACACCGGGGACCTGCAACTGGATGGGCAGATCGAGGTACGACTCGAGAAACGTCGTGTTTCGGAATGCCGTCGAGCCGCTCATGCGGATCGATTGCGTCTCCGTTGGCTTGATGATCAGCGAACCACGCGGCGACGCGACGACATTGTTTAAGTACGGCACGTAGTCGGCGCGTCCGGAGAGCACGAGCTGCACGTGCTTGCCGAACTTGATCGCGTCTTGAAGGAAGGCCGAGCCCCAGTTTTCGATCGGCGTGTTTTTCGATAGGTACGTCCAGTCGATGACCTTGAGCCTGTATGCAGCACCGGCGCGAATGCCGTGCACGACGTTCTTGGGCCACTCGAAGTCCTTGTAGAACTGAAGCTCCGCGTCCACGACGTCTTGGTTCGCCTGGCTCGGGAAAAGCGTGTGCCCGTGATAGTCGTGGTTGGCGCTCGTTTGCGCAGCGAAGCGAGCGTAGAAGACGCGTGCGCTGAAGTTCTCGCCGCGGAACATCGCTGTCACGTCAGCCGTGTCGAACCTCGCGCGGTAGTCGTTGAACGGACCGATGCCGTAAACATCCAAGTCCGAGCGCGCAAACCCGCCGCCGATCGTGAACTCGCGATTGCCCTTGAGTCGTTGTGCCAAACGAACATCGACGCGGAGGTTTTCCGCGCCTCGGTTCTGATCGCTGTCGTTGGCGTCGAACGTGGTGATGTCCTGACGACCGGCTTGCACTTCGCGTGTCCAACGCGGGTGACGTGTGTAGCCAACCGATGCGCGATACCCTAAGTCACCATCGCGTCCCGTTGCCCATGCGGAGCCGTATCCCGCTCCGCCGTCACCTACGCCGATACGGAAACCCGTACGTCCTTCGCCCGGAGCGATCGTGATGATGTTGACGACTGCAGCGAACGCGTTGGCGCCGTAGAGCGCAGAGCCTGGGCCGCGCACGACCTCAATGCGCTCGATCTGATCCACGTCGATGCTGAGCGTTTCCCAGAACGTCGAACCGAGCACGTCGTTGTAAGCGGGGCGTTGCCCGTTGACGAGAACGAGCAACTTGTTCGACAAGCGGCTGTTGAATCCGCGCATCGATACGCTCGTATCGCCGCCCGTTATTTGCATGACGTCCATGCCGGGCACGCGACGAAGCAATTCAGGAATGCGCGTGATGCCGGACAACCGGATGTCTTGCCGCGTGATGATCGTCGTCGAGTTCGGTGAGTCGAGAGGGCTCTGTGCACCGCGCGAAGCGGTGATGACGGTCTCGCGATAAACGTCTTCGTCGCGAGCTTCACCGACGATGTCGCCGACGGTTTGCTTGTCGTCCGGTTTTACGTCGCCTGGTTTATCCCCGGGCTTGTCACCAGGTTTGTCTCCGGGCTTGTCGCCAGGTTTTACGTCACCGGGTTTGTCTCCGGGTTTTACGTCACCAGGTTTGTCCCCGGGCTTGTCCCCAGGTTTTACGTCGCCAGGTTTTACGTCGCCAGGTTTTACGTCGCCAGGTTTGTCCCCGGGCTTGTCGCCAGGTTTTACGTCACCGGGTTTGTCCTCGGGTTTTTCGTCAGTCGGCTTTGACCCGTCGGCGGATTTCCCCTGCGCGACACGTTGCTCCGCAAGACGATCTTCGAGCGCCTTGATGATGCGTGAAGCACCGCCACGGTCGGCCGGATCGCCCGCGAGGTATTGCTTGTAGACCTCGATCGCGCGTTCCAGACGTCCTGCTTCGGCGTGAGCACGCGCGATGTTGAACACGACGTTTGGATGCGGAAGGATTTCTTGCGCCCTCTCGAGCTCCTTGATGCCCTCCTCGTATTTGCCACGAGCGAGCAGATCCATGCCGGACTTGAAGTACCGTCGTGCTTCGGTACGCGCGTCTGCGAAGGCCGGTTGAGACGACACGAGCGCAACGCATGCAAGAGCGATCGCCGTGAGGGATCGAGCGAGCGAGCGGCGCGGCGTTGAAGGCGAAGAGGGCGCGTTGCGACGCGCGTGATGAAGCGACGGCATGGCAGTTTCCTTGGGCAAACCGCACTTTACACGAC
>CAZETM010000398.1:0-4222 GCA_964514885.1 uncultured Polyangium sp. | reverse complement strand
GGTGAAACCTTGATGTCCTTCGATTTGTAGCCCTTCTTGGACACCGTCAGCCGGTGGATCTTGTCCGCTGCTGCGTCCGGTCCGCGGAACGGAACGTCGCACGGCGTGCTCTCACAAAGGTTCTGACCATCCTTCACTGCGACGGTCGCGCCCGATGGTTCCGTCTCGATGTGCACCGTGCGATCGAGTGGCTTGACTGGTGTTTGATGAGCCGCAGTCGTCGCGACCATCACGGGCGATGCAGACGTCGTGGGAGGAGGCGTCGTTGGGGTGTTGTTTTCCCCCGTCGAGCCACTCTTCTGATTCAGCGTGACGATGATGCCCGCGAAGCCCAGCACCAACACACCCATGATGAAGAAAAACCGCTTCTTGTCCGCAGGCGGCTGCACTGCCATCACGATCGATTGCGAGCCCGCGAGTGGATCCGTGATCGTGTTCGGACCACTGAAACCAAGCGCCGCTGGACGTGAGCCCGACATCGACAACGATCCCGTAGGACCACTGTCGTTTGCCCCAGGATTGAGCGACGAACGCCGCCCACCCACCATCGAATCCTCACCAGCAGCCGGAGGACGACGTGACTGGTGGCCGCTCGACATGTGCATGCCCGTCATCGCCAAATCGTCGATACCACCACCGCATCGCTTCAGCGCTCCGAGCAACTCTTCCATGCTCGAAAAACGGTTCTGCGGATCCTTCTCGAGGCACTTGTAAACGATGCCCGCCATCTCTTCGGAGATGGCCAAATTCGGGTTGTACTGCTCCATCGGAGGCGGCGGATCGTTCACGTGCGACATGAGCGTTCCGACTCCAGGCCCCTTGTCGAACGGGACTTTGCCCGAGAGCATTTCGTAGAGCATCACGCCGAGCGAGTAGATGTCGGTGCGCGCAGAAACTTCGGCGCCGACGATCTGTTCCGGGGCCATGTATTTCGGCGACCCCATGAACAAACCTTGCTGCGTCAGCTCCTCCGCTTCACCCGTCACATCTTTGACGAGACCGAAGTCGAGCACCTTGACGTTGTCCGCTTCATCTCCGTGCTGAGTCAGCAGCACGTTGCCCGGCTTGAGATCGCGATGCACGACGCCGATCCCATGCGCTTCACGTAACGAACGACAGATCTGTCTCGCGATGTGACACGTGCGCCCTTCGTTGAACGGGCCTTCTTGCCGCAACGCTCTATGGAGCGTCCTGCCGTCGACGAACTCCATCGCGATGTAATAAATGTCGTCGCTCTGGCCGTAATCGAACACGGTCACGGTGTTCGGATGCGAGAGCTTCGAGGCGATCGACGCTTCGAGGAAGAAGCGCTTGTGGAACTCGGGATCGCGATCGCCTTCGTACTTGGGGCTCAGTACTTTCAGCGCGCAGATACGCCCGAGAGGCGCTTGTTCGGCGCGGTAAACCTTGCCCATCCCTCCGCGAGCAATCACGCCGATGATCTTGAACCGATTGTCGACGGTTTTACCGATGAGCGGATCTGGCTGATTCGCGCCGCCCTTCGGGTCCTCGATCAAATCCGGCTGAATGTCGCCCATGTCGGGTGCTTGGCCCATCGGGTTCTAACCTCGAACGAGCATCGCCCCCCACCTTGGTGTGCGCGACGCTCGAAAAAAAGTCTGCCGATCGAGCGCGCGGGTGTCAATTAACCTGAAGAGGGTTTGTGTGGATCGCCTGCGTTTTCGCTACGGACTGGGGTTCGTCCGGGCGGAGGACATCCAGGTTCGCAGGCGCTTGGAGCCTACGAGGTAGGCCGTGACGTGGCCTAGCATCCAAGAAGAGCGTCAGATTTTTCGCTCTAAAACGAGAACCGCGAAATCGTTGGCTCGCGGCATCGCCACCCACACGCGACCCGAGGGGTCGGTCGTGAAGTTGACGTCCGCGCCAGTCTGCGTGGGCACGACGAAAGGACCGGCAAGGCCCTGCTTCACGATCTTTCCGCCTTCGACCGCGTACCGTTGAGCGATGACGTCGAGCCCTGCGAAGGTCGTTGGGTCTTTGGGTTGAAAAAGAAATACACCGGTGCCCGTGCCATCGGGCGTCACTGCTGCGAGCGCTCCGGCGTATCCAGAAATCTTGAAGAGCGACTCGCCCGTCGTTGCTAGTGCCCCACGCTTGATCGCGTCGGCCGCGTAGCCCTTCGCTTCTTGTTGTCCATCCATGTACGACATCACGACGAACACGTTGCCGTTGGCATCGGCTGCGACCGGACCCGAGTAGTCACCGAATGCTTCGACCGCAAACGAATCGGAGCACGTCGCGTCGCCGCTCGTCACCAAACGCGGGTTGTTGCCAAGTGCGCCGCATGCGTCGGCCGAGTAGAGCGCATTAATGTTCACCTGCGTCTTGTTGATCGGAGACAAACCCGAATAGAGCATCCGACCCAGCTCTCCCTCCACGCCCACGCTCGCGGCGGAGAACAACCCGTTGATCGCGTAACGCGTCTGCACATTGATCCCGTCGAGCAGGATGACTTCGCCCAAGCTGTTCGCGTCGGAGCTGGTGTACGAGACCGCGGTCCAGTTGAAGAAGGGCAGATCGATCGCCTGCCCGCCGAGGAACGTTCCCATGGGCCAACCGATGTCGATGGTCTTTTTTTCGATGACGAGCTTGCCGGTCGTGAACCCTTCAGGTGCGGTCAACCGAGTCATGTCCATCCACGTCGGCTTGCTCGTGCTTGGCTCGATGAACATCGGTCCGCCGTGACGTCCCCACGTCAGCGATCCGTTCACGAAGTCCGTGTCGTAATACGCGACGGCACAGAATCCAGAATCCTTGATGCTCAAAAGATTCTCGTACGTCGACGGATCAATGCACGCGGTGCCGCCTCCGCTGCCGCCACCTCCACCACCGCCACTTCCGCCGCTGCCGGTGGGGTCGGGTTTGGGATCATCGCAACCGATCGCGAGCAAGCTCGTGATGGTGGCCAAGACAAACCCGATCTGGATGCCGCGCTTTCGCATGTTCCACATGTGCTTCATGATGTTCTCCGCTCCGGGCGTCACACCCGCGCCCTTGGGGTGATGGGAAGGCCAAAAAGGCCTTGCCTACGAGCGGACTTCGAGGGTTTGTCATGGACGGACAGACAGCGATGTCCCATCTCACCGTCTGTTTTTTTTCGCCTCCAAAGTCCGCGACCGATGCTCGATGCAGCAGGTTTCCTGGCTCCCGGATCGTTCTCCGGCGGACCTTCCCGCATGTTGGCGGCACGCTCCGAAGTGTTCGGAGTCGGCCGTTCATGCAGTGGATCTTCCGCCTTTGTCCCCGGATACAGTGGCGGGGGCCGCGCTGGCGTTGCACCAGCTTCCCTGTTGTCTGGCGCGTGTGGCGACGTATTTTCTCGCGGCATGCGCCCACTGCTCGAGTCTCGAGCCAATCGTTCTTGGCTCGTCGATGCCACTAGGCTGCTACGTCGTGCGCCGTCAAGAACAACGGCATGAATGCAGGCAAGCACACTCTCGGGGATGGAATTGCACCCCAAATACTGTTCGAAACAGCATTCGTTGGCCCCCTCGTGTCGATCATGAAAAGACCTCGTTGCGATCGTCACGCAGATCGACGACCCTTGGGCCAAACCAGCACCGAATCGATGCCCCTCTGGGTAACGAGTCGGCCGACCATCTTCTCGTCGTGACTACAAGAACTCCTCCCCCCCCGATCACTCCCGGAACGATCATCAACGATCGGTACGAAATCCGACAAAGCCTCGGCAAGGGTGGCATGGGCGAGGTCTTCCTCGCATTTGACCGTTCGACGCAGCAAGAGGTCGCGCTGAAGGTCGTACGCGAGGAATCGCGTATGCCCGGCGACGACGAAGCGCTTCGTCAAGAGCTTTTGCTAGCTCGGTCGGTCAGCCATCCGAACGTCTGCCGCGTGCACGACCTCGCGCCGAGCCCTTGGGGACCCATCCTCGTGATGGAAAAGATCCCCGGACAAACCCTGCACACGCACATTCGAAAGAAGAAGGCGCAGGGCGGATATAGCGCGGACGAGTTCCGCAAGATTGCGTATGAAGTGTGCAGCGGTCTCGCCGCCATTCATGCGCAGGGCCTCGTGCACGGTGATCTGAAGCCTGGCAACGTCATGGTCAGTGAAGGCCGTGCCGTCATCCTCGACTTCGGTTTCGCTCAAGAGCGTGCACGTACCTCCGCGCGCCGTCCGGGAGCTCCTCCCGATGGCGGAACGCCCAACTACATGTCCCCCGAGCGTCTTCGCAACGGTG
>CAZETM010000397.1:0-8637 GCA_964514885.1 uncultured Polyangium sp. | reverse complement strand
TTCGAGAAGGACGTACTGAAGAAGCTCGCCGGCGGGAAGTTGATCTATCCAAACACGAAGAAATTTGCTTCATCTGCCCGCTTTGCTGCAACGAAACGGTTGTATGGGGCGATCATTCCCGACGGCGTCGCTGGTGCATCCATCGGTGGCAACGGCTTGATCCCCATGTACATCACGACGCACCCCGAAAGCACTTTCGTAGAAGTCAAGGCCGTCAAAGGGGTCATCAACCTGTCGTACGGACGACACCAGACCACCGGGCTCATCGACGCTTTGGCCCACTCTCCCGCCGCCTCATCCACCGGGCAGAACCGCGCCTATCCAAACTTGTATTTCGTCACCACCGCCGATACCATGATTGCCACCGCCGTATGCAACGAAGCAACCGCGCAAAAAGTGCTCGTCTGGCAGTCCATGGTCAACGAGCTATCCAACGGTGACATACAAGTCCCATCGCCCATTTGCCTCAATTGCCGTGAGGTGCTTGTCGGCACGCAAATCGAAAACGCGATGGTCCCGGGCATTGGCTTCCGCTTGAGTCCCCTGGGCTCTGGTACGACCGATGTCCCGCTCGATGCGCCGATCCTGGATGATCGGTTGATCGGTGATCCAGGAACTCCGGGCGACACCAGCCCGAATCCCTAAACCAGTCATGATGAGCTATGCCCAAGAATAATTCCCGCGACCGATTCCTCAAGAAATCGGAGGCTAAGGCTCTATTGGCCGAAGGAGCTTGGCACCAGGACCCTGAATTCAGCCGGACCTACTGTACCGGATACACTTCAGACAAGGGTGAGCTCTTGATAATGAATCACGCGGGCCGCAGCGTTCTGTATGCATCGCGCGACCAGCTCAAGAAAGAAATGGCCGCGATCGAAAAAGGTCCCCGTTCCACGCACATCCTCGAAGGTCTGCTCCCGCAAGGTCCTCATTTCATCGAAGCCGTTCCAAGTCTCGTCGACGAATTGGCCAAACAGCTCCGCATTCCTCGCGAAGCCCTCGACAATTCATTCGATAGCCTCGCCCTCGTCGAAACCGCGCTCAACAAGATTCGCCCTCGCAAACGTATTCTCGAAATAAGCAACCTTTTCCCAGGCGTCATCGCCTATACCGGCGAGGTCTACCGGCATCTCACCAATGGCCATTGGCATCTCAATGAAGTGGCTGGGGGTATTTGGGAGCCCTATGTGCACAACGAGGACGAATCGGACTATTTGTGTCCCTTCGTCGAGCCCTACAAGGACATTGCCGAAAGGCGTCGGGGCGGCGTAATGCTCCGCCCCCTGGTTTCCGCTTCGTTACGCTCGTTTTCGCGTATCGTGCATTGATGCGGAATGGCGATTGCTTTGGTCTTCACACCACCACGGCCACATCCTCTGGCGGCGTGTATGGCCTTCCCATTGACCATAACGCCGCTCGCCCTCGAGTCGCCGATGGGCCTACGTCTACCATGCGTGAGTTTGTCTAGTTTTTCGCGACGATTTTTTCTGCTGGGACGAACTGGCCCGTCACTCGCCTGGCACGGCGCGAAACAAGCCACCACCCAGGAACCGATGACGCCCCAGTACCAACGGCCCCGTTATCGCCACAGAAAATGTCAGCCGCACCTGACCGCATAGCGCTTGCCCACGCACGTGGCACCGCCCTACTTCCACTTCGCCCGGGGGCAATCCAGCATCCGCCAGGCTGTGGCGCACATCTTCGATCAATGCTGCATGCGCGCTCCCTGCATCGCGATGCCGGTTGACGACATACTCGGTCACCGTTTCCCAACGTAAAGCAGGCGCAAGAAATGGATCCATTGCCAAGTCCAGCGTTTCCTGCTGCATGTCGACCGCTCCAGCTTCACCTGCGAGAAGCTGCGAAAAGCCGTTCATCGCTGTGCACACTTCATTCCATCGCTGCCGCTCCCACCCCCAAGCCGCACGTCGCTCCACGATGTGCGGGGCCATCACCCATAACCGAGCATTCTCGGGATCGAATTGGAAATATAGATGAGGCTGATCCCGCAAAGCACGTTCGCCATCATGCCCGTGCACATAAGACGCGAGCCCCTTGTTTCCGCCCCCGCAACGCGCCATGACCGCACGTCGCAATGCTCGCGCAATACCTTCAGGCCGCGCATTCTCGCTTAGCCCCGCCGTGACCCGATAACACAAAAGCCCGTCTACATCTGCAATGGGCGCCAAGAGTCCCAAGCCAACATAACGCCCATCTCCGAGCATCAGCGCGCCATGTATTGCCTGATCGAGCGTCATCTCCACATGCCAGAGTTCTCGCCCTGAAAATCTAGTATTCGCCGCGAATTGCTCGGCCGCGACTCCATGGCGCTCGAAAGGCGCTCGTTGCGCCCGCACCTGTAATGCCCTTGCAGAAATCCCTGCGTGTCGCAGCAGATCGCTCGCTGCCGTACCCAGTTTTTCGGGTACCGGGCCATCCAGCCCATAACGTTCCCCCAGCACCACCGGCGTCACGGTGCGCCATTTTCGACTTGGCTTCTCGCCGATGCCGTAATGCCCCAGCATATCCACATTCTCGGCAGCCACGAGCATTGCCACAACCTCGCCCGTGTCCGCCGTTGCCAACGACAATCCCGAAAATGCCCAGCACAAGTCTTCTAGCGCAATCGGGCATTGCGCCGGGATGTCGACCAGCACGCGCCGAATGCCTCGATCTACGTGCGCATGACCGATGGAAGGTAGCGCAAGAATGCGCACTCGTTGCTCGGCGGGAATGGGTCGACCATTCACGGGACGTCCCAGCAGCGTGTTTTGAATGTCCTGCGCCTGGTCGGGCAGTGCTTTCATCAGCCGCTCCATCGCCGCATCTCGAATTCGTTGTACCACTTCGGATGCTGCCGCGAGCCGGAAGTGCACAAATGCGCCGCTCGAATCCGGCGAGCGCAATTCGTAAAGGACCTTCACGCGTGCCGAGCCATAAGGTACGGCCAGAAAGCTCGGTCGCGGTGGCTGCGAAAACGTCTCTTGGGGTTTGCGCTGCGTTCTATCGATTCCAAACCGCTGCGCCGAGGCGACATAACGCGCGGTCAAGCTATCGAGACTGCCTGGAATGGGGCACTCGAGCAGATTGCCGCCCTCGTGCAGCGCACCCGGTCCCGCCACCATGCTCGGCCGCCACGCTTCGCCTGCGCCATGGCGAAGCGCCTCCAATCCTTCATTCAATGGTTGCACTTGCGCAGTCGCCCATGCCGCATCGGCTCCTCGTCCGAGCTGATACAAACCAAGCGCCAAGGCACAGATTCGCTGCGCATGCGCTTCTGCAACAGGATCGGCAGCAAACGTCCATGCATACGAAATCGGAATCCGGCCATCGAAAAGAAAGGGTCGCACGACTTTAGCCACCCGAATCGATTCGACGCCTTTCGGATCGCCTCCTTCCGCGTCGAGGTCATTGTTCGGGACGAATTGCGTCACCTTTTGACCTGCATGAGCGGTCGGCGCATTCACCGCGGGAGGATGCAAGCATTCCAGCCATTGCAATGCTTCCCGCACGTCCACGGGCAAATCCTGCTGGGGCCCGGCGCTTGCGACCAGCGCTTGAAAAACACGCGCTGGCGACGGCGGCCAATGGCCCGCACCGTGATAACGACCCTGGGTAAGATGAACCTGCAGCAGCAGGCAGCGCTCGGCACTCACGCGCTCTTTTCCTTTTTCGATTTCTTGGCGTCTGCCACCGCTTCTTTTGCCAGGGCTTTGGAAAACGTCACCTCGCGATTGGGACCGACGCCATAATCAATTGCAGCCTTTTGCGCATATTCGAAGGCCATTGCCGGGGTGAACTCGGTTTGCGTACGCGCCCCCGTCCGCTCGACCAGTGTCCATTCCGGCGGATGATTCGGGTGCGGCACGAGCAAGCAACCTTGGCGGAAGAACGGATCGACCGGCTCGGCCGCAGCGGCCAGGCACAATCCCAGAATGTAACGCCGCAGCTCTTGTTCCTTGTCGCCTCGCAGGCGCCGCAAGGCCACCAGATTGATGGTCAGGTCTCGTAGAATGGGCCCCCGAGCCACGATACCGCCATGACTTCCCGTGGCCGGTACGTCGACGAAACCTTTTTGAGCCAGCGGGCTCTTTTTGTCTCCTACCGCCTTTTCCTTGTCTTCTGCGGAAAACACCTCGAGCGCCGCATATTCGAGCGCCGGTTTGTATTGCGCCGATCGTTTCAATTCGCTCACGTCCCACGCGCGAACCGTGGATTGCAGAATGCGGGGCACTTTCGCCATGCTGCCTCGCGAGTCCCAAACACCGAACACGAGGGACGTCGGCGCGAGTTTCGCAATTGCCGTGGCATTTCCGCTACGTAGCAATGCTCCGAAAGCATCCGCGACGTCTTTGTGCAATTCCGTGCACCGCACGACCGCGTCTCCAAGGCGATGTCCGGCGCGCAGAAGCGACAATTTGCCGTCCGTGCCGTCTTTCGCGCTGCCGTAAGCAATGTTGATTTGCGGCACCAAGGCTTGAAACTTCTCTTGCTCGAAAATAGGCTCGATACGATTCGCTTGCGCGCCCACGCTATCGACCAACGCGACGCGCGTGCCATCGCTCAAGGTATCGATGTTGTATCCGACATCGGCATAAGTAGCCGGGAAGAACACGCCCCCATCGCCTTCGACGGGTTGCAATCGCTCAGCCAAATGCAGAGCGACCGGACCATTGAAATCGTTTGCCCAGCGATCCAGTTCGCCGGGGGTGATGACGCTTTTGCTCATTGGGAAAACTCCTCGACGGATGAAGTAATGGTACGAGCTTGACCTTCTTGGCCGGCCCATCCGAGAACCATGTTGAACGTGCGTTGCGAAAATGGCAATGAAGCTGCGCCTATTGCAGCGCGCAGCAACGGAAGCGGCAAAAGAGAGTTTGCAGGGCGTCCCGGAGCAGCAATGACTCCATAACGATATTGCAGTCGTTCGACGCGTAGCGGTCGGGCATGGGAAAGCCCCACGGCGGCGAGCACTTCCACGAGCGGGAAGCTCACGCCGTTAAAGCGGGAGCCATGTTTATTGAGCGAGAATCCTGCATCAAGCGGAACGTAGCCACCGCGCCAATCGAGTCGCAGGTTACCTCCGAGCAATGCAGAAAGATTGAATGGGTCGGCACGCGCTTCGAGGGCCTTGCCGCGAACCGCATCCAACGCGTCGCGCACGAGCGCCGCGCCGGGGTATCCGCCAGAGCCGGCCCAGAATTTCACATTGTCGCGACCGGTCGTCGAATGGTGATCGCCCCAATACGAAATGTCCACGAATACATCACCGCTTCGAAGCCGGGCAGGCAGTTGCGGAGGGCCATTTTCGTCACCGTTTGGAAATGGAGCATCGCCTGGCAAAAGCACCGTGGGCACGGTCCATTTCTCCGTCCGATTGGCCGACCCCGACGGCGCCAAACTCACGACTTCGGCCGCGTCCAAAAACGCCAATACGGCCGCGACAGGATCGTCATTCGATGGCGTTTGCAAATGAAAACGCGCTCGACTTGGCTCGCTCCAATCGAAAGCGCCGCGAGCGCCACCATGAAGCACATTCGCAATTTCGGCCAGGCCAATGCAACCGAACACCTGACCAGGATTCAAGACATCGACGGGAATAGAGGCAATGGCCATTAGCGTGCTCCTGCATCGTTATCGCGTGAAGCTTGTTGATCCGCGGCGCGCAATAGGCTTTCCCACCACGCCAGACCCCACGGACCAAAGCGCTCGGAAAGGCGGAAGTATCGCAATGCAATAGCTTGCGCTCGAGATTGCAACATACTTGGCGGCGCGTCATCCACGCCCCGGACCGAAATCAACGGCCTGGCATATCCATGGTGAGCCGCCACCAGATGCAGCACCAAGTCCTGATCGTCGGCATTCAGTTGTTGAAAGTCACCGTCGGCCGCTACGTAGGCCAACGACCCGAGTTCGTGTCGATAACCATCGAGAAGTGCTGGCGCAACCGGCCCGCGTGTTTTGGCATAGATGCCATTCTTCGGTGCACGCATCGCATTTTGCCATCGCGCTGCCCGTTTGCCTTCGTCGTGTAATCGTGCCGCAATGCAAAGCAATTTGATTGCATTTCCACCGAGCCCAAGCCGTTGGCCGAGGGCCAGTGCGCGCGTTTCGGTCCAGGCTTGATGTTCGGCCAAGAGCTGCGGAGGACCAGCCGAGCGATCTTCCTCGGTGGCTGCATCGTGTCGCCATTTCTCGATGACCATCCACGTGGATACGTCGCCGTCACTCGTTTTTTCCCAAGGCAGGCGCAACCGCTCACGCCAATTCTCGTCCTTGGCCGCAGACGCATCTGCCGAAATCTCCGCCGCACGAAAACGGACGATGGGCGGTGCCGCTGCGTCCGTCATCATCCACGGCGTGTCGCCATCGGCGGTGGTCGGTACCGCGTTATGGACACCATCGAGAAGCCCTTGAGAAAGCCCACCGAAGCGAGCGTCGACGACGAAGATTGCGTCAGGCAAATGGTCCCGTTCGAGCGCCGAAGCATTACGCGAGGCAGATCGCCGATCCACGCCGAGCTTTTCATCCGTAATGAGGTCGGCGAGCGTCAACAAACGTAGCAATTCTCCGGCATGATTCAGCGTTGCGGCCACGGGTGTTCGAAGCGAAATGCCATTCTTTCCGGGATCCTTTGCCAGATCGACCAGATGCGCCACGCGCTCTTTGAGCCAGGCAAGGACTCGGTGGGTTTCCACCTCCAGCGTTTCGCTCGTATGCGGAGGCATTGCCTCGAAGAACGCCCGTTGCATTTCGGAAGACCACGTGTGCTGTGGAGGAGTAGGCAGAAACCGCCGCCAGACCATTGCGGTTTGCGGCTCGTCCTCGACCCAGCCGCGAAGCCACGCCGCCACGCGAGGGCGTCCGGGATGCTCGTGAAGAGAGGTCATGGCCCATGCGTCGACAGTGGCGCGATCGAGCGCGGGATGCAGGGGCGCGGGCGTCGTCGCTGCTCGTACCGATTCGGGATCGGCGATGGTGATCTTCTTTAATGCTGCGGGACTTGCGTCGTGCGCGCCATTTTCGATTTTCGGCAAGCGTTGCAGAAGCTCGAGCGTTGCACGGTATCGCTCGACGAACGCGGCGCCACGATTCGAGGAATCCGTTTCTTCTTCTGCCGCGCTTTTCTTAGTATCGAGGAGTTTTTGGATGGTTTCCGATGGAGTCGCGACCACTCGAACGTGCGCGGTTTGGATACCGCGTCGATTTACGCGCCCGAGTCGCTGGACCATACGTTCCCACGCGACGATGTCGCAGACCATATGTTCGGCATCGAGGTCTATGCCGACTTCGGCGGCTGAAGTGGCCACGAGAAATCGGGGTTTGGCAGCATTGCGACGATGGCCCGCGACAAATCCCAATTCCAGCAAGCGCTCGGCGGCAAGCACGCGTTCTGCAACGCGACGAGCGCCGACGAAAAGCTCCACCTCGACGTTCGATTTTCCTAATTTGTCTAGCTGTTTTGCAACTGAAGTCGCAGTATCGCGGCTATCGCAAAAAACGATGCAGGCAATGGGAGTGCGAAGCTCTTCGTACAAGGTCCAAGCGGCATTGGCGAGGTCATCGGCGAGGCGACTACCTGGAGGAAGAACACGAAGATGTTTTGCCGCACCAATGCGCTGAGCGACGACGGGATGCGCAATATCCGCGGAGGACAAGGTAAACGTCGACGCTGACGAAGAGCGGGTGGTGGCAGAAAGGGAAAGCAGACGCAAACGAGGCGGACGATCGGATTGCGCCAGCGAATGGGCGGCATGCAGAGTGGAATTCGTTTCAATGGCAGAAATGAGGGATTCGAAAGCGGGTATGAGGTGAGCTTCGTCGACGACGATCAAGCTATCGGATGCAAGCAGTGCGGCGTGATACGGGCGAATCTTGCGGGATGCGCCATAGCCCTCGAAAAGCAAGCGCGAGCCGATCATATCGACGGTGCCGACGATGATGGCGGGCTGTGAGGGATCCTCGAGCCATTCTCGATTGTCGACATGTTGGCCGCGCAGGGTTGAAATGGGCAGCTTTCGATTTGCCAGGCCAAGTGCCGAGGCTATGCCGGGCGACGCATCGACCCATGCTCGGAGGCGTTCGGCTTCTGCGGTAGCTTGGTCGACAACGGCGCGCCGATCGACGACATAAATAAGACGTCGCGGTACGGGGGCGCCAAATGCGCGTGCGACGAGCCAAATGGCTATGACCGCGGTTTTACCGAGGCCGGTGGGCAGATCGAGCGAGCTGGGGCAATCTCCGCGGATCATTGCGGCGAGGAGCGCGCGTTGCCAGGGGAACACTTGGCTGGGCTCATCGAGACCAAGCGCACGGGGAAGTGCGTCGAGGGCGTCGGTAGCGAAAAGCGAGACGGAGGGATCAGGCGGCATGTCGGATACCTGGGATGCTTGCCGTGGCAGGGTGCAATCTTGTCGAGGGGCTGTTGTACTTCAAACGATAACCAAATGACAAGCACGGCGAAGCGAGTCATGACCCCGTCGAAAACGTGCTTTGTGTGCGGGAGCTTTTGGCTGTCCTCTTGATCAGGATGCCGTGGCAAAGAAAAACCATCGGGCGGAGTGCAAATTCTGAAAGCGGAGGCGGGCTCGGGCGGGTCGTACGTAGTCGAATCTACAAAAAGGGCCGACGACCTGG
>CAZETM010000396.1:0-8640 GCA_964514885.1 uncultured Polyangium sp. | reverse complement strand
AACCCCGCAGTTCTAGTTGTCGTCAGCCCGCAGTTCTAATTGTCGCTGAACACCCAGTCAAACCGAAGAAAAACTGACGTAACCCGAGCAGACAAAAACCGCTTCGACGAAAAAACCGAAGAATGCCCAGGAGCGAAGGCCAACGCGTAGACGTGCTTGGCCACGCGGCAATAGCGTTCGGCGAAATGGTGCGCTCCACCGGGATGAAGATCAGAACGCTCAGCGCAACCCGAACACGTTAGGCGCAAGCCCGCCGCGTTAAGCGAAACACATCTCGCTCCCATCGAGGCGCAAGCCGAACAGCACCCGTGGTGAGCATGGTTCTCGCGTTTTGATTTGCTGGCAAATGAAACGCACACCCTCCGCACCCCGGAGGCTTGCTGGCGGCGGGGCGATCCCCGCACCCCCAAACGGGAGACGCGCCTCGCTGGGCGCGAACACCAATCATGCGATTGATCGCCGCGACACGCGACAAGCAATCATCCCGATCCTCACAACGATCCACCCCACCGCGAAACGAACCCGAAGACCCCCAAAGCGACGCGCAACGACGATAAGCCGGCCGTTGCAATCCGTGTTCCTTACGCCTGGCACGATTCCGGTCCAGGAAGAATCACCATAACAACACGTTGCACATCGCGTTCCTTGTTTCTTTCACGAATGAGGCAAAAACGCTAGCTTGTTAGGCATGCTCGCCCTATGTTGTGTCGTGAAAGGAGACACGAAATGATGATCACGACGAGCACCGGCCCCTGGACGGAGGAGAGAATCGCCAAGCTCCTCCAAGAAGCAATCGAAGAGGCTAGCGAAGAACTCAATGACAACGTACGCGTCGTGACCTTCGCCCAGGCACAAATCCTCACGTACAACCAAGGACTGGTCCTCAACATCAAAGACAGCGAATTCCAAATCACCATCGTCCGAAGCCAATAACCCCAACGACCCGACACCAAAAGAAAACAGCCAGAGAAGGGGAGAGCAATCATGACCAGCCTGAGCGTCGCCAGCACCACCTACCTCACCAAGATCACCCCCACCCACTCCACCTCCACCATCACCACATACCGACGCAACTTCGACGTCATCATCAACCCCTACTTCGGACCGGAGGAACCCATCGAGACCATCACCAACGACAAACTCACCGCCTTCCTCGAAAGCAAGAACCTCCTGAACAAACCCAACGGCCAACCACGAGCAATCCCCACCCTCGGACAAATCACCGGACTCCTCCGGGGCTTCCTCAACGACGCCAAAGCACAAGGACTCCTCCCCAACACGACCATCGACGCCACCACACTCGGCACCACGCGACGCCGCCACCAGCCCAAAATCATCCTCTGCAGTAACTGCAAAGCAGCCATCAACACACAGGGCAACGCGAGCGAGCGCACCGCCAGCACGAAACTCGCCGAGCACGAGACGCCCCAAGGCCAGGATGAACCGCCCAGCACCGCACGCCCCAACGAGAAACCGATCGACAAGAATGCAACGAAGCCCCCGATCACCGTGAACACGAAGACGGCAGCCAAAACACCAACGAAACCCGCACCGAAACCGACCGCCAAGAAGGAGAGGCACGTGAAGACTCACGAGAAGGCCGCCAAGAAACCAACCCCCACGAAGCACTCCGGCAAGACAGGACGACGCGCCTCGTAGCACCCCACGAGCACCAAGAGGAGGACCCCTTCCTCTCCCGCCCGCCGGAAGAACAACAGCCGGCGAGCGGCCCGTTTACCCCGCAACACCAACCGCACAAAGCCCGCTGCACGACCGACCGCAGCAACACCACCAGCTCACTCGGGCAGGCCTCCCCCACGAGACCTCTCGTCAGATCACGATCCAACCTTCTGGATTTATCGCGAGGAGAGGAAGGGTACCCCGCTCAATTGATCGAGCAGCGCGAGAGCGCCAGCCCCGACGAGCACCACCACCGCCCGCTCGAACCAACCGTGCCCACAGGTACCGACCAGAACCGACGAACCAACCGGTACGTTGTGATCCCCCAACAACGCATCGGAACACACCACGCTACTACCGCCGCCGAGAAAAGTGACTCTGAGCGGCGCTATAATCAGATCACCAGACCAACAACGAAGAAAGCGACCACCATGATCCCAGGGAAAAACGATCTGGCCCTCCTACTCAAGACAAGCATCGAAGCCCAGACGCTCGGACAGCGACGAAAGCTCACGGCTCGCGTAGCCGACGTCATGAGCGACTACGACGCAAAGCCAACCGTAGACAAGAATCGCCGGGACAAGCAAATCATCAAACTTCATACGGAAGCCTTCCAGGAATTCGCCAACGCACTCATCAACGCCGTCACCGGAATACACCGAAGCTACAACATCGCACCCAACTCCATCGACGACAGCAACCTCATCGAGGCAGCAACGAGCATCCTCGACGACACCTACCACACCCGCCTCAAAGAAGTACAAGCCGACCTACCAAGAGATGCCCAGCTCACCAACGCCTGGCTCATTGACGACATCGACCCCATACGAGAAGACGCGAAAAAGCAACTCAACGCCCAGGCATCGACTCCAGCAAAGACAACCGCAACGAAACAGAAATCGACAGGCCCGACCAAAACAGCTCACGAAACACCCAAGACCCTTCGCACCGCCTTCGCGACGTACACCATCGGCAAACGTCTCGGCGAAGGCGGCCCCAGCACCGTCCATGAAGCAACCACCGACGACGGCACGACCGTCGCCATCAAGATCCTCCGGCCCGACCAAGCACAACAACGCGACCGCGTAAAACGCTTCAAGAACGAAATCAACTTTGGCCGCAACAACACCCACGAAAACATCGTCACCATCAGTGACCACGGCATCACGACCACCACGGAAGACGGCCGCCCGTTCTACGTCATGCCACGATTCGCCGGATCGCTGCGCGACCGCATGAAAGCAGGCATCCCAGCCGCTCAGGTCCTCCCACTCTTCGACCAACTCCTCAGCGGCACCGACGCCGCACACAGCCTCCGCATCATCCACCGCGACCTCAAGCCAGAAAACATCCTCTTCGACGCCACGAACAACCGTTTTCTCATCGCCGACTTCGGCATCGCGCGCTTCCACGAAGAACAACTCGCGACCAGCATCGACACCAAGCCAGGCGATCGCCTCGCGAACCACCTGTACGCCGCGCCAGAACAACGACAAGCCAAGAAGGCGGTCGACCACCGGGCCGACATCTACGCCCTCGGCCTGATCCTCAACGAACTCTTCACCAAGCAAATCCCGTTCGGGAAGAACCACCCCACCATCGCGGAAATCACCCCCAACCTGGGCTATCTCGACGGCCTGGTGGACAGGATGCTCGACCAAGACCCCGCAAAACGGCCCCAGTCGATAAACGACATCAAGCTAGAACTCGCGGCACGAGGCAACGCCTTCATCCGACAACAACAACTCGACAAGGCAAGAAACATCGTTATCAGCGCCACCGACGTCACCGACCCCATCGTCACCAAAGGTGTCACTATCACCAAAGCGGACATCGATAACACACCACAAAAGAACCTAGACGGCTACTTGCGACCGCCGCGACTCGTTCTCACTCTTAGCCAACCCGTCAACGACCGCTGGATCCACCACCTACGACACGCCGACAGCGTAAGTTACGACGGGAACCACCCGCCAGAAGCCTACGGACGCGACCACCAAAACCACCGAGTCGTCATCGAACTCGAAACCGACGACGTCCAGCGCATCCTCAACCAATCCAAAGCACTCGTCACCCGCGCAACCGAACGCTACGCCCAAGAACTACGCGAGATACAAGAGAAAACTCTACGAGCACGACAACAAGAAAAGACCGAGGAATTGCGACGACTCGAAAAATGCGACCAACTCCTCAACAAGATACAACTGTAAAACCAATCGATCGAGCGCACCTCCCTCACCGCTAGCCCGCACCGCCTTCCCCGACGAGACGAGCTGCCCAGCTCCCTATCCAACCTTCTGGATTGATCGCGAGGAGAGGCAAGGTACCCCGCTGACTCGATCGAGCAGCAGACGGAGCCCCAGTGCGGACGAGCATCACCAGCCGGGCTCATCGCGCCAAACCGCACGGGTTCGAATCGCGCGAAGCCAACGATTTCCGCGCCGCGTCGTTTCGATCGACGAGCGTGATCGGGATTCCCTGACCGCGCGACACTCCTCAACGACGAAGGCCGGCCAAAGAACGAGAAGGCTGAACACCCACGCCCTCGCGCGCCGCCGGGACCTCAACGCGAACATCCGCCCGGGCGAAACGGACACGGCGCAACGCGCGTGCCAAGAATAATTCCAAACGAGGGTAATGAATTGCCTCCCCAACCACTCTCGCCCATATGAAGGAGAGTTCTGCGGATGCAAACGCGGTCCGAATTGGCTGCTCGAATTGCCAGGAAGCCTTCGATCGGCGACGCCCCTCGCGCCTCGACGGAGGCGCGACGCTTCGTCGCCTTGATCAGCCCCTAACGACTTGGAGAGCCAGCACACTTTGTCAGTACCAGGGTTTTCGATGACGTCGCCTGAGCAAGACCACTCGTTGTTGTTTCGCTCGGAGGCACGCATTTCCCGTCCAGATTCGGTCACGAGTTCAGAAAAAGCTCGTAAGTTGTTCGAATCAAGCGGCACGCGCCTTGCCCATGAAAGCAGTTGCAAGAAAGGTCTTGACTTCAGATCGCGTCCGCAGTCAACTACGCCCCGACACAAGCGACCCTCGATCTTTCACGAAGAATGTTCACTGCTGCGAGAAGAGCACACCAGGCGCGAGCCTGGGCCGCAAAGCCAACGGGTCTCCCCTGAGACGGCCGGGTTACCGAACAGGGATTCGGGCCTTCTCGCAGCGAACGCGGGGAGGCTTTTTTGTTGTTAGGAATCTCGAATGGAATCATGAGTAACCCTATCGGAGTGAGTGATGGTAGAGCATTCGCTTCGATTGGAGCCCCCGCCGAGCGGGACCACCCGAAAAGGCCAACACTCCGCGGAAGCGGGTGCTCGCAAAGCTACGGGCCCTACCCAGCTCAATTTGCAGAGCTGACCGGGCAGCCGGGTTGTCGAAGGAGGTTCAGTATGGTCAGTCGTTTCTGGTCGAACGAAACTCGGATCTCGATCTCGGCTTCGAATCGCAGTACCGAAACCAGGAATCTACACTTTCCGAATTCGCCTGATTTCGTGTTCGCGACGCGATTGGCGGGCTTCCTTGCGAGACTTGCTTTCGGCGCGGCGTGGTTACAACTTACCGCGATCGTGAACTCCGGTCTGAGCCGCGCCCGACCCTCCTTCCCAGGCCGCCTTGCAGCGCCAGCGCGCCCCAATTTCCTTCACGCAATTAAGCCCCGAAGGTATTTCGAAGCGCCTGTGTCGGCCACTTTCTCTTCGGCGCGCACGTTCTGCCTCAACTCCTATCTAGCTATTTAGGGTGTCACAGGCCACTCAAACGAAGGAGATATCGATGGATCGACGGTTCGCCCCAGTAAGAATGTTGGGAGCCCAGATGCGTGTAAGGCTTACGCAGGTGGCGATGGCGCTTCTTACGTTCTACAGCCTTCCTTCGGCAATGCTTCACGCGGGAACCTGCGAGCTGCCGAGCAGCCGCATGATCGAAAGCGGAGAAGGCTCCAGCCTCGCCGTTTCCGGTGGATTGCTAGCTGCTGGCTTCCGGGATTCGATCGTCTTGTTTGATGTCAGTGATTCGGAACATGCAAAGCAACTTGGAGATCTGGAATTGGTGACGCAGCCTCCGGATTTCGCCGTTTCGATGTCACTGGAGGCTCCCCTTCTAGCGGCGATAACAAATCTGGGGTTAACGATGATTGACATTTCCTGCCCAGCAAGCCCCAAAATCGAAGGCTTCATTGATGACCTTCGACCCGAGAATACGTTTCCCGAGAAAGTAATCTTGAGAAACGCGCTCGCATTTGTGTTCGCTTGGAGCGCAAATGGCTTGGACAAAGAAGGCATCTATGTGTACGACGTCAGCCAGCCGGCAATGCCCTCCCGTATTGGTTTTGTCGCGCTCGACGGCGTGCGTGCGATCGCCGCTTCCGGCCGATTCCTTCTTGCAGCCCGCGGAGATAAGCTCTTCGTCATAGATGCCACCAATGCTGCGCACCCGGAAGTCGTTCACGAAATTGCATTCGCGTCCCAAGACAACTCGTCGAAAATTGTGCACGATACAAAATGGCTTTATGTTGGCGCGTCAGACATAACAGCGACGCCAATCGTGCGCATCTACTCACTAGCTAGCTTACCGGACCTTGACTCCGTGGCCGAAATCTCGATTCCGGAAGCAACGTCGGTTGTCGTTCTCGACAAGGTTCATGATTTTCTCTTTCTGAGCTCGCCCGAGACCGGAGTCGTCGCTTACGACGTGGCCGACCCACAACACGCTTTCCCGGTGGGCCATTCTCTTCAGGGCACTTGGCCCACCGGCTACGACTTGGTCGATTCTGAACAGGGGATCTTCTTTGTCAACACTCTAGGGCTTTGGCAGATGAGTTTCAACATCTGTCCGGGCGCCGAAAGGTTCTTGCCGATAGTAGCCCACACGACTGGCGTCGGTGGGGCCAAGTATAGGACAGACCTTTTTCTCATCAACACTTCTAGCCACACTGAAGCGCTCGTTCTCGAATTCTGGCCGCGCGGCGCTTCCGAAGAAGGCCACCTACGCACGCCGCTCCTACTCGCCGCAGGCGAGGCCCGCGAAGTGACCGATGCCATTCCGACGCTCTTCCAGACGAACGACGCCGCCGGAACGCTCTTCGCATCTTCGTCGCCGAACATTCAACTCGGGGCTCGAATCTACGAGGCCGATTCCGCAACTGCGATTCGCGTCGAGCCTCAGACGGCAACTCTACCAACCGGTCGACCAAGCTCCTTTTCCCCACTCCTTGTTAGCGATCGAGTTCGCTTCAATTTGGGACTGGCAAACAAGTCCTCAGTGGCCCGCGTTGTTCATTTGCAGGTCGTCGACTTTTCAGCGGACTCTCAATTCGAACGAGACTTGGTGATTCCGCCTCGAAGTGCACTCCAATGGAATGACACGGTCCCCGCCCGGTCAAACAGCGAGTCGTTCATCGCGTCCGTTCGGCTCATTCCGGACGGCCCCGGCACGATCGCGTATCTAACGGAAAACTCAACAACTTCTCGGCAGTTCACGCTTCTTCTACCAAATCCACTGCAAGAATCGGAACCTCCATCAAGCTGCGAGTCGACGAATTTGATTCGCCAAGCGCCCGTGCGCGTGCGTCGAAATGTGCGCAAGCCGACGCGCCGTTGACGACAACGGCGCACCTTACGGCTCCTCGCGCCATTACGATCGCCATCACCTAACACCTACGGCTCTACTGACGGAGCTACTTGCATCTCGGAGGACCTGACGTGATAACCAGAACGACTACCCGAAGTTTGTTTACCATGGCGCTCTTCGCTTTCTTTCTTGGCTTGGTCGCTCCGACGTCCGAGGCGCAATCATCCCGCAGTGCTTGGTTTAGGCAACACGACGGCTTTTTTCGTGCAGCCCAGCCACTCGCGCTGGAATCCGCCGACGAGTCCGAGCGAAATCGCTGGGCCGGATTTCTGCAGAACGCTGCCGGTGGCTTTGTTTTCCTCGATGCGCAATCGCTACGGCCTGTCGCTTGCCGAACGTCCCGCACGGCGCTTTTTCCCGGATGGGGTAACAATTTGGCGGGGCTATCGCCGGCAACGAAGGTCGACGCCCTCGCTTACACGAACAGTTTTATTTCTGCCAATTCTGCACTGCTAAGAATCCCCGCAGGCTTCAGTTTGCAACCGGATTTGGACGGTTCAGTGCCGACAGGAACTGGAAGTTGGGTATTGCGCTACCAACTTTCAACCTTCGGTGTGCCGGTGGCGAACAGCGGCTGTGAATTCCATTCTCTCTTTGGAAACCTTGCCGACTGGGGCTGCCACAATATCATTTCGGCCTCGGCAAGCATATCCCCTTCAGTTTCCGCCCCAGCCGCGGTCGCAAATCTGGGCAACTACCTCGGCGGTTATGTGCCCGACGAGTTACCTCAAGAACCGAGTCTGCGGATTTACGTCGATCGCTCCGCGCAACCCACGTATCGACTCGTTTGGGAAGTCTCCGTCTTGGCCGCAGAAGGCGACGCCTATCTCGCGATCGTCGACGCGGTCGACGGCGAAGTCCTGTTCTTCGCTTCGCGAAGCGTCTATGCAAACGCCAAAGTGTTTGGCACCGTTCAGCTTTCCTGGGAAGATGTAAACGACGTCGAAGAGGTGAACTTTCACTTCGTGGATTGGACCGGAGGAGATCACGAGTCTACAGCCAAGTACACAAACGACTCAGGTGAGTTGCCATCCGGGGAAGTAGCAGTCAAGAGCTATCTAAACGGCCGCTATTTCGTTCGAGAATCCGACTGCTCGCCAGCGTTCGTTACCGCAACGAACGGCAACATCGATCTTGGCTCACAGCGCAGGTCGGAATTTGGCGGCGGAACAGACAACATCGTTTGCCCTCCAGGCACAGGGCTCACGCACGCTGCTCGGACGGCGTTTTACTGGCTCGAGTGGGCGCGGTCCTACGCCGAACCGAAGCTCGCTCTCACGGACGCCATGAGACGATACCTAGAGCCAGACCTCGACCTAACTGCCG
>CAZETM010000395.1:0-8640 GCA_964514885.1 uncultured Polyangium sp. | reverse complement strand
ACGCGGGTCGCACGTACCCGATGGTTGTTTTTGCTTCGTACGATTACGGCCAGCTCGTTGGTGCAGGAGCATCGCTTCCGATCGCGCTCTGGTCGCTGCTCGCATCTTCGTACGAACTCGTAACAAGTGGTCGATCGCTTCCGGTCGACGCATTCGTCGATCGAGTCTCGCGCATCGTTCCTCCTTCGCTCGAAGACGCAGAGCAGGTGGGTGCTGCTTATCGCGCGTGGCTCACCACGCAGACGATGAAGGCGTTGTGGGAGACGGGGTTTGGCACGGAAGCGAGTCGCTTCTGGGCGCTGCACAATGTGTACGCGTCAGTCGAGCCGTTCCGTGGACAAGAGCATCCGAAGACCGGACTGTGCGTGCGTTTGCCGCTCGGTGCGGGGGATGCATATGCGGCTGCGGTGTGGATGGACATGACGCTGCGGCTTGCGCGCTGGAAGAACACGTTGCTCAACGCGTTCTGGGTTCCGCAGCAGACGATGCTTCTGCATTTTGGTCCGCCACATGTGGCGACGTTCAGAGAGCTGATCGCGCCGACCGGAGCAGCGGATCACATCGTTGAATTGTGCCGACCGCCGACGGAAGACGAACCCACGTCTCGTCGTGGAATCGGTCCGCATCTCGACGCGCTCGTGGCGCGTTCCGAGCTTTCGATCTCGAGTTTCCTCGAAGGTTTGTCCTCGTAAACGTTGCGCAAGCGCGCCCCAGATAGTTCGTCGGGATGAACTGCTGGCGGCGGCATGTCTGCGTAGCGACGAAAGGGTAGGTAGCGAGCAATGGCGGCGACTGATGCGGTTGAGGCTGCGAAGAACAGAGTCTCGGCGATGCTCGAGCCCATCGATGGAGGCGTCGGTGCAGACGCCTCCTACGACGAGCTCTTCGAAGCGATCAAGGCCGAGGTCGACAAGGCCACTTCTCTTGAGGGTGGCAAGATCGACTGGCAAAAAATTGCTTCGAACTCGGAAGAGTTGCTGACGGAGAAGACGAAAGATTTTCGTCTCGGCGTCTATTACGGCGCGGCCAAAGCGCAAACCGATGGAGTCATCGGTGCACTCAATGGGCTCGTCTTGCTGAACGAACTCAACACGGCGTTTTGGGACAAGATGTATCCGCCCATCAAGCGTCCGCGCACGCGTGGCAACTTGATGAGTTGGTTCGGTGATCAGCTCACCGTTGCCGTCACTGCGTTTACTCCGACGGCGAAAGATGCCGATCTCGTTGGCGCGCTCGAGAAGGCCAGTCGTGAGCTCGACGGAGAACTCCGGGACAAACTCGGCGATGCGTACTCAGGCATGGGCTCGTTGCGCGAGAGTTGTCGTCGTCTGCTCGCGAGTGTTCCGAAGGAAGCGCCACCGCCGCCACCACCTCCACCGCCGCCACCACCGCCGCCTCCGCCACCTCCGCCCCCGCCACCTGCTGCGGTTGCTGCATACGCGCCACCGGCTCCTCCGCCTCCGCGTGCAGTTGCGGCTGCGTATGTTGCGCCGGTGTACGCAGCTCCAGCGCAAGAAGCGCCTGCGGTTGCAGTGCCCGATGGTGCATCGATCGCTGATGCGGACTCAGCGAATGCAGCGCTCGAGCAAGTCAGCACGTTGCTCATGCGTGCGGGTGAAGCGTTGCGTGTGGCTGATCCGACGAGCGCGTTTGCGTATCGCATCGCGCGCACTGGGCTGTGGCTGTTCATGCAGGCGGATCCGCCTGCGGAAAACGGACAAACCTACTTGCCGTCGCCGCCGGATCACGTGCGTGGAGCGCTTGATGGCATGGCCGAAGCTGGCAATTGGGACGGCATCTTGGCTTCGGTGGACGAGATCATTTCCGAGCATCGCTTCTGGCTCGATCCGCATCGCCACGTGTCGAACGCGCTCGAGAATCTTGGGTATGCGGATGCGAAGGCTGCGCATCTCGTCGAAGTTGCGCTGCTTATTCGTCGTGCATCCGGCCTCGTTGGGATGAGCTTCAACGACGGTGTTCCGCTCGCGGATGATCAGACGAAGGCGTGGATCGATTCGGAGGTTCGTTCGACGCTTGGATCGGGTGGAGCGCCGGCTGCTGGCGGTGGTGGTGGAGCGCCTGGAGGCAAGGGATTCCGCGCGCTCGAAAAAGCGCTGACGGAAGCGCGTGCGTTCATCGAAGCGCAAGAGCCGCTCAGTGCGATTCAAGCGATCGCGAAGGTGGCATCGCAAGCGGTGACGCCGGTCGACAAGTTCCGCAGCAAGTTGGCGATTGCAAAAATCTGCATCGAGCTTGGGCAGTTACCGATCGCGCGAGCGCAGCTCGATGGGCTCGAGCGCATGGCGAAGCAGCATCGTTTGGACGAGTGGGATCCGGAGCTTTGCGGAGAGTTGTACGGGGCCCTCTATCAGGTGCTTCGCACGTTGAATCAGGGCTACGAGGTTTCTGAAGAGGCCCGCAAGCGCGAGAACGATGTCTTCGAGCGGCTATGCGAGCTCGATGCTGCTGCTGCGTTCAGGATCTCGAACTCCTGAGCCGTGCGAACGACTTTTCGTTCGTGAAGAAACGGATCGATCAGCGAAAGAAAGACTGGACGATCTCGGTGAACTTTGAGTTATGCTCGGCCCGCCCGCGGGGTGAGCCCCGACCTCGGGGGGTCCACGGAAAATCGACCTAGAGCGGCTTCTTGGTTGGCCGTTCGGAGCACGAAGCTTCCAAGCGAAGGGGAAAGGAGCCTTCCGCATGAAAGAAGGATCAGTCGCGCCGAAAGAACGCGTCAACATCACCTACAAGCCAGCGACGGGCAATGCGAAGGAAGACGTCGAGCTCCCGCTGAAGATGCTCATGCTTGGCGACTATACGATGCGTCCGGACCCGACTCCGCTCGAGGACCGTAAGCCCATCAATGTCGACAAGGACAACTTCCAGAAGGTCATGGCTGAGCAGAAGCTCTCGCTCGGCATGACTGTGAAGGATCGGTTGTCAGAGCAAGAAGACAGCGAGCTGAATGTCAACCTGAAGTTCCGTCGCCTCTCCGACATGGAGCCTGCGGCAATTGCGAATCAGGTGCCTGAGCTGAAGAAGCTCCTCGAGCTGCGCGCTGCGCTCACGGCACTCAAAGGCCCGCTCGGTAACGAGAAGGCTTTCCGTAACAAGATTCAGACCATTCTCGGCGACCCTGCCCAGCGCAACCGCATCATCAACGAGCTCGGGTTGTTGAAGAAGGACGGGGAGGAGTAAACCATGGCCGACATGCAAAGGCAGGGCGGCGCCGGCGTTCAAACGCTCGAAGGCGGCAGCCTCCTCGACGAGATCCTCGCCGAGACGAAGATGACGCCCGGCGACGAAGGCTACGAGGTCGCGAAGAAGGGCGTTCAGGCCTTCATCGCCGAACTCATCGCGCCCCGGCGCGAAGGCGAGAAGGTCGATAAGGCCCTCGTCGATGCGCTCATCGCCGAGATCGACGCGAAGCTTTCGCGTCAGATCGACGAGATCCTTCATCATCCCACGTTCCAAAAGCTCGAAAGCGCTTGGCGTGGTTTGAAGTTCGTCGTCGACCGGACCGACTTCCGCGAGAACGTCAAGCTCGAGCTCTACAACTGCTCGAAGGAAGACCTCGTCGCCGATTTCGAAGACGCTCCCGAGGTTCCGAAGAGCGGTCTTTACAAGGTCGTGTACTCGGCCGAGTTCGGTCAGTTCGGTGGTCGTCCGTATGGCGCGATCATTGCGAACTACGACTTCGGTCCTGGTCCGCAGGACATCATGCTGTTGCAGAAGTGCGCTGCCGTCGCGACGATGTCGCACGCGCCGTTCATGGCTGCCGCAGGTCCGCAATTCTTTGGGCTCAAAGATTATCTCAACCTGCCCAACCTGAAGGACCTCAAGGCCCTCTTCGAAGGCCCGCAGTACACGAAGTACAACGCGTTCCGCGAGACGGAAGACTCGCGTTACGTCGGCCTCGTGATGCCGCGCTTCCTCCTCCGACTCCCTTACGGCGCCAACACGGTGCCCGTGAAGGAGTTCAACTACGAGGAGAACGTCATCGGTCAGCACGAAGCGTACTGCTGGGGCAACGCCGTGTTTGCCATGGCCACGCGTCTCGCCGACAGCTTTGCGAAATACCGTTGGTGCCCAAACATCATCGGTCCGCAGGCTGGTGGCTCCGTCGAGAACCTCCCGCTCCATCAGTACGAAGCGATGGGCGAGATTCAGACGAAGATCCCGACCGAGATCATGCTCACGGAGCGTCGCGAGTACGAGTTGTCGGAGGAAGGCTTCATCGGCCTCACCTACCGCAAGGACTCGGACAACGCGTGCTTCTTCTCCGCCAATAGCGTGCAGAAGCCGAAGTACTTCGGTCAGAGCGAAGAAGGCCGCGCGGCCGAGCTCAACTACCGCTTGGGCACGCAGCTCCCGTACATGTTCATCATGTGCCGCATTGCGCACTACTTGAAGGTGTTGCAGCGCGAGCAGATTGGAACGTGGAAGGAGCGCGCGGATCTCGAGAAGGAGCTCAACGACTGGATCAGCCAATACGTTGCTGATCAAGACGTTGTTTCCGCGAGCATTCGTGGACGTCGTCCGCTCCGCAAGGCGCGGATCATCGTCACCGAGGTCGAAGGAAACGCGGGCTGGTACAAGGTCGACATGCAGGTGCGCCCGCACTTCAAGTACATGGGCGCGTTCTTCACGTTGAGCCTCGTCGGCAAGCTCGACAAGGAATAATCCGTTTTACGGAACGCACCATATCGAGGCCGGTGGTCGAAAGATTGCCGGCCTTGGTTTTTTTGTTGGTTCGTTCCAGGTAAAATTGGGTTGTCTCGGTCGAACACGTGCGCGCGTCACAATTGCAGATCTTTTGACTCTGCCGACGCACGCGTAGTAGACTTGCACCTGCCATGCTCACAAGTTTCCAGATTGATAATTTTCGTGCATTCCGGCGTCTCCGATTGCCGAAATTAGGGCATGTAAATTTGATTGTTGGACGCAATAATACCGGAAAAACGATGCTGCTCGAGGCGTTGCGTCTTTATTCATCCCGCGCAAGCACATCAGTGATGAGTGAAATACTGGCCCAAAGAGACGAGTTCGTCGGTGCTTCGGTCGAATCTGGTACTTTGTTCAATCGTCAATGCCGTGTGCATTCTCTTTTTTTTAATCGCCAGATGAACAGTAAAGGGCCAAGTATTGTATTCAGTTCTGATAACGACAACACGGTGAAACTGACGTTGGCTCCAACGCTCCTCAAACGCCGAATCAACGCGCAGTCAGGAGCGGAAGAATGGTTGCCCGATGAGTCAGCAGAATCTGATTCAAGTGACGAAAACTTGGAAGTTGGCACGAAATTGGGGATGGCCATTCAGTTTGGGACTGCCCGACCGCGAATCGTTGATCCGGATGTTTTGAGCCGCAACCTTGTAGTGATGAAAGATCCACGTGCTGATGATGGCTCCGTGTTTGTTCCGTCAAAAGGGTTGTCCTCGCGTCTTGTGGAATCGTGGTGGGACCGTATTACGCTGACGGATGCGGAAGAACGAATTCTCCAGTGTTTGAGGCTTCTCGCCCCGGTTCAGAGAATCAGCCTAATTAGTGGAGGTGGCGGAGAGCGGCCATTCATGGCGAAACTTGAAGGAGAGCACGAAAGAGTGCCGTTGCGTTCTCTTGGCGATGGAGCGCAAAAAATATTCGAATATGCGCTCGCTCTTGAAGGATCTCGAAATTCTAAATTGCTCCTCATCGACGAAATCGAGAATGGAATTCATTACTCGGTCCATGAAGACCTGTGGCGCTTCATCATTGAAGCTGCTCGACGAACCAATGTTCAAGTCTTTGCCACGACCCACTCGTGGGATTGCGTCATGGCATTTCAATCCGCAATCGACGCTCAGCCAGAGATAGATGCCTATGGTATTCGGTTATTCCGCTCGGCCGCGACGGCGGACATCGATGCCGTGATCCTGGACCGCCGGGATCTCGCCACCGCGACCCGTGATCAGATCGATTTTCGATGAAACCCAAGAAACCCGAAAAACGTACTTTGCTCGTCGAGGGCAACAACGACAAGCACGTTGTCTGGGCTCTTCTGACGCACCATCAGGTTCCGCAGACCTTCACTGTCGAGGAATTACAAGGGATTGATCACCGTATCGAGAATATCCGCTATCGCATTCATACATTCCGAGGACAGCCTGAGCTGGAACGGCTCGGGATCATCTTCGATGCGGATTTGTCTGGTGCCATGCGATGGGAGAGCTTGCGTCGAGAGCTAGGGAAATTGTGCGTCGATATCCCAGAAAAGCCAGTTTCGGCGGGAACCATTGTTTCCATTGGTGATCAGCAGCGTCTCGGCGTCTGGGTCATGCCCGACAATCTTCTCCCAGGAAAACTAGAAGACTTTCTCGGTTTCCTCGTCAAGGAAAACGATTTGTTGCTTCCTCGAGTGGATCAGTTTCTCCACTCATTGCCAACACGGGACGACTGTCCGAGGCGTTTTCCCGAGAAGGATCTGGTCAAGGCGCGAATACATAGCTGGCTCGCCATTCAAGATGAACCAGGAAAGCCCATGGGGCAGGCCATTACGGCAAGATACCTCGATGCCGATGCCCCGATGGCTCACCTATTCATTGATTGGCTACGACGCCTTTTTGTTGATGAATGATTGATGCGCCAATAAAAAAGGGCGCGATACGAATCGCGCCCTTCGCCTCTGGCGATACCTCGATCAGATCACCCCAGCGGCATCTCCAGCGAGAACTCTTCGAGCGCTACGCCCAAGAATCGGTGCGGCCGAATCGTTACGCCCACGTACGTTCCATCGTCTGCCGATCGCGCACTCGTCGCGATCTCCAAGCTCCCTGGCTTGGCGTCTGCGAACAGCGTCCAGATCGCTTGCTCGATGACCGACTTCGCATCCGAAGGCGATGCGTTCCCAGGAAGACGCGCACACAACACGCGCAGGAACTGCACGAGCCTTGCCACGAACAGTTGGTCCACCAACGATACGCGCTCGTAACGTTCTTCCGGTTCCGTCGACGCGCTGTCGTACGTTCGCTTCGGCGGAGGCACATACGCAGTCGGTGCAGAGAGCAGGTAGATCGCGTCGCTATTCGGAGCGGATGCGAGCAAGAGCAGACCTGCTTTCGACAGTTCCCGTTGCGAGTCTGTCGAGACGAACGCTTGCGTCGGGATCGCTACTGCCTCGGCATCGTCCACGTGTCCGCGCACTTCGTGCACCGTCAGATTGGCGAGCGTGCCACCGACTTTGCCTCCCACGATGCGACACGGCCACAGCGTCTCTTTGAAGCTCTGCGTGATCAGCGCGCCCACGGCGTACGCCGGAGCGATCCACACGGTCGCTCCTTCGTCGGACGGTTCTTCCTTCACGACCACTTCACGCACGCGTGATGTCGCCTTGTCGTACGCCGCGCGGCCAAGCAGACCATTCATCGCCATCGTCACCCAACGCATCGACGGGCGCTTGGCTACCGATTGCCATGCGATCTGATCGGGCGCCGAGAACAGTCCCATCTTGTGATCGATCCGTTCGATGTCCGCGAGGCTATCGAGACCTAGGAGCGACGGCGCAGCGTTGAGGATGATGGGAACCGTTTGCGCCTCCGCGATGCGTGCGAGCTCATCAAGCTGCGACAAACTCGCGGCCGTGCCCGTCACCGTCATATCCACGACCGCGCAGGACACTGGAGCATCGGCCCCCGCGCCTTGACGAATCGCTCGCTCGAGCGTCATCGCGCTGAGTTCCGTTCGAGTACAAACGACATCCAGCTTCAGACCCTTCGTAGCTTTCGAGCGATCCACGAGGAGCTGCACACCACGCCATGCTTGTTCGAGGCGACGCACTTCCGGGTGCTGCAGGATCGCGCCGACTTGCGCGCCGATCGCCTTCTCCACACGTTGAATTGCTTCTTGCGGACTGAACCTGCCGCCCGGCTTGCCGCTCATCGCGACGGCTGCAATCAGCCCTCCGAAACGACCCGACGATGCCGCGGGTTGTGGCGGTGGAGCAGCGACGGGAGCGTCGCTTGCCATAGCGTTCGACGCGTCCGTATCGACCATGTCGAGGATCGACGCGAGTGATGTATCCGCAGCCTCTTTCGTTGGAGCTGCAACGAGTGGTCCTTGGGGAGTTGCGTCGGGGACCAGGCGCAGCACTTCGCGAACGAATGGAGACGAGCTCCAGATTCGATCGAGCTCGGCGCGTGCTTTGTCGCGATCGATCGAGCCATCGCGCAATCGTTCGAGCAGCAACTTTCCATCGACGAGCGACTTCAGCAGCGGAAGCGATTCGCAAAGCCCATCAGGCCGGAAACTCTTCAAGCTCGTGAGCGACAGATCGATGCGTGCGTTTCTTCCTTCGGCGAGCACGCTCGGCACGTCGAGCGCGATGCGTGGACGCAGACGAGTGAACAACTCGTCGAAAGTCAGAGGGTCGACGCGGATCGCTAGATCCGGAGCGTTCGCCCCTGCGTTGTATTCGTCGCGCGGCAAGAGATCAGCGACGATCAACATGCGCAGCGGAAGCACCGGCCCTTCGGTCTGTGCTGCTGGCATGTCCTCGCCGACGTTGAAGCTCATCCCGCTCTTGATAAAACCCTTCGTTTCGCCCGCCATGGCGCGAGGATAAGGGGGGACGTGGGAGGGGTGAAGAACGAACCGCGCCTG
>CAZETM010000394.1:0-8677 GCA_964514885.1 uncultured Polyangium sp. | reverse complement strand
GCGCCGAGCGTGACGTAACAATCAGCAAGCGCGACGGCGGTTTCGGGCCTGTGACGAGCGCTCTCAGCGGATTCGAGCAGCGGCATCGCATCGACGCATTCGCCTTTGCGAGCGAGCACGAGCCCCTTACGCGCGTCACCTTCTGGCGACCCCGCGGAAGCACTGGATGCCGCGACGAGGAAACTCGCGACGATGCCGAGCACGCATGACGAGCGGACGCATGAGCGAGCGAGCCGCCCTTGATCACGGGTGAGTGCGATGCTCGTAACGCCTTTGGGCATCTCGCGGCGCGGATGGTACGCGCGCTAGAGGAGCGCTCGAAACAATTCGCTGGTGTAAAAACAACGTTCGACCTTGTACGAGGACCACTGTAGCTTGGCGCCAATGGATCCTGGCTCCGGGAACAACGGCCCTAAAGGTCCCAGCAATCCCCCAAGTCCGGTGGCCCCGGGCGGGCGCGGAATCATCGCTAGCACCACGCGTCGAACTTTGCGCGCCGGGGAAATCCCGTCGGCGAAGATCGAGTGTGTGCATGCCGAGCTGTGTGGCGGTTGCCCGCTCATTGGCATCGATCATTCGGTGCAGCTCACGACGAAACGAGCGCGAGTGGTGAGTGCGATCGTGCACTACTCGGCGCTCGAGCTGCTCTACACGCGACAGGTGATCCCCGCGGACTTGATCGTGGCGTACCGCGGTCGAGCGAAGCTCATCGTGTCGCCGGCGGGTGGCATTGGGCTTTACGGACGCAACGGCAACCACGAGGTCGTGGACATTCCGAACTGCCGCGTGCTGGCCCCGCCGCTTGCGGAAGTAGCGGCAACACTGCGTCAGCTCATCGCGTCGCCACCTGCGGGCGGAGAAGCGCTGCTCGCGCCGTACGATCCGCAAAAGGGTGGCGTACTTCGCGCGATCGATCTGCGTGAGGTGCACATGCCGGCGGCGAATGCTCCGCCGGAGACGACACCGACGGCGCAAGGCAATCGTATCGGTGTGCTCCTGACCTTCGTGCTGCAACGTGATCGCGTGTTGTCGCGTGAAGCGATCCTTCAAGCAGCACGTTTGCTTCGTCCGCTGCTTCCGCGCGTCGTGGGTATCGCGGCCAATCTCCACGAAGCGGATGCACCGCAAATTCTCGGACCGGAAACGGTCGTGCTCGATGGTGTAGCGAACGCGGAAGACCGCATCGGGCGCACGTATCACGTCGCTTCGTACGGGTCGTTCGTCCAGGTACATCGAGGTCAAGCGGCGCGCGTGCATGCGCTCATCGCGCGAGAGATCGCGTCGATCGACATGCATCTTTTGCTCGATGAAACGGGCACGAAACGTCGTCAGCCTCGCGTGCTCGATCTGTACGGAGGCTCGGGCGCTATCTCGATCGCGCTCGCGCAAGAGCAGAACGTCGTGACGATGATCGAGTCGTTCGCGCCGGCAGTACACAGCGCCAGAGCGGCAGCCGCGGCCCAAGGATTGGGCGAGCTAGATGCGCGCGTGGGTGATGCAGCGGAATTGGTGACGAAGCTCGTGAGCAACCACGAGAAGTTCGACGCAGTCGTGATGAACCCTCCGCGACGAGGTGTTTCGCCGGCCGCGCGTGAGGCGATCGCGCGTATTGGGGCACCGCTTTGCATCTACGTTTCGTGCGATCCAGACACGCTTGCTCGGGACCTCGATCACTTCAGCCGCCTTGGATACACCTCGAGCGAGCTGATTCCGCTCGACATGATTCCGTTGACGGAAGAGGTCGAAACCGTCGCGGTGTTGAAGAAGGCGCCGCCAGTTGCACCGCGCGTGATCTACGAAGACGACGATGTGATCGTCGTGGAGAAAGGTCCGCACGAGCCGGTCGAGAACCAGCCCGAATACCTCACGTCGCTGATGCAGCGATGTCTGCGTTTGCCTGGTGTTTCCAGCCTCAAAGTGGTGAACAAGCTCGACACGGGAACGAGCGGCTTGGTCATCTTCGCGCGTAACGAAGTGGCTCGTCAGCTTTGGGCCACGGCGCTCGCGACGAGCGGCCGGTTGATCTACTTGGTCGCAGCCAAAGGCGTCACGCCGACGAAGGGAGCGATCGCGCGAGACCTTCGTGAATCGGGACGAAGCTACATGGCGCGGACGCGGTATCGCCGACTGGCGGTTGCCTCGGGCCACTCGATCTTGCGTGTGATTCCGGATGGACACAGGCCGCATCAGATTCGGCGTCACTTGGCAGCGATTGGGCATCCGGTTCTAGGCGACGAACGTTACGGCCACATAGCAACGAACCGATACTTCGAGGAAAAACACGGCCTCGATCGATCGTTCGTGCATCTGATTCGCATCGAGATCGCGCATCCGCGCACGGGTGCGAAGCTGCTCATCGAGTCCACGTTGCCGGGAGATTTACGCGGCACGATCGAACGTTCCACGGGTGCGAACGTGCTGAAGTTCCTCGAGCAGAAACATGCGCTCGGTGAACAGCGTGCGTCGTCGATGTTGCCTGGCGAAGCTCCGTCGGGAAGCTCGAGACCTTCGCAACCGAGGCTCACTCCGCTCAGTGATCACCCGCCTGCATCGTATCCGCCTGACTCGCTTGCCGAGCCCATGTCGCAAGCGGATTCGCTCATTCCGCCGCCGTCACGACCTTCGTACGCTCCGACGATCACGGAGCGTCCGCCGGCGAGTGAAGCGGGAGTTTCACCCGTTCCTGATCTCGACGAAGCACCGCAGACCAACCGTCATGCGATTGTTTCCGATGACGACTTCTAGGCACGAACTGACTGCTCGGCCCTCATGCCTCCAACTCAGATCTGATAACCTTGTTCGGTGTCGTCTCGCGTGAATGAAGACTCTCCGCGCATTCTCGTCGTCGACGATGAGAAGGTGATCCGCGACATGCTGGCGGATTTCCTGAGCATGGAGGGGTACCAGGTCCGGACGGCCGAAGATGGCGCCGCCGCACTCGGAGAGCTCGAGAAGGGCAGCTACGACCTGGTCATCAGCGATCTGAAGATGCCGAAGGTGGGAGGCATCGCGCTGCTCGACGAGATCGCCAAGACGTCACCGGATGCGCTCACGGTCATCATGACGGGGTTTGGCACGGTCGAGACGGCGATCGATGCGATGAAGCGTGGCGCATACGACTACGTGCTCAAGCCCTTCAAGGTCGACGAAGTGATGCACGTGGTGCAGCGGGGCCTCGAGAAGCGGCGCATGGAAGCGGAGAACATGCGGCTGCGCCAAGCGTTGAGCCTGTACAAGGTCAGCGAGGCGATTCAGGCGAGTTTGTCTCTCGATCAAGTGCTCGAAACGGTCGCCGATGGCTGTTTGTCCGAGGTGCAGAGTGATCTGATCTCGACGTGGCTGGACAATGGCGAAGGCGGGTTCTTCGAGCGGCAGAACATTCGTTCGTCGCAGATTCCCGCGGACATGCAGCTCGGGGCGCTCGATCACGAGAAGATCGTCACTCATTTTCGAACGGAATCGACGCTGCTCGAACAGTCAGGCAAAGGGCTCAGGTTTTTCTTCACGCCCCCGGACGTACCCTTGTCGTCGCTCATGGTCGTGCCGTTGCGTATCGGTGCGCGCTTCATGGGTTTCATCGCGCTCGTATCGTTCACGAAGACGCGACGGTTCGAGGAAGGTCAACGCAAGCTGCTGAGCATCATCGCTTCACGAGCTGCTGCGGCGATCGAGAACGCGCGGCTGTATCAGAACTTGCAGGACACTTTCCAACAGACGATCCAGGGCTTGGCGAAAGCGATCGACAAGATGGATCGGTACACGTCGGGGCATTCCGATCGTGTGGCGTTGTACGCGATGTTCTTGGCCAAACGGCTCGGTTTGCCCCCGGACCAGATCGAGATCGTCCGGCAAAGCGCGCTCATGCACGACATCGGCAAGATTGGCTGCGTGCTCAACTTGAACAAGCCTGGGAAGCTCACGAACGACGAGTACGAGGTGTTCAAGAAGCATCCGATTTTCGGTCGCGACATTCTCGACCCGATCAAGTTTTTGCACCCGCTCATTCCAGGCGTGTACTTGCATCACGAGCGATGGGACGGGCGTGGTTATCCGCTGAAGTTGAAAGGCAACGACATCCCGCTCATCGCGCGCATCATCTCGATTGCGGACACGTACGACGCGATGACGAGCGATCGATCGTATCGGCGCGCGTTGCCGCATGAAGTGGCATTGGCCGAGATCGAGCGTTGTTCAGCGACGCAGTTTGACCCGGACTTGGCGGCAAACTTCGCTGAGGACATCGAAAACTACCGCGACGAGTGTCGCGCTACCGGCATCAAAGTGCCAGAGTAGCCGCCGTGGCAAGCCGCACGCAGCCTATCCGCACCTGCTACATCGGCCGGCGACGATACGAGCCTGTCCACGAGCTTCAGCAGCAGCTCGTGGCCTTGCGTGTCGAAGGCAAGATCCCCGATGTGATCATGCTCGTCGAGCACGAGCCCGTGGTAACGCTCGGTCGAGCGGCCAAAGAGACAAACCTTCTGCTGGGACAAACCGAGTTCGCGAACATTGGTGTCGATGTCGTGCAGACGGCTCGAGGTGGAGACGTCACGTATCACGGCCCTGGGCAGCTCGTGTGTTACCCGATCGTGGACCTTGCGCCGGATCGTTGTGACGTACGAAAATACGTTCGAGCGCTGGCCGAAGTGATGATCTTGCTGGCGCGAGATTTGGGTGTCGAGGCGGGTGTGGTCGACAATCTGATCGGCGTGTGGGTTGACCGCGCCAAACCTTCGCAATGGGCAGGCGCACCGTGGACTGAGGACCTGGCGAAGCTTGGAGCCATCGGCGTGCGTTTGTCGCGATGGGTCACGATGCATGGGTTTGCGTTGAACCTGTCGGTGAACCTCGCGGCCTATACGTGGATCGTTCCGTGCGGCATTACGGAGTACGGCGTGACGTCGATCCAAGACCTCGTCGGTCATGCGCCGAGCGTGAAGGACGCGGCGATGGGTGCGCGCGGTGCGCTTTCGCGGGGGTTGGATCTGCCGATTGCGCCGATTGAGGACGTTTCGGAGGCGCCAGACGTTTTGCGTGCCTTGGTTGGCGATTTAGCGACCCCGTAACACGATCTAAATTCGTTGTGCTACGGTCCGCCTCAATGTCGTTTCTGACGGCCAGCGTGCTCGGTCTTGGACTCGGGTTGAAGCATGCTTTCGAGGCGGATCACGTTGCGGCGGTATGCACGTTCGTCGCGCGTGGTGGCACGGTTGCGCGAGCTGCGCGTTCGGGGGCTTTGTGGGGTTTGGGGCATGGTGTCGTTTTGACACTAGCCACCGGATCGCTCGTTCTTGCCGGCATTTCGGTACCGCCGCGTATCGCTACGGCCCTCGATGCAGCCGTCGCGGTCATGCTCGTGGGCCTTGGCCTTCATGCGCTCTTGATGCGTCGCAAGGCTCGCGAAGAGACCGAACCGGCTCCCACGGCGAGCCGCCGACCGTTTGCCGTGGGTGTCGTGCATGGAGCTTCGGGTACGGCAGCGCTCACGTTGCTTGTCGCAAGCACGATGAACACGCCTGTCACGTCACTCGTGTTCGTCGGTGTTTTCAGCTTCGCATCGGTGGTGGGAATGGCTCTCGCGGCGACCTTGGTTGCGTTGCCGATGCGTTCGCTCGCGCGGTTTTCTCCGTCGTTCCTTCCGTATGTGCAGGTCCTGACGGCGCTCGTATCCATTGCTGCCGGGATCTCGATCGTCCTGTAGAAGCGTGCAGCATTCGTGCTGCTGCTCGGCAAAATCAGCTAAGAAAGGCGCCGTGACGGACGGCAACGAGCGACGAACGGCCCTGCGCCGCAAACGCACCAAACTTGGCGTGATCGCTGCAGGCGTCTTGGGTTTGTTCGGAACACTCGTCGTCGGCGTCCCTGAAGTCTTGCTCGTGCGTGCCACGCGACAGGCCAAAGAGTGCCTTGCGAAGTACTCCGAGCCGCGAGGACCCGAAACGCCATCGTGTGGCTTCACGGTGCAGCCGTTTATTTTCCCAGCAAAAGTCCCGTGGACCGCGAACCGAGCGCGTTATCGAGCCGAGGAGTTGGGAGTACGCATCGCGCACTACGACTACCTCGATGCAGCCGCGGGCAAACCCGATCGGCAAGCTCTCGCGCATGCGGCTGATGCCATCGATCACCAAGCTGCCGTCGTGCAAAACGGATCGACACGCGTGAGCTTCAACGATCTTGGGCGATCAATCGGTGCACCTGATCCGGGCCGAGATGCCGATGAAATCGGTGATCGTCAAACGCTCATGGAGCGCGGTGAACAGTGGTTCAACTGGCGCATCCGTATGTCGACGCTTCGCGCAGCACTGCTGTCGGGTGACTTCACCAAAACCCAAGCCCTTGCCAAACGTTACGCCATTGATGATCCGCGTGATCCGGACATCCGTTCAGCGTCTGCGGCCGTGTTGTGCATGGGCAGCGACACGGAGAAGGGCATGGGGTTTCTCGCGTTCATCCAGAACGATCGAGCGGCACGTCGTTACGAGGCACTTGCGCGTGACTACGGTGATGTTCGCGTGGTGCTCATCGCGTGTGCAGCCAAGGCGGGCAAGACTCCACCACCCGCTCCGTCGAAGTCGGATGCAGGCTCAGATGATGCGGTCGAACAACGAGCACTGTTGAGGCTGCGGCTGGCTGATCCTAGCGGAACCGACATGGCCGCACCTGCTGCCATCGCGCAGGCGATCAACCTTCTCGAAGGCGGACCTCGCAATCCTGGTGCCCGCATCGCGCTGCTCGCTTCCGTGCTCGCCAAGGGCGCGAAACTGGAAGCCTCCGAAGTCGTACGTCTTTCCAAACCAAAGTTCGACGAGCTTCCGTTTGCGTCGCCGATCGCGCCCACGGCCATCGATTGGCTTGCCGAGCGTCGAGGCATCGGAGACGTCGACCATCCACCGATCGCTCCTGCCGCAACGTTTGTCTCGGCTGCACGAGCGGTCGAAGCGCTTGTGAGCGTTCCTGAAGTGGAGTCCGAGGACAAACCCACGGACGAATCAAAAGCAGAAAACATTTCACTACTGAACGATCTCGCTGCGATTCGAGCCGCCCTGCTGCTCGAAGCTACGGCTACGTTTGCCCGCGAAGGCAACGTGGATGCCGGGATTTCCGCGGCTGATGAGGTCGTGCGCTTGATGAGCCTCGACGTTTCATCGCGCGGTCTTTTGAGGTCCAACGTTTATTGGCTGACGGGCGATCGTGCAAAAGCGCTGGCCGAGCTCGAACTCGACGTCGCGCCTGCTCGTGATGCAGCCGCAACGAACGATCGAATCCTGGCAGCGGTCTCGATGCAACGCGCCGAGCTAGCCATGTCCCTCGGCAAACCTGATGACGCACGAAGCGCCGCGGAACGAGCGGAACGATTTGCTACGAGTGCAAACGATCCCTACTTCGCAGCTCGTGCACGGTGGATGCTTGCGGCCGTCGGAGCCACGAAGGTGCGGCCACCGTCCAAGGACAAACTTGCGTCGGTCACGGCGTTTTCCTCGATGGGATTTGGCCATCCGTCCAACCCATGGCGTCGAGGTGACCAAGACCAACGGCGAGCTTTGATCGATCGAGTGCTTGCTCCATGGATTGGCCTGGCGAGTGCTGATCCTGCGTTACGTCGCGCGGGTCGATGGGCCGCGCTCGATGCACGTGGCGATGCGCCTCCATGGCTCGCAGTGCACTTGCTACTTGCCAGTCGACTGCTCGAACCAGGCGAAGGCGATCACGAGGTTTGGCTCGACGCACTTCTCGCGCTAGATGACCGTCGTTTCTCGCTGCGACAGATCGCGTTTGCCCGCGCCGAAGCAGCGCGCATGCGTGGCGATGCAGCAGCCTCGAAGACTTGGGACGAACGCTACCGTTCTCTGCGCAAACTCGCTGCCGATCCAGCGTTCATCGAGCTAGCGCGGCACCTCGACATCTGACGATCGCCAAAAAATGCTAACGGTGTGGCTATGCGATGCCGTCGCGCGCTCTTGTCGCTGCTTGCGCCCATGGTCCTGCTCGTCGCAACGTCGTCCGAGGCAGAGGCCTACGAGCGTCAGTGGCAACTTGGTGCGGGCCTTGGTTATTCGCTGCTGATGACTGAAAGTGGAACTCCCGCCACGCCTAGTTCCCTGCATGGCGCCGGCTTGAATTTGAGCGTCACTTACGGGCTGAACGACTCGATCAATTTGCTTGGCCAAGTCGACGTCAGTGCACACCCGGGCGGTGCTCCCGTGATCATGAGCGGCGCATCGATCGGCGCCGCGTACGTGCTCGACGTTCTACGCTGGGTCCCTTGGGTTGGACTTACAGCCGGTGGTTACTCCGTCACGGCGCTCGACCCGTGCGTCACGACAAACGACGTTTCCTGCACCAGCTTTCGACTGGGTTTGTCCCCAGTCGCGGGCCTCGACTATCAAGTCAACCGCAGCTTTTCGATTGGCGCGACTGGGCGTTACGGGCTGCTGATCGGATCCCAAGGCACGGTGGACCACTCCATCTCGGCCTTCGTCCGCGCTCAATACATATGGGGTTATTGAAGTAGTTACGGCTTGGGCCGACTCGCAGGGCCTTGCCCACTCGACCGTTTCTTCGTCGAAGGCGGCACGATCACGGTGATCTTTGCCGAGTCGGCTGGGTCAGCGAAGACGAGCGGTGCTGACGGGCGCGAACGAGACAAACCGGTTGCAGGATTGGGCGCTGGAACGCG
>CAZETM010000393.1:0-8688 GCA_964514885.1 uncultured Polyangium sp. | reverse complement strand
AGCTCTTCATCAAGCAGCAGCAGTGGCACAGGCGGCAGTGGCGGCGTGGAAGAGAATATCCCCGAGCCCGATGGACCGCCGAAGCTCACCATCGTCAATGGCGTCAATGATTACGACGCAATTCGATTGTGCTTCGTTCCTTGGCCCGATGGCGGCGAGGCAAACCCTTATCCAGCCGACTCGAAAGGAATTCCATTCGGTACGGCTTCGGTCGTCGATCCCGCATCCGGTTTCATTGCTTCGGGTACCGACGTCTATGTGCACGTCATTGCCGGAAACCTTGATATAACCGCAAACAAAACATGCACCGACATCATTTCCGGCGTCCTTGGCTCGGATGTGCTCGCCGTGCCCATTGCCGTGATTCCTGCCTCAGCAATTGCGGCTCCTCGCAGTTTGCTGCTGGTGCCGAATGGATGTTTGGGCGGACCTGGGCACGAAGGCAATTTGGAAAAAACCGTCTGCGGTAAAGATTATTCGATTACCACACCCACGGCGTCCATGGTTGCGGTCGGTATGTCTCGCATCGTGGAGGAAAATAGACTATCGCTGCAAGCCGCACATGCATCGGTGGCAATGTCCACGATCGGCGTGGGAGTGATGCCGGGGATCATGGACGCTGCGGTGGGTGCAATCGCTCCGACGCTCACGCTGGGCGCAATTGGCAAGATTCCTCCATTTCGTGAGTTTTCCAAGAGCGACCTCGGGCCGCTGTCCGTGGCGCAGATTCTCACGTTTACGCAAGGCAATCCGATGCCAACCTCGACGACGTCCATGAAATCGGCGCTCGACCGCGGAGGCATTGTCGAGACGGACTTCAAAGACGGAAATGCATTTACGATGGTGGGGGTAGGATCGCCTCCGGGTATGGCCGATGGCGACTTTTGGCATGCGCTGACGTGGGTCGCCGTGCGCTCGGATCCGTGATTACGAATCTCGCCCTGCGCCTTCGAGCAAGTGGGGCGAATACACGTACCAAACGCCATTGCTCCCGCGAATGAGCGTTTTGCGGAACGTGACCACCTGAGTCTTGCGTAGGCTCAAGTAAAGCACCAAAAACAGAATGACGCCTAGCAAGCGAACGATGACGAATCCCACGACGGATACGATTTGCGCCCATTGCGGCCACGCCTGAAACATCGCCTCCACTTCAACGATGGCCACATCGCCGTCTTCGGTCAGCAAATTCACGCGCTTGATTTGCATCGTTCGCATCTGCCCCGCGCCTGGGCGAGCAAACGTGCCCAAGTATTCCTTCAAATCCTGCGTGCTGCGCAACGTAAATGAACCGGGGCCGATGGGAATGTCACCGAGCCGCGGAGGCTCGACGGATTGATCCCGCGCCGTGGGGCATAACGCGGCCCAGGCATATCCGAGCCTTCCCAGGGCAATCGCTTTGAAAAAATGCTGGAGCGTTTTTACGGGAGGCACGGGTTGGTCCCGCGGGGTCATTCTCAAATCGATCACGAGAAACGCCACGGCGAGGCCTCCGAAAAGCAGGCCCACGACGACCGTGCTGATCAGGATCGCCTCCTGGCGCGAGGCGCGCGCATCCGCAGCCAAAATACCCAAACCCACGGTAAAAACGACGGCAACAACGATGAACACATACGTGACCGTACGAATCTTACCGCCCGCTTCTTTACGATCGAGCTCGACGTTGCCCGGATTGTCCAAGTGTTCGTTGAGCCGCTCGATCGCGTCGGCAATTTCGCCAGTCGCGCGCTTCGATTTTTTGGTTTTCTTCGGTTTCTTCGAAGCGCCCCCGACTTCGGCTTCCGGCGGCGCGTAAGGATTGAGCTCGTCCATGGCGCGCGCATGAAATCACAATCGCGGGGGCCACGCTAGAGATTTAGCAACAAATTCGTGCCGTTCCTTGACTTGGCCACAAGGGTTTGGGATCGTGCATGCAGATTGTTTTGCCCATGAAACCCGTATCGCTCAACGTAGACCTTGGCGAACTCCCGGACGAGCCGGATGAGCTTTATCGCCTTGCGACCATGGTCAACATTGCGTGTGGCGGGCATACAGGCGACCCTGCATCGATGCAGCGAGCGCTCGTACTGGCGCGTGATGCGCGTGCGCTCATTGCAGCGCATCCGTCCTACCCGGACAGGCCAGGGTTTGGCCGGACAACCATGACGATTTCTGTCGAGGCACTCGAAGTTTCCCTGCGCGATCAAATGGCGGCGCTGGCGAAACTGGCAAACGACGTTGGCGTTACGATTGAAGCGGTCAAACCGCATGGCGCGCTGTATCACGATGCGGCGAATTCTGCGGACGTTGCCGAAGTATTGTTGCGTGCGGTAGAAGTAGTCCTTGGAGGTCAAACGATTGTCGTTGGACCGCCCGCGGGAGCGCTTCGCGAAATGGCAGCGAGTCGAAGTCGCTCGTATTTGCGTGAAGGTTTCGCAGACCGAGCCTATTTGCCAGACGGACGACTGGTGCCTCGATCGCAGCCAAATGCATTGATTACGGATCCCGCCGTTGCTGCGGCCCAAGCTTTGCTCTTAGCTCAGACAAACCAATTCGATACCTTATGCGTTCATGGCGACACGTCCGGAGCGCTCACCATATCACGCGCGGTGCGCAAGGCCCTGAGCGACGCGCGGCTTCTCGAAAGGCGAACGTAATGGTTGCCCCACGGATATTGCCTTATGGGCAAGATGCTGTCTACATCGACCTCGGCATTGATGCCGCTCCGGATCGTGCAGCGCGCACGCAAACATTGGCCCGCGCGTTGAGCAATCGCTGGAAGTTTGCGGATGTCGTCGTAGGGGGCGGCGTGCTCGTCGTAACTAGTGGTGTCGACGTGGCGGAAGTGACCCGAGCACTCAGCGAAAACCACCTCCTCGATACGACGAATGTTTCACCCGGAAAAACGTTTACCATTCAGGCCGTTTACGATGGACCTGATCTGGAAGACGTAGCAAGCACGTTGAGGACATCGCCGGACGAGGTCATTGAAATCCACCAGGCGAACGAATACGTCGTCGAGCTGCTCGGTTTTTTACCTGGTTTCGGATATCTCGGGCCAGTCGATCCGCGTTTGCGCCTTCCGCGCCGGAAAGCTCCCCGGCCCAAAGTGCCCGCAGGAAGTATCGCCATTGCGGGTGGTTTTACCGGAATCTATCCCTTTGCGTCTCCCGGTGGTTGGCATCTTCTCGGTCGCGCCGTGGGAGTCACTCTGTTCGATCCGAATCGAGACCCATATTTGCTGTTCGATCCTGGCGACCGCGTTCGTTTCCAGGCCATTGCAGCGTCCGAAACTCCGCCGGTTGCGCCCGACAAACCAATTCTAAAGAATGTGCCAACGTCGGGTCCTGCATTTGCCGTTGAATTCGCTCCCGCCTGCGCCACGGTCCAAAGCGCCGGACGCGAAGGACGCCTTTCTCGAGGTTTGCCTCCATCTGGGCCGCTCGATCCGGATACATTTGCCGCAGCAAACCTCGCCGTCGGTAATGATCCGGGCGAAGCAGCCATTGAAATTCCGCTCGGAAGGTTGGTCTTGCGCGCCATCGGTGAGCTGGTTCTTTCATTGGACGGGGACAAACCCATTCGATTGACGGACGGCGAGCGATTCGAGGTTCCGGAAAATCCGAATGCTGTCCGATATCTCGCAGTTCGTGGTGGAATCGATGTGCCGCTCGTCCTGGGGTCTCGAGCCACGCTGCTCGTAGCGCGTGTCGGTGGTTTTTCCGGACGACCGCTTCGTCGAGGAGACGTGGTGCAAATTGGCGATCGATTCCTGAGCGAACCGCTTGCCTCCCCTGCCCTTCCGTCAGCGGAGAACGTCGAAATGGTCGAAATCGCGATCGACCCAGGCCCGCACGTGGATCGATTCGCGCCGGGCGCACTCGATAACCTGCTCGGATCCACCTATTGCATTTCCACGCTCGGCGATCGCGTCGGCTTACGTCTGGATGGTCCGAAGATTCCGCGCGACGGAGCGGACAGTGCATTGCCCGTGCCGATGATTCGCGGTGCCATGCAAATATCGACCGATGGTACGCCCATCGTATTCGGTCCGGATCATCCGACGACCGGAGGATATCCTGTATTGGCGGTCGTCAGGCGGTCTTCGTGGGGAAAGCTGGCGCGGCGCCGGGCTGGTTATGCGGTGCGCTTCGTGCGGGGTGGGTGACTCGCGCACAAAAAGACCTTTACCTCGAGCGCATTCGGTGCTTCTTTGTGCGCATGATTTCCCCTCGCGTGAAAGCCCTCTATTTCACACTCGCCGGTCCGCTGGTGCGTGCGAATGCGGCTGTGTATCGCGCTTTCCGAGCGCCCAAGACTGGCGGCAGCTCACGCGTGCGCGTGCATCTGGGGCCTGGGCACACCAATTACCTAGTTTGAAGGAGTCCACCATGCATCCATTCCGTCTGCTGTTCATTACCACCATTCCCATTCTGCTCGCCGCGTGCGGCCCCAGCGAAATAGAGCCGCCCGATCCAACTGGTTTGGGTGGCTCCGCAAGCACCGGACAAGGCCCTGGCGGCGGTGGACAGGGAGGTTTTGGACAAGGTGGCTCAGGACAAGGCGGCGAAAACACCCTGACCATCGGCACGATCCTCGCCGACATTTCCGCGAACGCCGACGCGGGAATGCACAAATACGCCGCGAGCCATGGATGGCCAGTTCCGGTCGAAGGCGGATACTTGTTTGTCTCGACCGACCCAAACCTGTGTCTGCTGGCCGGAGATTTCAATCAATGGACCGGCTCGGAAATGAAACCCCAGGGCAACATCTGCTTTGCACACACCTCGGTAGCCCCCGGGTCCCAATACAAATTTACGAACGGAACGATATGGTCCGCTGATCCTTTCGCTCGTTCGTACACCTACGACGGCAATGGCGAAATCAGCATCGTCTTGCCCACCACCGCGCACCTCGATCGATTCTTCAAAATCGGTGACGCTCAAATGCCAGAACGAACCGTCAACGTTTGGGTTCCTCAGGAAAAACCCACCCACGTGCTCTACGTGCACGACGGACAAAATTTGTTTGACCCCCAAGCAGCTTGGGGAGGCTGGGGCCTTCAAGACAGCGTCCCATCCGCCATGATGCTCGTCGGTATCGACAACACCGGCGAAGGACGCATGTCCGAATACACGCACGTCCCCGATGTCTTCGATCTCGATGGCAACGGCACCGCCGAATCCTGGGGCGGCAAAGGCGATGCGTACGCTGATTACGTCAATGGCACCGTGCGTAAGCTCATTACAGATCGTTATGGCGAGCCAGCCAAAGTGGGCACGATGGGTTCGTCCTTGGGCGGCCTCATCAGCTTGCACATCGTCGATCGTTTCCCCGGGCAATATGCGTATGCCGCGAGTTTGTCCGGTACGCTCGGCTGGGGAAAAATCGGCACGACATCCACGAACGAAACGATGATCGAACGGTACGTTTCACACGGGCACCGGGCCACGATCCTGTACCTCGATGCCGGCGGCGGTGATCCCGCGTTGACCCAACAGCAGAACGAAGCGCAGTGCATGGACACCGACGGCGACGGCATCGAAGACGACAACGAGATCGGCGACAATGCCTGCGAAAATGCGCAAATGCGCGAGGCGCTCGTGGGCGTCGGTTACCAACCGCTGGTCGACATGTTCCACTGGTGGGAGCCAGGCGCTGCACACAACGAAGGCGAATGGCGCGCCCGCGTGTTCCGACCGCTCGACCTCTTCTCGACCCTTTGACCTCAAACAGGTTTGTCCGGGCAGTCAACGCTTGAGCGAGATGTCGGCGAGCGCCATACGCGCGTCGTTGATGAACGGGCTGTCCGGAAAGCGCCGAATGAACGCGCGTAACGTCGTCTTCGCATCGTTCCACGCTTGGATGTCGATGAGCGACTCGCCTAGCAAGAACATCGCATCGTCGACGATCTCTTTGTCGGCGGACGCTTCCGAAAGCTGCATCAGGATCGGGATCGCATCGCGTTGCCTGGACAGTTTGCGGTAGGCCTTGGCCAGTTGCAGTCGCGCGGAGGGCACGTGCGAAGCGGTTTCTTTCAGGCGAATCGCATCTTCGAACGCGACGGCGGCTTCGTGCCAACGCCCCGTGCGCAGGTGATCCAACCCGATCTGGTAGCTCTTCACGCCCAGCTCGGCGCGCGCGGTTTCCACTGCATCGGTGAAGAACGCGACTTCGGCTCGGGACAGCGGTTCTTTGCGCAGCGCTTCGAACCCTTCGATGATCTCTTGTCGTCGTCCCGCTCGGATCAGCTCATAAAACGCTGTCGCTGCGCCCTCCGCGCGGATCCGATCGTCGGTCCGCCGTTGCATGTCTTTCACGTCGTTCTCGAGCTTGACGATCTTGTCGGTCGCTGCGCGCGTTTCGTTCTTTACGACATCGATGCGCGCGTCCCACGCGACCTTGACCACCACGACGACCACGATGACGAACAGCAGGTTCGCTCCCGCGCTGTTCCAGATGGCTCGATTTTCAAAAGAGATCTGCCGCTTGGAGATCGTCTTCAGGTCGGCCGCCAGGGCGTTGGTCAGGTTGTTGGTCTTGATGATGAGGCCACGGGACTCGACGATTTCACGCTTGATTTCCCGCAGTTCATCATCGAATCGATCCATGGTTTCGCCCGAGGCTTGTGCGCCGCCGCGTTGTCTGTGCTAAGGGGGCGCCGCAACAAACGCCCTAGAAACGGTATCAGGCATGGACACGAGCGACATCCGCAAAGGCCTCAAAATGATGCTCGACGGGAGCAAGGATCCCTTCTCCGTCGTCGAGTTCCAATTCGTCAAGCCCGGCAAAGGTCAGGCCTTCACTCGGGTGAAGCTGAAGAACATGGCCACCGGCGCGCTGCTGGAAAGAACCCTCAAGTCTGGCGAAAAAGTCGAGCCGGCAAACGTCGAGCAGCGCGCTTTTCAGTACATCTACCCGGATGGCGACGGCTACGTGTTCATGGATCAGAACACTGGCGAGCAAATCACCGTTCCTGGCGACAAGATCGGTGACGATGCCAAGTGGCTGAGCGATGGGATGAACATCAACGTCACGCTCTTCAACGAGCAACCGATCGGCGTTGATCTGCCAGCGAACGTGACGCTGCAAATCACGTCGTGCGAGCCTGGGATCAAGGGTGATACCGCCAGCGGTGCCACCAAGCCTGCCACGCTCTCCACCGGTGCCGTCATCAACGTTCCGCTCTTCGTCAAAGACGGCGAGTGGGTGAAGGTCAGCACGGAAGACGGCACGTACCTCGAACGCGTGAACCGCTGAGCAACGCGGCACTCCGAGCCTCGTGGCATTGGCCCGCGAGGCTTCGCTGCTCCTTCATGACCAGTCCTTCCGATACGGCAATTCGCGTGCTTATATAAAGCGCGCGGACGAGGGCGCTGGTTTGTCGAAGCCACTTCCCAAATTCAACAAGCTGGTCGAGAACGTCGACTATTACAAGGAAGGCGACAAGGTCGTCTTCACGTCCGTGTACCACTTGAAGCGCGGCTATTGCTGCCATTCCAAGTGTCGACATTGCCCGTACGGGCTGGGCGTCGCGCAAGAGGTACGCATCGACATTCAAGGCGTGCCCGCGCCGGTAGTGACCGAGACAAAAGTGACCGAGACAAACTCGGGGTCCGATCAGTCGTGACTTTTCACCTCGATCGAGAAGCCACCGAATGTGCTGCGCGCGGCACGATGCGTCATCTCTTTGAGCTCGAACGATCTCCCGATTCTGCTTCTTTCTTCACGTTCTGCGGCCAATTCGGGTATACGCGAAATGGCAAGGGTGTGCGTTGCGGCTGAGCCGACCGCGGTGCCCGAGTTTGTCCGTCTCAACCCGGCAACGTGTTTGTCGGTGAATCAGGAGTTCTTAGATGCGAGCAACTCAGTGGATCGTGACCGCAGCCTTTGGTCTCGCGGCGATGTGGGCGGGGTGCAACGTAGAGGTGGCTCAGCCTCCCCCTGGAACCGGCGGTGCAGGCGGCGGGGCTGGCTCGACGAGTTCCAGCTCGAGTAGCTCCAGCTCGGGTGAGCCCTGCACGGATCCCGATCTGACCGCGTGCACGGGCCTGTTGACCGCCGACACATGCGGGGCGTGTCTCGAGGCCAAGTGCTGCGCGGAGCTTGCCGAATGCAACGATGGCGGCACCTGCACCCAGGATTGGCTCGGTTGCTTCGAGTGCATCACGGGTGACAACGCGTCGTGCTTCCCCGAGAACAAACCGTACGCTGACGCGGTCTCAGCTTGCGTGCAGGCGAACTGCGCAGTCGAGTGCGCTCCGCCGCCTCCGCCTCCCCCGCTGTTCCCGGCATGCGGAGCGGACGTGTCGACCGCGGACAAGACGCCCTCGGGTGGTGCATGCGGCATGGGTGTCGGGACGTGCAACCCGGTGACCAACGCACCGTGCACGGCAGGCCAAGCGTGTGACGTTGGTCAAGGCGGCTTCCAGTGTTACGACCCGCCGAACAACAACGAGCTCTGCACGGCTTGCGGTAGCCAAGCTGGATTTTGCAAAGGTGGCATGACCTGCACGGGCACTGGAGAGAACAACGACGTGGCCAAGTGCGTGCGCTTCTGCTGCGATGACAAAGACTGCGGCGCGGCTGGGAAGTGCGACCTCGAAAGGGAGTACAAACCGCTTGGTATTTGCGTCGAAGGCGGCGGTGGTGCGGGCGGCGCCGGTGGTGCGGGCGGCGGCGGCATGGGTGGCTCAGGCGGCGCTGGTGGCG
>CAZETM010000392.1:0-8700 GCA_964514885.1 uncultured Polyangium sp. | reverse complement strand
ACCACGGCGACGAAGATCAACAGCCACGACACGCACCAACGAAGAAACCGTTGCAGCATGCAGACAAGACAACACGTCACTCGAAGGGAGGACAAATTTCTCGCGCTGCCACCCTACCCCGCATTCTACGCCCGTCGCCAAACGCTCTCCCACGCGCTCCCGTACGTCGGGGATCGTCACCAAACGTCCCCATCCGCTCGTCCCTGCATGCAGGGAACGTTTAGCAACCTCCCCAAACGCTCGTCCCTACACGTGTGGCGCGACTTCGACGGCTCTTTGCCGCATGCCCCGCAAGCGTGGATCGTCGTCTACGGGCCGTTTGCGCTCTTCACCGCCAGCAGGGCACGTCATGCAAACCCCCTTTGCGCTCGTCCACCCATGCTGGGGACGCTCCAAGTCCTCCTAGAAACACGGCACATGTTGATTTTTGTTGCCTCGCTGCCAGCGCGGTGATTATCGTCGACTCCATGGACAATCCCCGAGACGATGCAACCAACGAGCAATACCGGACCCGTGGCGCATTTTCCATTGCGATCGTGCGCTCGGATCCAGATACGAACGGGATGGAAGTGTCCTTCGCTTCCGCCCACTCGGATTTGAAAACCAAATGGCGTGACCAGGAGGATCTGGACGATTTGATCGAGGAGCACGAGGCGCTGGTCTTTTTGCGCGACCGGTATTTGGATCGAACGGTGCGGTCGTTCGAGCTGCGTTTGCTGGACGCGGTGAACAAAGACCGCAATGATCCTCGATATCGACGTTATTTTGGAGCCGGGCTGCGCGCGGTGACGGAAGCCGATGCGCGACAAACCGAGCCGAAGTTGGTGCGGCAAATCGTACAAACCTTGGACGAAGATCAGGACAAGGACGACATGAAGCCCCTGTATGCAGAATTCCGCAATCGTCTGGCCACCGCCGTGGACGAAATGGAAGCGGCGGATGCTGCATGCACGAAAGTGGAAGACCAGGCGACATTCTTGAAGGAAAAGACCCTCGTGGAATTGAAGCTGCGGTGGGTCGAGGAGCGGAAGAAATTGCACGCGGAGCTGACCAAGAAATTTCCGCACGATCCATCACGTGTGGAAGGGTATTTTCGCTCGTTCGCGAAGCCTCGACGCACGAAGAAAGCGGTCCCGTAGGGGCGCGATTCATCGCACCAGCTTTCCACCCCCCGATCTTCGGTTCGTGAACGCCCTGCACACTGTTTCAATCGTCGCGCGTTCCGAACGTGCGGCACGTTCAATGCACCCGGGGGCGCAGGAGGGCGTCGTTATGTGGACCCAATGGTTCGCCTCGGGAATCTTCGCCATTTCGGCGCTTGTCGGGATCAGCGCGTGCGTAGTCGCTGTCGATGAGCCACTGATCGACGAGGAAATCGCTCAACCATTATCCGAAACAAACTCGCCCGACGGATTCACGCATCCTCGACTTCGATGGCGTCGTCCCATTCATCTCGTTCATCTCGACCGTCGTTTTCTGCGCTGTTTGCCCGATCCGTACAAAACGTATCTGACACGGGATACTGAGATGTGTTCCCGTATTCGGTTTTACTGCCCCGACGGAGGCGTTCCGTTTTTCGATAGCTGTGGATGCGGGTGTGATGTAAGGCCCGAGCCCACTCTGGAATGAGCGCTTTTTATCGTATCCGCGAGCGAATGTTCATGGTAGCCTTTCGGCTGTTCGGCGAAAGTCGCGATGTCCATTCGAACTCCCTCCCGCAAAAACGACGAAGCTCAGGTCAAACGAAAAACCTCTTCAAGCTCGGGACGCAGGCATCTCAAGCTTGTTTCCACCGCCGATTCGTCTGTCTCCGAGGCACCGATCGTCGAGCGCCGTCGCGAAGTCCCGCTGTCGCTTCGCGAGCGCTACGAGGACATCGTCTTCGTGGGTCAAGGTGGCATGGGCACGGTGTACAAAGCGTACGATCGAGCCGCTGCGAGAACCGTTGCCCTAAAACTATTGCGTGATGACGATCCCGAGCTAGCGCGTCGGTTGCTCATTGAGGCTCGTGCGCAGGGGCGAATCGATCACGCCCGGGTTTGTCGTATTTACGACGTAGGCGAGGCGGACGGCGAGCCATTCATTTGCATGCAATACGTGGACGGCGAGCCGTTGTCGCGTATGGCGAAAACCCTGACGCTCGAACAACGCGTCGAGGTGATTCGGGCGGTGGCGATTGCGGTACAAGAAGCGCATCGTATTGGCATTGTGCATCGCGATATCAAACCGGGGAACATTCTTCTCGAACGGCGCGACGACGGTGCGGCCGAGCCGTTTATCATGGACTTCGGCCTTGCGCGCGAAGTGACTTCGTCCGGGGGCGGACAAACCTCGACGGGCTCGCTGTTGGGTACGCCCGCGTATATGGCGCCCGAGCAAGCATTGGGCGATCTTCAGGCCATCGATCGGCGCACGGACGTGTGGGGGCTTGGCGCGACATTGTATGAGCTTTTGGCCGAGCGTCCGCCATTCGTCGCGGATCATCCGTGGCGGCTGCTCATCATGATCACGAGCGAAGAGCCAACGCCGCTGCGTGTCGTGCGTCCGAGCCTTCCTCGGGATCTCGAAACGATTGCAATGAAGTGTCTCGAGCGCGATCCTTCGCGCCGGTACGATTCGGCGCGTGCGCTTGCCGATGACCTTGGGCGATTTTTAGCGGGTGAGCCTATTGCAGCGCGGCCAGCTTCGATTGGCTATGTGCTGCTCAAGAAATCGCGCAAGCACAAATTGGCCGTGTCGCTGATTGCGATTGCGCTCGTCTCGTCGCTGGTCATTTTGGGCGTGTGGATCAACGGGCGGCGTAATTCCGAAGCCCGAGCGCACCTGGCGGCCGAGCTGGGCAAGGATATCACCGAAATCGAATTATTCCTGCGTAGTGCAAAACAAATGCCGCTGCACGACATCGAGCAGGAGCGATTGGTTGTTCGGGAAAAACTGAAGCTCATTGAAGCGCGCGTTGCTGCGGCTGGGCCGCTTGGTGAAGGTCCGGGGCAATTTGCGCTCGGTCGTGCTCATCTGGCGCTAGAGGAGCCCGAAAAGGCATTCGGGCATCTGCAGCGGGCTGTAGCGGCTGGACAAACCGGGCCGGAGCTGGAATATGCGCTTGGATTGGCCATGATCCAAGATTATCAGCGAATACGGCGATTGGCCGATCGTATCGACGACGAAGTGGCGCGTAACGCTCGTCTGGCCGAGGTCGAAGCACGTATCAAGAAAGAGGGGCTGGCGCATTTACGCGCGGCATTGCCGTCGAAGATGCAAGTGCCCGCGTACGTCGAAGGGCTTTTGGCATATTCTGGAGGGAGCTTCGAGGTGGCGCTGGCGAAGGGTCACGAGGCATTTGACAAGGCACCGTGGTTATACGAAGCCAAACGACTCGAGGGGCAAGCACTGCATGCGCTTGCCGGAGACGAGTGGACTAAGACATTGCCAGGCTGGTACGACCGATTTCAGAATCATGTTCGCGCCGCATCGGATGCATTCAATGTGGCGCAAGACATGGGGCGGAGCGATGCGCATGTGCATCGTGCGGCTTGTGCGCTCTGGACGCGGGCCATGTTTGCCGCCAATTACGAACAAAAACCCACGCGTCCGGATTTCGAGCGAGGCAAGGTTGCCTGCGGCCGAGCCGTGCAAGCCGATAGTGCCGACATGTTGGCGCCGGCGGATCTAGCCATGTTGCATGCCCTATTCGCGTATGCCACGGCGTTCAATCCGCATGGGGCCGATCCTCCTTTGGCCGAAATCGACGACGCCATCAAGTTGGGCGAGATCGCAGTAGCTAAAGGTATCGAGCGTCCCGCAGCGAATGAAGCTCTTGGTACTGCCCTTCGAGCGCGAATTATTCACGCCAACGCTGTAGGTCGTGATGCTCGGGCGGCCATCGATCGTGCTCGTGACGTCTATGAATCGATGCGGCGAACGTATCCGCGTCATGTGCCCGCATATGATTCTTCATTGCACCTGGAGCAATTGGCGGCAGTACAAGATCGCTTTCGCGGGGAGGATATTGCGCCTCGGGTCGAGGGAGCTTTGAAAATCCTCGCCGGAGCACGCGAGCGAAAAATAATAAATGCAGCCATGTTGGGTCGCACGGCGCTACTGCTCATGCACCAGGCGCGGCAACTGATTTCCCGGGGCAAAGACCCGGCGCTTGCTTTTGATCGCGTTGCAGGGTTCCTGACGGAGGGGGAGGTGATGACCGGCGATGCGGGTGCGTTTCTCGAATACCGTATCGAAGGAGGTGTAATCGAGGCGGAATACGCCATGTCATCCGGTGCAGATCCCCGCTCGAAGCTCGAAGAAGCCGCGCTAGCGGACCAACGGTACCGGCAAACCACACCGGATGACGCGCAAGAGCAACGGATACACGTGTGGCTTTATGTTGCGCAGGCCGAATTCGCGGTGCATCAAAATCGTGATCCGGCATCGGAAGTCGCGTTGGCTCGCGTTGCATTGCAACGTCTTGCCGTTTCGGCTCCATGGAATTTGAACTACGACATCCTGCGCTCCAGGGCCGCAATGCTTGAAATTCGTTGGGCTTTGAAACAAGGCAAAGCGAATGCCGCCATGTTCGATGCTGCATTGGCGCCGCTGACGCCCCATTTGGACGAGCCGATCGACAATCCCGAATTCGATGCGATGGTGGCCGATCTTCACGCCGAGCGGGCGGCGTTTTTTCTGGAACGCAAAGAAACCCCCGACGAGGACATTCGCAAGGGCATACTTCACGCCGATCGGGCGCTCGAGAAAAACCCGAAACATGCCTCGGCGCTGGCGACAAAAGGTCGCCTTTGGCTGGCGAAGGCTCGCGTGGTGCGGGAAGGTCCGAGCGCCAAAGAAGCTGCACGAAAAGCGTTGGACGCATTCGAGTCGGCCATTCGAGAAAATCCGCTCCTTCGTGGCGCGATAGCCGAGCAAATGAAGCAAACACAAACGTTTCTTTGATGAATTAGCCGCGGTCGTGCACTCCCCGGAGCATATCCAGCCGCAGCGCGGTGTCCTTTCCTGACACCTTTAGAATCGCGTCGTACATTGCCCGAGCGCTCGAATAACGTTTGTCCCGTTCGATCCGGGTCGCTCGTTCCACGATGACCGACGCTTTGGCGGGAACCCACGGCGCCGCTTCGTGCACGGGACCTGGTGGAATCGAAGACGCGTGGAGCAAAAACTTCACGAACGATTTCATGTTGGCAAATGGAGTTTTTCCAACGAGCATCATGAACAGCGTCACGCCCAATGAAAAAATATCGCCCCGTTCGTCGATATCGGCTTTGCCGTGCAATTGTTCGGGCGAAAGGAAATAAGGCGACCCCATCACGCGGCCTTTTGTGGTTGCATAGGCCTCGCCGCGTGGAATCGACTCGGGATGTCCGGCGCGTATTTTGGCGATACCAAAGTCCACGATTTTGACCACAATGCCACCATCAGGCGAGCGAGCTAGAAACAAGTTTGCCGGTTTCATGTCCCGGTGTACGATCCCCGCTCGGTGGGCGACATCGAGGCCCAGACAAACCTGCGCGGTTATGCGCAGTGCAGTATCCGGCACGAGCGGTCCTACGCGATCCAAAAGCATTTTCAGGTCTTCCCCTTCGAGCCGTTCCATCACGATGAACGGATCTCCTTCGTGATTTCGACCAAGCTCGATCACTTCGACGATATGCGGCGAAGCGAGTTTGCCCGCCATGGACGCTTCGCGTTCGAAACGTTGCAGTGCCGATGCTCTCGCTTCGCGTGCCCGCTGCGTCAGCAACTTGATGGCCACGGGCCTTCCCGTACTCGTTTGCCGAGCAGCATGGACGATTCCCATGGCTCCGTGCCCGAGCACGTGTTCCAGTTCGAACCCCTGCGCTTCGTATGCCTCAGCCACTGGCGCGATGATAACGAATTTGCGTCGTCATGCCACCTGTTCGTTTGACATCGTGTGCAAAAATATGGACGTGTGCTGCGTGAGGCGATAAGCTCTGCCCTCATGCGACTTGGTTGGACGCTCCGCGGCAAGCCGCTCGTTGCCCTTGCGGCTGCTGCTTTATGGGCTGCACCGGCAGCGGCGTTTGCTGACGATTCGGATGCCAAAGTGCGTGCGAAGCAGCTTTTCGAGGAAGGCATGCGCGCCATCGATCGTCGCGACAGGGTGACGGGGTGCGCGAAGCTACGCGAAAGTTTGGCGATGTTTGCCGTTCCAAACACGCTCTTCAACGTGGCCGAGTGTGACGAGCGAGATGGGAAGTTCGCGTCGGCATTCGATCATTGGCAACGCGGAGTGACCCTGGTCGATGTCAACGATGCTCGCGTTCGAGTGGCAAAAAAACGGCTGGAAGCACTCGATGGGCGCATTGCGCGCTTGCGGATCGTCGCGGCGCCGTCCATTGGATCGGCGACGGTGATGCTCGATGGAGTCGAGGTAGATCGGGCGACGCTGTCGGAGCCTATCGTGGTCGACCCGGGAAAACACGTGGTGGTTACGCGCGTGGCGGGGCATGAAGACTACGAAAGAGAAGTGAACCTTGCGGCGCGAGATCGAACCGAAGTGGTCGTTCGTGCGGGCGCGGTCAAGAAAAATGCGGATCAGTCGAGCCGAGCCGTGAAATTGCGCACAGGCGGCGCTGTGGCGCTTGGAATTGGCGTAGCTGGGGCCATTGCGGCGGGCGTGACGGGCGGGCTGTTGTTATCGCGGGACAAACAGATTGCCGATCGTTGTAATGGATCGGTTTGTGACCGGACGGGTTACGACTTGGCACAGGGGCAAGGTCCGCTTTTGGTGGGCAATGCGGTGGCGTGGGGAATTGGCGCGGCCGGTGTGGGGACGAGCGTGATGCTGATGATCTTGTCGAAGCGAGCGGAGAAGACGGAATCTCATGCCGTGGTGCCGCTTGTCGCGCCAAACCTTGGTGGGCTCGGCGTGATGGGGAGGTTTTGACATGAAGAGCACTACGGTAATGGCATTGACGTTGCTGCTAACGCTGGGCGGATGTGCGTTGGTGCTCGACGATTACGACCAGTATTCGCTCGAAAGGGAGCCGGTCGAGGTGCTCGATTGCCCATCGGCTTGTTATACCGGGCTGGCGGGTAAAGAAAATGTCGGTGTTTGCAAGGCGGGTACGCGCGAATGTCCAGTTGGGGACGTCGAGTCTGCGTGCGTGGGCGAGATTCTTCCGTCGCTCGAGGTATGCGTGACGATGGGGGAAAACCTGGACGAGGATTGCGATGGTGCGTCCTGTCTGCATGAGGTGCTTTGGAGCGATCGAATTGGGGACATGGCGGGAAGCGAGACCTTGAGTGGTCTTGTGTTGAGCCCGGATGGCGGAATGGTTTTGACGGGAACGTATATCGGCACGCTCGCTTTGGACACGATGGTGTTTGGCTCGTCCGGTGGGGAGGTGGTCGATTTCGTGGCGAAATACGGGCCCGACAAAACACCTCAATGGGTAAAGCGGGCCATGTACAATTCTTTTACGCCCGCGACCGTGACGGACGTAGCAGTTAATGAGGCCAATACGACCTTTATTACGGGCCAATTCGTATTTGCTGGCAATCCGTATGGCTATATGGGCGCCGTCGATACCTCAGGCAACATGAATATGGACTTCCAATTTGGAGGCCTTACTGGCCAGGGCGCGGGCCACGCGGTGGCGGTAGATTCGAGCGGTCTGCTTCATTTTGTGGGTACGACACAGGGTGTGCTCGTTCCGCCTTGTAGCGGTAGTATCCATGATGCAGGAGGTACGCGCGACTTGGTATATGCACAGTCCTCGGCGGTGGCGCTCGGGAGTTGTAAAGCGGGCGTGCCTTTTCCTGGCGGCCCGCACAATCCCACCGATATCGCTGTCGGTCCAATGGGCACCGTGGTCATTGTCGGCACGTACGGTGGCACTTTATCGTCTTTGCCGATGGCAAATGCCTTGCCGAACGGGTTCATCCTGCAGCTCGCGGCGACCACCGGAATCCCATTGTGGGAGGCTCACATTGCGCCCGCGGGCCCGCAAAGCAAAGTGGACATCGATGCTGTGGCGACAAATTCGGCGGGACACATTTTCGTCGTGGGCACGATCATCAATGACGTATCCACTGACGACCGCGTGCTGGCTGCAGCCGCTGACGGGGATGCTTTCGTGGCCGCATATGATCCGGCGGTGGGAAAAAATCCGTTGTGGGTTCGCATATTTGGCGGTGTTGGTGAACAAAGGGGCACGGGCGTCGTCGTGCACGCCGGCAAATTGTTGGTATCGGGGTCGTCGAATGGTGTCCTCGATTTCGGGACGAGCGAAGTCGCCAAATTGCCGTCCGACTCGTTCGGCCCATTCTGGATCGAGCTAGCAATGGACACTGGCGACGTGCCGTGGGTCCACCCACTGGCCTCATCGTCAATGCAGGTGGGCACTGCGGACATACTTCGGATTTCTACGTCTCCTGTGCATTCTTCGAAGGTTGCGCTTGGCGGTACGTCGTCGCGCACGATTCGACTCGGTAAAGATTTTCCCGGGGCGACGCAGGACATCTTTTTTGGCATGATTGGCCAGACGCCATGAAGGTTTGATGGTAAAATATGGGAACTGCAAAAAGTAAGACAGAACGTGATTACGACGTCGTGATCTGGGGTGCGACGGGATTCGTCGGTCGGCTGACCGTTGAATACCTGGCAAAAATCCAACCGAACGCGCGTTGGGCCATGGCGGGTCGTAGCCACGCCAAACTCGAACG
>CAZETM010000391.1:0-8705 GCA_964514885.1 uncultured Polyangium sp. | reverse complement strand
CGGGACCGGGGGAATCATCGAACCTGTGGATGGTGGCTCGACCGGAATCGAATATTCCGCAAACAATCTATTCACGCACGTGCCGCGCTTCATGATTTTCAAAGCCGATCACACTCGCAACGTTTGCATTCGCGTGTGGGTCGAAGGCTTTTCCGGAATGGGGGCTTTCAATATCGACATCACCACGCCGTGGGCCGTGAACAATGTCGAAGTGACGAACGATGTGAATGATTGCGCCCTGACAAACGGTTTTCCTTCGATGGCCATGAACTCTGCGAATGCGCTCTCTGGCACGGGCACGATCGTCGTCGAGGGAGCATTCCCGTGTAGCGTATCCGTACACGCAACACTTTCGTTCGATCCTCTGGAGCCTTGGATCCCAGCGACCGAGGCATTCGATGTCGATGGTTTGCCCGTAGACGGCGGATGTGGTTGACTAGGCGTGTAATTGTCTCGTTCGCCGCTGTTTGGGAGGTTATTCGTGCAATCCGAATCCGATTCTGGCCACCAGGGCGTGCATCCAGTCGATATCGTGCTTCTGCTCGTGACCGTGTCGTTTGCGGCTGCTTTGGTGCTGCTCGATCGGTTTGCCATTCCGGCGTTTGCCAAGACGTACGAGGAGTTCGCCTCCACCATGCCGCTCGTCACGCGGACCGTGCTGTCCCACGTTGCACCGCTGGCAGGTGCGACTGCGGCCGTGGTGCTGGGGAGCTTGGGGATGTTTGCGCGTTATCGCGGTTCGGACAAGCTCGCCGTGTCGCTTGGTTTGTCCGGTATAGCCGTGGGCGTCGGCTCGGTCGTGTTCTGCTTTTACGCGCTGTACGTTCCGGTGTTCCAATTGGCAGACAAAATCAAGCCTTGAGTTCTTTTCCGAGTTCGCGTATCGGTTGGGTAGGACAGACGAGGTACCATGACGACTGCAAGCCCCAGGTCTGAAGAAACGGTGGCGCCCGATGCCGCCACGCCCCCCGATCCTGAACGCGTTTGGCTGGAAAAAGTCTACCGCCGCGGAGAAAAGCAGCTCACGGTGCGCGCGGTCATCGCCGGAATGCTCATCGGCGGCATCATGTGTCTGTCGAACCTTTACGTGTTTTTCAAGACCGGCTGGAGTCTTGGCGTCACGCTGACTGCTTGCATTTTGGCGTTTGCTATTTTCGAGCTGCTTCGGGCGGTGCGTTTGTCGGGGAAAGAGTTCACGATCCTCGAAAACAACGCCATGGGCTCTGTCGCTTCCGCGGCCGGATACATGACCGGTGGCGGCAATATGGCGGCATTCGGCGCGCTGCTGATGGTCACCACGACTCGCCCGAGCACCGGGTGGATGATGATTTGGTTTGGCGTCATTGCAGCAATGGGCGTATTTGCGGCCATTCCGATCAAGCGACAACTCATCAATCGAGAGGGATTGGCATTCCCTTCGGGCACGGCGACTGCCGAAACGCTCAAGTCAATGCACGAAGCGGTGCATCACGAGCACGCTCCTGGAAAAACCCAGAGTGGCGGGGGGAGCGACAAGGCCAAGCTTTTGGGGTATGCGGGGCTGGTCGGAGCATTGCTGGCATTTTTTCGCGACGCCAAGGCTTCGTGGATGCCATTCAACATTCCTGCGTCGATTCCGCTACCTTTCATGATTGCGGGGCGGGCTGCCAAGGATTGGACGATTACGCTGAAAAGCGAGCTCGTCTTGGTCGGCGCCGGCGCGCTCATGAGCTTCCGTACGGGTTGGTCCGTGCTGCTTTCTGGAATTTGTTGTTATGCCGTGCTTGCTCCACGTCTCTTCGCCGAAGGCAAAATTCGGGAAGTGACCTACAAAGCGATCGTCGGTTGGACTTTGTGGCCAGGCGCCGCCATTCTGGTCGCGTCGGGTTTGACCAGCTTCTTGCTCGATTACAAGAGCATTGGGCGGTCGTTCCGTGGTTTGTCGGGGCTATTTTCCAAAAAGAAGGCATCTGACGAGGCGGATCCGCTTGCGGAAGTGGAATGCCCCGAATGGTGGTTTCCAGTCGGATTTGCGATTCTTGCGCCCATCGTCGTCAGTCTGATGGCATTTCTTTTCAAAATCCCACTCTGGGCCGGTCTCATAGCCGTGCCTCTGGCGGTCGTGATGGGGTTTGTCGCGGCGCGCGTCACGGGTGAGACGGACGTGACGCCGACCAAGGCGCTGGGGCCCGTGACGCAAGCCGTTTTTGGTTTGCTTTCACCGGGGAATCTGACGGGCAACATCATGAGCGCCAATGTGACGGGAGGCATTGGGCTACATGCGGCGGATTTGTTGACGGATTTGAAAAGCGGGTATTTGCTTGGAGCGAGTCCGAGGCAACAATTCAAAGGGCAACTCTTTGGCGTCTTTGCTGGCGCGCTCGTGGTGGTTCCGGCGTTTTGGCTCATCATTCCCGATCCAAAGGTGCTCGGGAGTGAAGAATGGCCAGCACCGTCGTGTCTGGTGTGGGCGAGCGTTTCGCAAACGTTTGCCAGCGGTCTGAAAGGCCTTCCTTCGGGGGCAGGAACTGCCATCGTGATTGGTTTTGCGCTGGGAGTCGCTTTGGCTCTTGCCGAAAAGTTCGCACCCAAGAAGGTGCTGCCGTTCATTCCGTCGCCATCGGGCCTGGGCATTGCGCTGGTGATTCCCGCAAGCAACGCGATTGCGATGTTCATTGGCTCGGCCATTGCAGCGCTCGTGCGGAAAGTCCGTCCGGCGCTGGGCGAACGAATGACGATTCCCGTTTCGTCCGGGTTCATTGCTGGCGAAAGCTTGATGGGAATCGTGATTGCGCTGCTAGTGGTGGCGGGCGTGTTGAAGAAGTAGTCACTGCATCAACCCAATATCCGCCAGATCCGTCCCGAAGCTGGTCATTCGCTGCACCTTCAATCGGTCGGTCGCGATCGAATACACCAAGTCATCCAGGAACACGCTGCGTTTGACCTGCGAATTGGCTTGCGTCCACCACGTGCCGCAATTGGCGCCGCGCTTGCCGTGATCGACTCCGCCCAGCTTCGTAAAGCCCTTGTCCAAGTCGATGTTGTAAACGAGCAATCCGCTGAAGGCCAGTTTGCTCCCGTAAACGCCGTCGCTTCCGCCTTCGCAGACGGTCATGGGAACGGCGAGCAGTCCTTTTTCCGCGAAGTAATTGAATGCCAAATGGTTCGTCGCCGCCTCGGAACTCGAGCCGCGCGTGCCAATCTTCTCTTTGTGTATCAATTGCGGATCTGTCGGCTTGGTGACGTCGAACAATTGCAGAATCACTCCATCGAAGTACGCGAAATCGCCGTGATCATTCGCGTCGAACCCGATGGACAACAAGTGATCCGGATCGATCCGGTGGATGTACGTCGAAAACCCAGGAATCTTCAGCTCGCCCAGAATCGCCGGATGGGCCGGATCGTAAAGATCCATCACGAAGAGCGGATCGGTCTTTTTGAACGTCACGACATATCCGCGATCTCCGTCGAAACGCACCGCGCGGATGTCTTCTCCCGGGGCGATTTTATCGATGGCTCCGACACGTACGAGGTTTCCATTCGGACCGGGTGCAAGAATGGACAGGACGCTCTCTGTACGTGGATCCGGCACGCGGCCTTTCGATGTAGCTACGCGCAGATATCCATACCATTCGTCCATTGAGAATTGGTTCAGCACGTGTCCGGGCACCACTCCGCTGCCCATGTATTGCGTCGATTTGGGCGTTTCGCCGATCTTGAAGGCATGGATCTCGCTCACTTCGTTGACCGACGGGTAAAACGAATACCACTTCCCTTTGCCAATGCCGCTCTTGTGATGCACGACGGATAGGTAAAGCGTATTGGCGGAAGCGAAGACCGCTCCGGGGCGGCTTTGAATGGTCTGCGTGACGGCAGGCGTCGCGTCGTCGTACATGTCGAACGAAGAGAGCGTGGTGAATGCGTTGCCGTCTTTGATGGACGTTTCGAGCAGCCCGCCGCAGAGTGGTTTTTCGGTGCCTTTTTCCTTGATGGTCGGAAACCAGATATTTTGACGAATTTTGCGCTCGTTTTCGACCTTCAGCTTGGCAAACTGAGCCCGTACGAAAGGCTCTTTGTTTCCGCACATTTCCATTCCGTCGGGCCAGGTTTCGTACACGGCCTTTGGAGCGTCGTTATCGGCGACCACCGTATGAATGGTCCGACCAATACGCCGCGCGGCCATGAGCGATCCGGAAAAGTCGATTTGTCGCACGGTTTTCGGCGCTGCGCGATCCGCGATGTCGAGCACCGTAATGCGCGTCGCCGTGCCATCTCCAGCGAATTGGCAATCATAGGCATAGGTGCACTTGTTCTTGTTTTTGCCGCTGGCTGTGTACACGATGGCTCGGTCGCCTTCGATGAACATTTCGCGTACGTCGCCAGCCAATCGCGTTACCGAAAGAACCTTGGGATTCAATGCTTCTACGATTCGGAGAGCGCCGTTCATCGACAAATACACATATCGACCATCGGTTTTGACGATATCGGCTTCGTCGACACCGACGACTTGATTGTTCGTTCCGGAAGCACTCTCTGCGGCTTTCGGGCCTGAAGATCCTGCGGTTTCCGTAGGCTTTTTCGTAGGGACAGGCCGATCGGCGACCGGAGCGCGTGGCGGTGAAATCGACGCGGGTTTCGACGGCATTGAGCCAGCGCTGCCCGAAGCTCCGAGCATTACGTCACTCCCCATTCCTGCAAGGGCTGCTCCGGGTCCATAATAGCTTCGCTTGTGCACACCGCCACTGCGGCCCAGCAATTCGCGTTCCTCTTCGGCTTGCCAACGAGATTCTTGCCAACAATCCGGTTGTGACTCGTGCCAGTTTCGGAACGAATCGTCGACGGCCACACGCATTTCTTTAATCGTCGCATCCGCAATCTTCTTTGCAGTCGCCTCGTAATTATCGCAGCTCGATGCAACGAGCCGCGCTTCGGCAAGTCCGCTCGCGGCAGGTTCACCGGGCATTGGAGCCGATACGACGGGCGGTGGAGGACGCGGAGGCGATGCTTTTCGTGCGGGTGGGGGCGGCGCGGTCGCGACGACCAAAGGCGCTGCAGTCGCTTTCGGCGGCAGAACTGCTGCCACACGCGGCGCTGGTTGCGGAGGCGCCGTGCAACTCGAAGCAGCAGCGAAAGCAGCAAACAAACCGAGCGGGATGGAGAGCAAACGACGGTGTTCCATAGAGGCAAACCTGTTCAAGAATGATACACGATTGAAGACGAGCGGGACATGGAACGCAACAGGTACAGGAAAGTTTCACGTTTCGTGAAAATGCTGCTGGGAGGATGCCGGTTCACTCGAAACATCGGCGGAAAATGGCGCATCGGTCCTGTTGCTGGTATCCATCGCTCATGACGGACGCGCAGCGAAGGTTGCCCATGGCCGTGCCGACTCGGTATTCGCCCGAAGTCTTGCGGGATATTGCTTTGCGTGAAGTGACGGAGCTGCTTCCATTCGTAGGGCGCGGGCCGGAGGGAGCCATTGAAGCCGCCGCGCTTGGTTGTGCGCATGCCGAAGAGCTAACGTCCGCGGCGAAAGATCACGAGCCTCCGCAGGTGGCCATTGCATGTCGTAAAGGTTGCTCGACGTGTTGTCAGGCGAAAGTGCTGGTGGTTGCTCCCGAGGCGCTTCGAATTGCGGACCATTTACGTAATACCAAAACGACGGACGAGCTGTGCATGTTGCTGGACCGGATTCGAGCTGCGGATACCATAACGCGCGGTTTGTCCCGTGCCGATCGTGCGGAAGCGTTCGTGCCTTGTCCGTTGCTCGATTCCGAAGGCGGTTGTAGCATTCACGAAGTCAGGCCGCTGGTTTGTCGAAGCTGGACGTCGTACGATGCGGGGGCGTGTGAAACGTATTGGGAAGATCCGCGAGGCAAGCTGACTCCACCGCAATGGCCGGTGGGTTACGAGCTGATGCAGGCGGTGCTTGCGGGCCTGGGCAAAGCGTGTCTCGATGCGGGACTCGATGGCGTGCCGCTCGAATTGATTGCGGCTTTACGGATAACACTCGAAAGGCCGAACGCGGGCGAGCGTTGGTCGAAAAAGTTGCCGGTGTTTTTGGCTGCGCGGGATGCGGAGTGGGCGGAATTGAATGGGCGTTCGTGATTACGCCGCGATTAACGGTCCGTGATCGTGCGTTACTTGCCTAGCGGAATCCGTTCGAGGTGCCTCTCGAGCGTAGTTCGTTCTGCATTCGTATACGCAAGGTCGGAGCTATGGTCGCGCCACACCGCGCGTACTCGTTGCGCGAAGTCGCGCGCCCACTGGCCAACCTCTTCGTGTGAGCGCCCGGCGACTTGCGCGAACAAATGGAATGACTGTTCAGTTACGTCTTCGAAACGCCTCGAGCGTCCGAGATCGAGCGCCAGGCAGTCATCGAGCTTCGGGTAAAGCACTGTCGAGACGAGGTCGTAGGCCGGTGAGAGTCGAGGGGTCCGGCCGTCAGGGTAGACGATGGTCCAATTTTTCAAATGCCCGTCACCATTCCCAGCGAGCACACAGAAAACGACGCGTTCGCAGAATTCGCGCACGTCTTGTGGCGCGAGTCTATTGAGGACTGCTGCGATATGCTCGTGACGCGCGGAGAATTGCCCTCCGGGTACGTTGCCAGGAGGTCGATCGAGCACCTGCCCGAAGTCCTCCATGTGAATGCGCACGCCTTGTGGGCGCCGATCGAAGCGCTCGATGAGAAATACTTTTCCATCACCGGTTGGAATGGCAGCAGGTAGATCTACGAGTTCTGCTGCATCTCCGAGCCGGAAACTTGGAATGGTAATACCCGCCAGAGCAGCCCAAGACATTGTCGCGAACTCGATACGAGGCAGTTCTGCATATTCGGGGTTGTGGAACTTGGCGATCCAAGAGCCCGTGCCGCCTTCTACGGGTAAGACGAGCCCGCGTTCGCCTTCGTGGACGGAGAGTTTCCATTGGCCGCCGGCGAGCGCCGCAAAACGAAGCTTGCCCTCGGTTGCAACGATAGGTTCCGCGAATCGCGTTGGATTGCGGTAGGGGCGCGGCTTTCCCGGGCGCAGTGCGACAGCGCCCGGCAAGTCATTGCCTAGGAATTGAAGAATGTCGAAATAGTCGTCCGGCTCGACCCCCGCTTCTCGGGCGATCATTCGGAGTAGAGGTCCTTGTGGCAATAGATGCGCAAACCAGCAGGGAATGCCGGAGGTTACGATGGGACGTGGCATTCGATCCTCGAATAGCTGGCCGAGGACTGGACGGTTCCGTAGCGCTAGCCACTTGTCGTCGAAGGTGAAACTGTGCTCTTCATTTTCGAATCGTTCGAGGGTGCCAATGCAAATGTGTCCGATTCGAACTTCGAGGACCGTCATGCACAGTCCGCCAAAGCATCGACATTGCGCACGATTTCCGCGACGGACGGGCGCGCGGGTTCATCAAAACCAATGCGTTGCAAAAAATATTCGACGAGATGAGCGTTCAGCCACCGCGCTCGGCTTTGCCCGAATCCAGCAAAGTCTTTCCGTCGCAGTGCCTCGGCGGATTGCTCGTCAATACCGTGGCTTTCGAGCACGTTTGGCAGAGCATCAACCAGATGGGCGCTCGAGCTTTTTCGGGCGAGTAGCACATGTTGCGCCAGCGCTCCGTGGCCACTTCCGCTCACGTCCACGATGATCTCACCGAGGTCCCGTCCTTCGAGCAATTCTTGCATTTCTCGCGAACCCATTGATTTCTGAGTTTCGGGATCGCAAGGATGCAAATGAAAGAGGCCAAGCGTGAATAGCCGGGAAAACGCCGATGTACCATTCCACAGCGTGCGCGCAATGGTGCCGAGTGAAGCGTGAAACTCACTCACACCGCGATTCACCGTCACGGTCGAGAGCAAACTGTCCACTGATGCGCAGGGTTGTTTGTCAATTTTCGACAAAAGCTTGGCGAGCGTAATCGGATCGCTCATGGAATGCTCTGTGGATAGGGCGCCCCGCCAAACCCAGAACGACAACATTCTGCGCACTCTTGGCTCGGGATTCGGGTGCAGCGCAAAGAAGCGGGACAACACGAGCAGCGGAAGCTTATACGGCAAGAGCTTGAGGTGTGGAATGCCAACGTCTTCAACCAGAAAATCAATGGCAAGCCGTACTGCATCCTCGGTTCTTTCCAGCGAGGGCAATGCACCCAGATCATCACGCAATATCTTGCGAACCCCTAGTCCTTCCACACCTTTGAAGCAAAGCAGGAACCAATCTGGATCCAGCTCGCCAAATGACGTCGAGTCCTGAAGCCGTGCGATTGCGCCACGTAGGGTATTCTTTTGCGGCGATCCATAGAGAGCGTCGAAAACTTCGCTTTCGGTCATGGGCACACCGGACGTGTTCACCCGCTTGAAGATCGCACGCAGCGCACCCTCTGATGCCCGGTCGACGATGTAGCTGGGAATTTCGTACGTCTCCAGCGTGTCATTCAGACCAAATACCCGGTCGACAAGATCGGGTCTTTCCGCTCGCAATCGCCATTCCGTCACCCATTTCGACGTCGCTTTCCGACTGCCCGCGATGTTGAGCGGAATCCAGGTTGGGGGTGGCGTCGAGCTTTCAAGTCTCACAAATCGCTCATTCTCCAAATCGAACCAAACAGCGAAGATTCCGCCTCGAGGGATTGGCTCCGGATGAAGCATCGCGGCGACATCCGCCGCCACGAATCTGCCACCTGCCACAGCGACCATCGCCCCCACGCTCACTCCCTCCCACACGCCGTTGCCC
>CAZETM010000390.1:0-8709 GCA_964514885.1 uncultured Polyangium sp. | reverse complement strand
GCCGCTCGAGGACGTTGGGCGCGATCGGCATCGAGTGATTCGAGTCCGTGGTGCGAAAAGGCGTAAAAGCCGCTACGGGAGACATCGAGAACGTCGCAGAGCACGGTGACGGGATAGACAGCCTTCTCCACGGCGATGAAAGCGAATTTCACATGCTCTCCTTCGCGAAGAAGGCCGCCGCTTTTTTTAATATGTCGCGCTCCATTTGCAGCCGCTTGACGTCACGCCGCAATTGGTGCAGCTCGTCGCGCTCGCCGTTTGTCAAGGTATTGACCGGCGACTGTGCTTCGCTGGCCTCCGCTGCCTTCACCCACGCTCGCAGAGCCGTTTCGGTGAGGTCAAGATTTTGTGCAACTTGGGTGATGGTGCGATCCCCAACTGCAAAGACGAACCGCTTCTGCCTTGAAATCATCACTGAACGCTCTTCGCTTCCGCCGTGCCATGGAACTCTCCTACCGCACTTTCGTGCTAAACGTGGTGTCCATGGAATCGGGGGAAGATCACTGACGAATCTAGCGACGTTCCTGGACGATTCTATCAGCCCGAAGCGGCTCACGCGGGTGCCCGACCTATCTCGAAGCCTCGCGCGTTTGCGCCATTACTGGCATTTTGGAAGCGCCTGGCATGCCGTGACATCGCAAGGGCATTTGTCTCTAATAAGAAAAAACTCGATCCCCTCGTTCTCGGCCACGCGGCTCTCGGTGCTGTTGTCGGCGATCGGCTTGTCCGGGCCGTAACCGACCGTGGCGACCACGGCGGTCAGGGACAAGGCAAGGATAGTGGCAATTCCTGTAGGTGTGAGCATCTTGGACAGTTCTCGAGTTCGGTTAGTTCGAGCGCCCAGGGCACATCGTGGCGGCATTCTCATTGATCGAGCAATGGTTTGAATGAGGTTGTCGTTGTCTTGGTTGTTGCGGTTCATGGTGGTCTCTTTTCTTTCTGCGACGTTTGCTGCCGTATGATTTGGTAGCAACCTGCGAACGAGGACCATCAAAGCAAGGTCTAGGCCAACCGCGGACAACGCACGGTATTCGCATGAATAGCAATAGAACTGGGTTTGTCTCCGAAGCGTTCCTGATTCAGTGTCACAGCCGCGTGACAGGTGGCGGGGAGTCCGATGTCATTGCCGCGTAACAGTGTCGCGGGGAAGTGACGAACCCGGGCAGGGTTTTCCGCGTTTCCGAGCGTCGACGACGATGGCACACGTCCTGCAATGCCTGGCAAACGAACAGCGAGCGTACGATTCAGTGCGCCATGGAGGTTGTCATGTATCGTTTCTTCGCCCCCTCGTCGCGCCAAAATGTAACCGCATGCCAACGTATTTTCGGCACGAAGAAGACGATGATCATCGGCATCGCAGTCGGTCTTTTGATGATGACGGGCTGTGCCGAAACCACGATGCAATCGGGTGCGCAGCATTGGGAGCGTCGGGTTCTCGCCAATGGTGTCGAACTGCACGTCAGCGACGACGCCAACGTTGATGCTCGCAGGATCGCTGAAGACGTGCAATCCGAAATGCGCTCGCGCTACATCGGCGCTCGCTGAACCTCCAACTGCGTTGGAGAGGTGAGAAAAACGGCGCAGTGAGCAGGTCGAACGTCACCAATCGCGTACTGTCCCGCCAAACTCGCTCAATTGTTCCGTGACTCGCGCTTTCCCCCTTCCCAATGCAACCGAGTTCTCCGTGATGCGGGTCGCGTTGTCTTCCCACGCTCCACGCTGGCCCAAACCTCGAGTCACGGGCTAGTCTGGCCGAACCAACGTGACCTCCCAGTCACTTTCGGCGATGGGAACAGCGGTTGCGGGTGTCGTTGGAGCGCGTGGACCTGTCAAAAGTGCCTGGCGCCTTCCGAGTACAACGGCAGACCGAATTTCGTCCTGTCGCTTGGGTCGTCACCCCGCTACCATGGGCACATGGCCCTTTTCGAGCCCATTTTTCGGCACTGAACGACAACCATGTTCGCTACGTGGGTTGTGGGTGGGCTCGCAACGGTCCTCCATGGCTTTGCGCGCTTGACCGCTGATATCGAAATGATCGTGGATCTCGATCCGCCAGAAGCTCGCCGCGCCGTGCGTACCCTCATGGACCTCGGCTTTCGCCCTCGCGCGCCCGTCGACGCCTTCCAATTCGCAGATCCGGACGTTCGTCGCGTGTGGTTCGAAGAGAAAGGGATGCGAGTCATGTCGCTGTGGAATTCGACGATTCCGCTGTTTCCACGCTCAATCTCGCGTCCGTGGCGCTTGCCGAACATATTGCGCAACTCGAAGCGGTGGGTGCTGTCGCGGATGTCGCCGATGCTGCCGAGAACCTTCGCACGCAATTGGCCTCGGATCGTCCGTGGATGGATACGCGCGCGCTCATACCCCCGATGGAACGTATTACGTCGCAATACCGCGCCACGCGCAAAAGTCTGCTCGCGCGTGAGGAAGTGGAAGCGGAAGCGGTGCGGCAAGAAATCAAGCGGCGTCCGGGATTCGAGGTGCTCGATCCGGATCAAGCGCATCGAGTATTACGTCCGCTGACGGAAGCGATGTGGGAAACGACGCCGGAAGCGATTGCGCCGCGTTTGGAGCAGCTTCTGGATGGTTTTTCCGCGCGGCTCGTGCGGGCCAAAGACGAAGCGAATGACCGATTGGATCAGGAGCGCCAGAAGGACGAGCCGAAACCCGTGCCCACGGTCAAAGTGGAATTGCGGCTTCAGGGGCGCGAATTGGAAACGCCGGCGCAACTCGAAGGTTTGTTGCGAGAAATCGAAACTCGTATCGGGCCGCTGCTTGCGGAGAAGAAGCGGGTGAGGATTGTATGATCCATGTCCCAAAGCATGTAACAAGCGCTGTTCCCCGGCGAAGGCAGCTCAGGTCCCGTCTGGCACGTCGACGATGAAGAGCAACGTTCGTCTGTCCGTTTCAGCCTTTCTACTAAAATGTTGACGCCGCGGCTGGATCTGTTTATCAGTCTCCAAAAGCATGCAGATCAAAGGTTTTGGGTGCAGCGGTTACAAGGCGTTTCGTCAGCAAACCTTCGTGGAAGTCCGTCCCCTGACGATTTTTTTTGGCCGTAATAATAGCGGCAAATCGACGCTGCTGCGCCTGCCTCGGCTGCTCTTGCGGGCACTTTCGTCCAGCGCACCCAAATCTAGCTTTCCCTTGGACGTGTCGGGACTTTCGTACGGTCGAGTCTTTCGCGACCTTATCTACCAGGGTTTTTCCCATGGATCCATTGGATTCGACATTCACCTGGTCGGTGATGATGGCCTGCCCTTCGAGCTGAAGGCCACCGTCCAGAACATCCAAAATATAGGTTTGAACTCGACGTCGCGGACACAGCAGAATGAATTCACCGTGGTTTCTCGTTGGGAACTGCGCAGCCCGAACGCCCAGGTTCTCGAGTGGGAGTCGACGAATGATGGCTCGACTTCCTACAAAGAGCGGGGGAAAATAACCTTTCGCGGTTTGTTGCCCGAAGCTCGCGGACCATGGGCATTTCTCGACGTATGGCAAAAACAAATTGATGAATTGCAGGAAGCGACGGTACACCTCGGGCCCCTGCGCGCGCCCATTCTGCCCGCGTACGAATTGACCGAACCGCAACCCATTGGATTCACGGGAGCCGAGGCGATGATGTGGCTCGCACAGGATCGCGATCTCTTGCGCAGCGTCAGTGCCTGGTACGAGAAATACCTCGACGGTTGGCGCCTCAGTCTCGAATCCGGTAGCAATACGGTGCGCGCGACATTGTCGCGTGGAGGTACGACGGTGAACTTGGCCGACACGGGCCAAGGCATGCAGCAAATCTTGCCCCTGGTCGTTCAGCAATATTTACGTGATGGCACCAAACCCTTTTTGGATCTTTTTGAGCAACCCGAATTGCATCTCGATTCCGCCGTTCAAGCACCGCTTGGCGATTTGTTGCTTCAGACCGCGAATAAACGCGGTGGGACGGTGATTGTCGAAACGCATTCGGAAAACCTTATTTTGCGCGTGCGCCGGCGCATTGCCGAGCGAGCCGATGGAATCGACCCTTCGCTGGTAGCGCTTTATTGGGTGGATGAGCGGAGTGACGGCTATAGCGAAATCAAACCTATTCCGATCCTTCCCAACGGCGACGTCACGAATTGGCCCAAAGGCGTGTTTTCCGAAGGTTATGAAGAAGTCAAGGCGTTGGGCCGAGCCCAACGTCAGCATCGTCCGGAGGGAACATGAGAATCCGGTTCGATTCCGCGGCGCTCGAGAACCATGATGACTGGAGATTCCTGCGCAAAATCATAGAGTTGATTGACGATGAATGGCATGAATGGCACGTCGTGGATGCCGACATCATCGAATCGACACCCTGGTTCCAGCAACTGGACCATTCACATCGACTTCTTTTCGAGAAAGCGACCCAAGCGACGGCTCGCTTTCACAACGATGAAAACGAATCGGACGAACTCCAACTTCACGTGAAGATCCTGGCGGTTGGTGAGCATCGACCTCCGCAATCCCTCCCTCCCGATAGTGCCCTGGACTATTTGAAGTTGCCGCTGAAAATCCTGTTGGAAAATCGTGTGACGGATAGGATGTTTGTACGAGCGATCCTCACACGCTTGGCGCAGCCCGACATCCTGCATCTGGTGAAGATTGGGGCAATCATCTACGACAGTGATGGTGGCAACGGCAATATCAAAAATTTACTCAAGATACTCCGTGCAGAATGCGACGTTCCCGGCATGCCGTTGCGGGCTGTCGTCATTACCGATAGCGACGCCAGAATGCCAAATAAAAAAGCAGGCAAGACCCCAAAGGAGTTGAAAGAATTCTGTGACCAGCGTGGGATTCCGTGCTTCGTGCTGAAAAAACGGTCCATCGAGAACTACGTACCCGATGAAGTGATCCTCGATTGGGGATCCGACAATGGGCGCCAAAACCTCAAGCCGCATATCGAGGCATTGCGGGGTATGAACAACGACGAGGCGCGGGATTATTTTCCCATGAAAGAGGCAATCAAGCCAGCATCAAAGGACGCGACGGACATCGAAGAAGCGTCATGGTATCAGACCGAGCTTGATCCAGGTGACTTCGAACTCCTCTGTCGGCCCAAGTTCAAGGGTTTTGGTGAACATTTCATCAATATCTTGTTTCTTGAAGAAACAAATGGTTTTAAAAAACCGAGAGAAAGTTTGACCGCACAAGCATTACAGCGTCGCGATGGCTGCGGTGAACTCGACGACGTAGTGCGGACCATCGAGCGTTTGGTGTGAGGTATACACAATGAATACGATTCCCGAAGTCAAACCAGAAGTATCGTTCGTTTATGACCTGTTGCGCGAAGTGTCCGACGGCCGTATTCGCAGTCCGCGCTTTCAGCGGCCTTATGTGTGGCGTCGCGACCAGATGATCGAGCTGCTCGAAAGTGTTCAGCTTCAATATCCCATTGGGAGTTTGTTGCTTTGGGAACCCAATGACGACTTTCTGTCGTCGGATTGGATCGGACCCTTAAAACTTCCGGCTCCGAGAAAGGGCACGCTCGCGCTCATCCTCGATGGACAACAGCGGCTCACGACGCTCGCCGGATTGCTTATTGCTCCGCCGACCGCGGATTTGAATCCCCGTGATGACGATCCGGGGCGTTGGGAGGTGTGGTTCAATGCGAAAGACGCAAATTTCATGCATCCGGCAAAAGATGCCGTGCCAGAAGCCTGGCACTTTCCGCTGCGCAAGCTGATGGATACGGTTGGCTTCCTGAATGAATGCCAACGCATCATGAAGGATGCGGGTCCGACCGGAGCCGAGTGGATATCGCGCATTCAAAAGTTGGCGCAAGTTTTTCAAAGCTACAAATTGGCCGTGGTGCGCATCAAAAACACCAGCCTTTCCCAAGCCGTCGAGATTTTCGCCCGTCTCAATGCCAAAGGTGCGCAGGTCAGCCCCGATCAGCTCATCTCAGCTCTGGTTTATGCCGAGGCGGACGGCGACGTTTTTGATTTTGCTCGGCATATCGACGAACTGCAGGCCGTATTGACCGAACGTGAATTCGGATCCGTCGATCGGACAATCATTTTGCGTCTGGTGTTGGCCTGTCTGAAGGAAGACATTTACCGAACAGACTGGACAAAGATTGCTCGCGACAAACGTCCTGATATGCAGAGGCAGCTCAAGGAAGAGGCTCCGCAGATTGAGAACGCTTTGCGTCGCGCCCTTGATTTTTTGGCGACGTGCGGAGTTCATCACGAACGCTTATTGCCTTATGCCATGCAACTCGTCTTGTTGACGGGTTTCTTTCATGCTTGTCCGGAGCCAATGGAAGAGCAACGAGCTTTCGTGCGCCGTTGGTTCTGGGTGTCGTCGTTCATTGGTTGGGGCGGACGTGGAAATCCGTCGCGAGTTGGCAATTTGGTGCGCGAATTCGCCGACATCGTGGCCAAGGCGGTCCCAAGACGGCTCGAATACATGGATATGACCGATCGCGCGTTGCCTTTTCCTAAGGCTTTCGATACGCGCAGTGGGCGCGTCCGGGCATTGGTGCTGGTTCTTCTCGCCCAGAATCCCGCCAGTGCCGACGGCAAACCAATCGACAAACCGTGGGAGTTGATTCCCAAGCATGGACCATTGGCCTTAGCGTTCGTCGATTACGGCGTGTCGGATCGCACCATCGTTTCGAGTCCGGCCAATCGCATGTTGCGTCCTTTGGCGGATGAACAAACCCGAAGCTTGCAAAAAGGACAACTCAAACGATGGTTACTGAAGTTACAGGATGACGTGCGGGACGAGGTTTTGAAAAGCCACATAATCTCGAATGAAGCTTTCGAGCGCCTACAAAACAAGGACTCGCCGGGTTTCATTCGTCTTCGTGAACGCGAGATGATGCGAGTCGAACGCGACTTCATGGTGCGTGAACAGGTCGTCCCGCCCAATACCGACGAGGCCGAGCTTGCCCCGATCGATGTCGATGATGAAGCGCCGACGGTGCCATTGGATGCTTCGGATGAGGCGTCCTAGCCCCCCTTTTTCGCCCCTGTAGCCCCAAATCAAACAGCATCCAGATCGCGGAACGACGACGCGGAAACACATCGACCGCGCCGAATGAGCATGAAGACGAGTAACGTTTCTTTGTGAAATAGCGCAGTGCCTAGGGCGAAAAAACAGCCATTTCCGAACCTAACGCATCAAGGGGTTTCGGCGAGACGATGGGCGAACCCCCACATCCCGTATCCTCACCCACACCCAGAGACCCTCGGGTTCGTCACCCGCCGCGATGCTCAGACGCTGTTCACTTTTTATTGACTTGCGGACGCATTCGCGCCTTGGCGCCGGCAAGCACGAGCGCAACGTGCACAAGACACGCCTCGCCCCCGACTTACGTCCGACGTTTCTTCGCAAACGGCAACGAGAGCTGTCCGAGGGCGCCCTCCCCTGGTTTGGTGGACCTCGCGCCGACAAACCAGCACACGCCAAACCTTCACGAATCGCGTTTTGCGTGAGGGCGACATCACGCCACTTCATCGGCCCCGCGCACTTCGGACACACCGAGACATCCACTGCAACACGTGCCTGAGCAGCCACGCCCATGGCTTGCGTCGCGCAGATGCGCGCGAGCAGATCGTACGGATCGAGCGTGACGAACCGCGTCCCGTCCCTCCACACCTTTTTCAGCTCGTAGTGCAACACATCAGCGACCTGGGTCAGTCGCTCCGTCGCAATCGGCGGCCTCGTCAAGTACCGACAAACCCGCTCCACACGCTTGCGATCTCGTCCGTCAATCGCTGCTCCCGCGTGAACGTTGAATCCCATCACCACCGCGACTCGTTCGTCTGGGCGTAACCTTCCAGCGTTGATCACACGTGTCTTCGGTGTCTTCGCCGCTGCGTCGTAACAAGCCAAAAGCGCTTGGTCGTCACCCTCATCGACACTCGACAAACCCTCGATCGTTCGACCTTGCTTCTCCAACGCCGCAACGACACGTTTCGCTGTTCTCGCAGCAACCTCGTGCACCTCTTCGTCCGTAGGCGCTGGCAAGCGCAGAAACGTGATACCTTCGCCGTCCGCGCGCTTTACATAGACGCCATCGAGCATGAGCGTGTGCGCATGGACGTTCAGCCGCAACGCCGATTCGAAGCGTTGAATCACCGTCACCGCCCCAATGAGTCGCTCGAACCTCTCACCGCATCAAGGGACAAGAAGCTGTGTTGGGCCGCGACCCACGTACTTATTATTGCCAGATCCGCGCTTGATCTACTCCGCCTCCCCTTCAACATCGGCTTCCGCGGGGAAGAGCCGATGACCCTCGAATACTGTGATCACCTGAACCTCCTGCTCGCGAATCCGATACACGATTCGGTACGTCCTCACGCCCACCTCGCGGAGATCCTCCCTACCGAACTCCGGCACGACACGACTCGCATAGGGCAACAGTGATGCCTTTGCTGCCCGCGCAAGCAGCTTTTCGATCCAGCGCGCCGCGACCGCGGGGTTATCGGCCGCGATGTAGTCATGGATGCCCTCCAGGTCGGCCTCCGCGCGTCGCGACCATCGAAGCCGGTATGACCTGGGTTCCTCGACGGCCTGGCCCTGCACAGTCCGCTCGACACGCCGGGAGCTGCTCATCCGCTTTGCTTTGCCTTGGAGCGAGCTCGCATACGCGCTGTCACCTCGTCGTGGTCGCTGAGCAACCCCGTATCAGCGTCAGCCAATCCTTCCTGCACGGCTGCGACAAAGCGGTCTTGCTCGCTG
>CAZETM010000389.1:0-8727 GCA_964514885.1 uncultured Polyangium sp. | reverse complement strand
CCCAGTCTCGCGCCAGGACTTTGAAAATGCACGCATGATTGTGCGAAATGCGAGGCGGCCGTCCTGTAAAACGAAAGCAGGGGGCTGCGCGGTTACCTGCTCTTCCGCGCCCCGACCGAGCACCCGCATGATGACTTCTTTGTAAATGGGATTGGCGATGCGAAGTGGCCGCAGTTGCACCAGACCCAAGTCCGCGACATAGGTCGCATCGTCGTCGAACGTATCATCGATTTCCAGATCGAGACCACTCATGAGCGGCTGGATGATCCGTCGCACGCGCGGCTCGACGAGTTTGCTCACGAGCGAATCGAGATGCGTGGCGCGAGCGAGAATCAACCGTTCTTTTGCTTGTTCCACGTGTACCGTCGTAATAGGCTCGCTTATCGGAACGCGCATTTCCTCGACGATTTCTCGTGCGAGCGCATTGACGAGCCACGGCTGCCCGCCCGTCACCTCGAACGCGCGTGATATGGCTTCGGGTTGAAATACCTGTCCCGTGTCGGCGGTATGCTGGCCATAAAGCGCGGCAACTTCGTCCGGGGTCAAGTTACCCAACCGCATGGACGTCAACTTTACATTGAACGGACTGGATGTCCCGAGGCGATGGGGATCGCCACCGCTAGCTGCTTTGTAATCGCGCACGTCGCGCAATCCGCACAAGACGACGGAAGCGGGAAAGTCTTTGGGCCGACTTGCATATCCGGCGCGGAGCTGTCGCAGAACGCTGAGCAAGCTTTGCCCGCGCAAGGCGTCGATTTCGTCGAAGAAGAGCACGAGCGGGCGAGGACAAGCACGCGCCCACGCGGAAAGGGCGGTACTGACGATATTTGTGGCGGGCGCATCAGGCCAAGCGGGTGGGCGGAGGTCGAGCGGCAGCCTTTCCTCAGCACGACCACGAATCTCTGAAAGCAGTCCACGCTGCGCCTCTTCGTAGTCATCTCCCGCGACCTCGCCGGCCTCACACGAAAAGTGCAGCGCGGCGTAACGGCCTTCGGCCGTGAGCTGCTCCGCGAGCGCTCGTAGCGTCGTCGTTTTACCGGTCTGCCTTGGAGCGTGCACGACGAAGTACCCGAACTGATCGATGATGCGCGGAGCATCGGGCAAACGCTCGGCCGCGGGAATCATGTAGTGCATCTCGGGCTTGCACGGGCCGGCGGTGTTGAAGAGGCGCTGCATGGGGCGGAGAAATGCCTGGTTTGGAGCGGATGTCAAGGAGAACGACGAGCCGTCGGAGCGAAGAGCGCAGCGTACGTGCTGACGTGTTGGCGCCTATGGCCACATCATTTCCGGAGGTGAATGGCAAGCTCCTGCCTGCAGCTCGACCATGGTACACACATTCAGTCTGCTCCGTGTGGCCACACGTCGATCGGTATCACTGAAGCGTTACTCAATTTCGCAAACGCTACGATCTTCGACCTTGTACCATCGACGCAATGCCGAATGTCGAGGGAAATGGAATCAGTCATGAATCGGGCCTTCGTGGCCTCCACGGTCACAGGCTTCAATCCACGCCATTCATTCAGCACTGCGGTCCCATCGTTCGAGGAAGCGCAAGACACGTTCATATACACGTCGATGGGTTCACTCGAAGGATTCATGACCCACAAGCGCCATTCAATCGTCCACGAAGCGGTGCCTAAAAATACAATGGACTTCACTTTGGCGTCGAGCGGGCTGGTAACATAAGGACGGGCATTCGCGCGTAGTGCATTCAGTTCGTCTTGTGTTTTCTTTGCATCTTTCTGAAGCTTTTTGGTATCGTCCTGCAATTCTCCCACCTTGGCATCGTTGGCCTTTGATGTCTCCTCCGCAGCGGTAAGGCGTTTTTCGAGGTCGACCTTTTGCTTGCGTAACTCTGCAACTTCGGCGTCCAGTTTGTCTTTGGCAAATCGGACGTCGACATTTTCGAATCGCAATCGATCGATTCTATCCATTTGTTGCCAGACCACCCATGCCGCCAGAAGCGCTGGAACGCCCGTAAGGGCAAACAGCCAGGGCCATCGAGGCTTGATGCCTGGAATCGTTACCGGTGAATCGCTGTGCGACTGTGGACTCATAAACACCTCGCATTACCGACAAGGTTTTCCTTCAATCCCCGCAGCTTCGCTCACCAGCTCGATCACAGCATCCACCGGAATCGCATAATTCAAACTCGTGGCCATGATCTTCCAGTCGGAAACACCAATCACCGCCCCACCCGTACGTAAAACGACGGGGCCGCCACTGTTGCCCGGCTCGATACGCGCGTCCGTACCATAAAATGTTTGCCCCTTGTGCTCACGAATGCCGGTTATCGTCCCCTGCGTAATCGACCAAAACTCCTGCTGCGGATGACCAATCACCACGACGGGCGTCGTTTCCGGAACACGATCTCCACGGTGCAATGACAACACGGCCTTAGGACGCACACCACGAAGTTGCAACAACGCGAGATCTCGCTTCGGGTCTCGAACAATGCAAACGATATCGTCGAACTCCTCCTTGCTTCCATAAAGCTCAATGGACAATCGTCGACCAGGAAAGTCGGCACGAATGACATGCTCGTTCGTCACGATACGCCCATCGTCATCGACGAAGAAACCACTGCCCAATCCTTTGGATATTCCTTGGCGAGAATGGATGGCCACCGTGGCATTCTTCAGTTTTTGCCGAAATGCCTCGTCGAGTGTCGTGGGGTTCTGCGGTTGCGTCGGCTCGATTGAAGCGATTGCTGAAGGCGCCAAGGCAGGAAGCGTGGGAGGCGACGCGGACGATGGTTCTTCAGGGACGATCGATACGGATGGCAGCGGAAGCGGAAGCGGAATGGCAAGGGGATTTTGATCGGAATCTTTGCGCCATGAATTGGCGACGAACCCCATTCCAATGACAAACACCAGACCAAACGCAGCAAGAAATGTAGGAATCGTCATGCCACTGGTGCGAGGACGAGCCGGTGAATACGTGGGAGACAGGGGAACCGGTGGCATGGGGGGCTGCGGATTTGCGTTCTGGTTTTTTGAGCCAAACTTGGCAAGCTCCACGAGATCCGGCGTCATTGGGGCCGTGCTCGGAACATGTGCTGACTGTGGCGCGGGAAATGGTTGTGCCGAAGGTAGTACGGGATCAGGATGCACAATCCTTATTTTGGCGGGGCTTGCTTGTGCCGGAGGTAATGGCGCGGGAGCTGCAGCAACGTTTGAGGTGCCCGGATGCACCAATTTCACAGCCTTTCGCACGGGAGGGGCGGCCGCATCGATTGCCGCGTCATCCTTCGAGCCGTCCGAAGCGCTCAGAGCAGCTCCACAATGCATACAGGAACGATGAATCGCTGGATTCAGCCGTTCGCAAGAGGGACACTTTTTTTCTAATCCAAGGATGGGCATCTCAATCTCTCCCTCACTTCGAGTCGGGGTGGAGGTTTTCTGACGGCAGAGACTTGGTAGGGGGTTTCCCGCGCACGCCAGGATTACTCACCTGGGGCCGTACCGGTTTTACCTGGGCACCGGCATCATTGACAGCGCCCGCATCGATGCGGGGAGCAGATCCATCCACGGCCAACAATGGCGACACGTGCGCATCAGCGGCGTCCGCAACATCGGAATCACCGGCATCCATCCCGTCTGCAGCGACTTCCGATTCGAGTGAGTCTCCAGCATCCTCGGCTGGCTCATCGGTATCAGCATCCGCGTAATCGATGAAGTCTGTTGCGGGCGAAGGCGGCGCCGCGTCTTCAACAACGGAACCCAGCGGAATGGTTTGTGGGGTTATCGAATTGACTGAATCGACTGTCTTGGTAATGGCATCGTCTACCGGCGTCAAGAGCTTGATGGGAGATTCATGTAATGTACTCGATGACCACGTCGCAATCACCAATCCTACCGTGGCCACGAGCGAAACAGTAAATGCCAGTAGCGCGAGTCTACGTTTGGATGTGTCGGTTGCGCCAATCGCAATGGGCAACGTCCTACAAGCGACGAAAGCGACGCCGACACAACTACCGGGGACAAAGAGCAATTGCGCTTGGTCGACGTTGTGAATTCTCGTTATGGCTGTTCCCGTTCGTGCATAAAGCAGAGCGAACAACGCTTCATTGGCACGAGCGCGCGGTAAAGGTTCGCGCTCGAACTCCTCGGCCTTGGATCGCAGCCACTCTCGCGCATCATCCTTGCTGCGTGCCCCAGAGCCGTCGACATGCGCCACCACGCGTGCGCCTGCGCGTTGCCATACCCGAAGAATGTGCTCGGGTCGAGCCTTGGACCGAGCCGCTCGAAGCGCGTCGCGAATGACATCGGACCGTATCGCCTCGGAAACCGCAATGAACACCGCACCCGTGCCTATTTCGCCACGAGTCAATCGGGGCTCGAAAACCCGCTCGAATGTTGGCGCCTTTATTCGAAACACGTGCCACATCGCCAACGTCGACGCACCGAGAATGGCCCCAACGAAAAGCGTGATGACCAGCCATTCCGGAGATTGCATTCAACGATTCTCCACGGTGACTAGGTCGCAGGCTCCAAAAGCCACGCTCATATTGTCGCGGTCCGCAAGTTCCGGAGGCATTGCCGCGAGTCGCTCGAGTGCACGCATGCATTCGTCGGACGAGGCGAACCGAACGCGTTCGAGCGGCGGTTTGTCGGATCCTCCGTCGAGCATTGCACTGGCGTCGAAGGCCCGCTCAAGAGCTGTGGCCGTGGAGTTCGAGACGCCATCCGTGGTCATGAGCACCCCGATGCAACGCGCTCCTCGCGGCAACAATCGATTGAGGGATGCGCGTACCTGCGGCTCGACAATGCCCATCGTAATGGGCGGCGTCGGCGTCAACCCCGCGCTCGAGGTCCATTCGCCGCCGGGAAGTTGCCTGTCGATACGCACGTAGCCATCGCCCATGAACAAAGCGAATCCCCCGTACGGACCGAGCGCCGCGGCAAGCAGCGTCGTTTGAAACCATTTTGCGCGAATGGCTGTTTCTGCGTCAGCATCGTCGATGAAGTGCCGCACGTATTCTCGAGCATCCCAAGTCGGGTCGACGAACTTCTCACGTCGAAGGAATGCGGCATCATGTTCGAGGCGCTGTTGAATGTGCGTGTAGATGGAGTCAGCAAGGACGTGCGACCAACTATCGTCGCGCAATTCAGACTCGTTTCGCGGGCAATGGCTAGTCACGAGAAACTTGCCCACCGCTTCGATGAACGCAGCCGCCGCGTGCCGCGCCGCACGAGCCGACCAGGTGCCTTGTCCTACGCCGTCGGCAACGCCGCAAAGGACCCAATGCGTTTCGTTTGGGCCGCCCACCTCCAAATGAAAAGCAAAGTCCTGATTGCCCTTGTCTTGCGCAATATCCGCGGGCCCCGGATGCGTTGCGCTACCGAAGCGACGAGACCCACCCGCACCTGGCTCGCTTGACCAAACAAATCCCGCCGGTGGTTCGACCTCGGGAGGCTCGTGACGAGTCGCCACATCATTCTTTCGAGCTTTACGTGCAAGCACGGACGTCGAAATCAAAGTTTCGGGAACACCCGAAGCCACTGATATTGTTTTTTCGACGCGTGGCGCAACCCGTTTTACCGGTTCGACACCCACCGATTGCTGTGGCGCAGGCGGGGCGTCGGGCTCGGTCGCATACATCAGAATGATGCCCTCGTCCGCACGTTCCACATGAAAGTCGCTCGACTCGTTCGACTCGGTAGCGGCTCCCTGCCTCTCCGAATTGCCTCCGCGCGAACTCATCAGCGGTCCTGGATTCCTGTATGCGCTTTTTCGATTTGTTCGACGAAACCTGCAATCGTGCCATTGCTCTCCACCGTCGGAGTGCCAATACTGGGCAGGATTTTAATGAGCGCCTGCGCATTCGGGAGACGATGGTACAAGCTTGGTTTGCTGGCGAGTTGTTGCAAGAAGTCATCTTTCGCTTCGCCAAACCCGAGCGTGATGATGAACGGCGATCCGCACGGCAAAGAAAGAAGTTTCAAGCGAGCGGCTTCGTCGAGTGCTTCGCGTTCTGCCTCGGGCGTGGGACGCCCATTCTTGTCCGTCGGTTTGCCGTCGGTGAATATGAAGACGAAAGGGGGGCAGAAATCCGCCGTGGCACCATCGCGGCGGAGAACGTTTTGAATCTCCCGTAGCGCTGCTGCAACGTTGGTCGTACCGCTCGATCCATCGAGACGAAATCCCTCGATATCGACATCTCGAACGTCAATGCCTTCAGCCATGATGGTGGCATTGGATCCGAAAAGGACGAGCGAGAAGCGGAAATAGGGCAACTTGCCGCGAGTCTTCACGTGCAGCTCGTTCACCCAAGCGTGCATGGCTTCCGTCGCCGCTTCGGCGCTCGCTCCCTTCATGGATTGGCTATCGTCCGCCGCGAGTACGATGTGCATCGGGCTTTTACGCGTGATACGTTTTTCCAGTGCTTCGGTCATGATTTCATTCCTCACTCTTACGAATGGACCCGTCCTTCGACTTTGATCTGAATATCGTACCAATGGAGCACTCCGCCCCACGGCAACTGTGCAGAGACTTCGCCGGTGCAGCGTTTTCTATTTTCGCCCTCGACGTTTTGCAACATGAGTGGTTCGACTCGCCCACGATCACTATCGATCGGTGTCGTGCCGGAAATTCGCAGACCACTTTGCTCCTCTTCGTAAAAGAGCCACGCCAATTCGGGCACGAGGGTTCCGAAGGATCCTCGCGGCAATGGCAATCGCAGACGAAGTGGGTCTTGGTTATGGCGAATCACTTGAAATACGCAACGGTCTTCTCGAGTCGCCGGCGTGCTCGTCGTACCGAAGGAAAACCCCGTTGCTGCAAATGCGGCCAAGGCCATTCTCCAATCGCGCGGCGATGGTGCATTTCGCGGCTCGTCTGCAGCAATCGCTTCACGTAATCGTTGAAAACCTTGTGGCCAACGTTTGGTCAAATCGACCTGAACGTTCGCCTCGCCCTTTTCGATCGAGTCTTGAAGCACCAATCGATCGCCTTCGAGAATGTCGTCGTGGCGTCGAATGACGAGTTCCATGATGAGTATGGCCATCGCGACACGATCGGACGTCTGTACAGACGTCTCGTCTTTGAACTTGAATGCGCGCGCACGATAACCATCGGTGCCCCATGTTCTCCCTTCGCTGCTCGTTAACAAGGGAACCCGAGGATGATAAAATCCGTCGAAATCAATGAGGCGAAGACTGGGAGTGGTCGAATCCGCCTCGACGATCATGAGATTGCCTGGTGCCAGATCTCCATGTACGATTCCGGCGCCTTCGAGCAATTCGATGGCCAAACAGAGTTGGCGTGCAAGCGAAATACGTATCTGAATGTTCGGATCCCAGGGCTGCGCGCGTTTATCGCCAAGCATGAGGTCGTCGAATGATTCGCCGAGAATGCACCGCGCGAGGTATCCTTCCATCGCAATGGGCTGCTGCGCCGGAAACTCGTGGGAAAAAGGGACGCTTGGAGCGCCCTCGAAGAAGTTGTTTGGCAATTGGAGTCCGGCCAAACCGAGCGCACACAAGAAGGCAGTGCGCCGTCTGCGCGTCAACGTGGGCTCGTTGAACCCTTTGAGGACGAATGGCGGGCTCCACGAAGCCGAGGGGTTTTTGGCTCGAAATACGATAGGTGTGGCAAACCCTTCGCCGCCCACGAACATACACGCGCCCCAATGATGAACCTCCGTGAACTGCAGTTCGATGCCTCCAATCTCGAACGTTTGCCCGCGAAGTTTCTTGATTGCCATCGGAGAAAACTCTCTAGCCATGACCCTTCCCCTCTTTACGCTTCACCTACGCATGGCGCGTGGTGAATTTGTTCGTCCATGGATGGGGGCTGACGCGTCATCGAAGCGATAGCAAGGGCGACGATGAACAGCAAAACCGCTCCGGCGCCAATGCCTACGGTGACGAACAGAATCGTCGTGATTGTTTGACCCCAATTCGACGTTGGAGGAACCGGGGGAATAGGCGCTCCAGGAACACCGGCACGCGGCTTGGAGCGATTCTTTATTTTGGGCGGTCGCTGCGGTACTGGCGGCCAAACATCGGGTACCGGTATCGAACTCCCGTTTGTCGCAGCTTTTGGGTGGGATTCTTTCGGCGGCGGGCGCGGATCGACGAGGATGCGCGGTTCGGATACCTTTTGCATTACGTCGATGGCCAGTGGAATCCGCGCCCGAAGCTGCATGATTGCCGTGTTGATGCTGGCATCGACAGGATCGGAATGTATTGCGCTACCAATCGATATCGTTGCCGTAGGCGTCGGCGTGTGCGTGGAACGGATGATGGACACGCGAAGCATGGGCGACAATGCCTCGATGGCTGCTGAAGCGCCCGAGAAGCGTTCTGCCATGTCGCGGTTTACACAATGGACGAACCAACCGTCGAACTGTGGGGGCAAATGATCAGACACTCCCAATTCATTCGCTCGAACGGACGCCGATGGGAGCGGATCGTGACAAACCTCTTGGAGGATCCCCGGTGCATGGTTGGGATTCGAACGCCAGTATGGTTTGCCGGTAAGCACTTGAAATGCCAAAAGACCAAACGCCCAGACGTCTGTGCGAACATCGATGTGCGCGCCTGGCACGAGTTGTTCGGGGGCCATCCATGCGCATGTGCCCATGGGTATCGAATTCAACGTGTTTTCACCGCTTTCGACAATCTTGGCGATGCCGAAGTCCAGCAGCTTTACGGTTCGTCCGGGGTCGGCCAGGTGCACATTGGCTGGTTTCAGGTCGCGATGCACGACGCCTGCGGCGTG
>CAZETM010000388.1:0-8727 GCA_964514885.1 uncultured Polyangium sp. | reverse complement strand
GCCCCCGGGTCGACCCTGGGCCCGACAGCCCTCCATTTTGCTCCATCGCTCGTTTGACTTCGATACGCGTCACTTCGAGCACGTCGAAGTAGCCAAAAATCTCGTGTTCGAGCTGCCGGGGCATGCCAATGGTGCGTGCGATTTCGTCCACGATGAGTCTGCGCATCTCATTCAGAATCTGCACGGTTTCCAAATGCAGCGCCATCGCGTGTTTGCGCGTCGTTGCATTGATTTCCGCGCGCTGGTCTAGCGTCTTGGAGATCTGTTCGCCTGCTCGAATGAACCTACCGGCCCAATCCCACAACGTTCCTCCACCTGCAACCGGGAGCATGCCCAGCTCGTCGACAATGCTCGACAGATTCTCTTTGCGCACCTCTGCTGCCGCAGCTTGTTCTGGATACGCGTCACGAAGTCGCTCGGTATTGGGAATGAGCGCATGCCGTACGCGCCGCGCTGCTTCGACGATTTCGTCTTTGATTCCCGGAGTCCGCAGGTATGCCTCGGTCACATGCCACACGGCCAGTCCAAACCCAGCACACTCGGAGTGGCGTAGCGCCAGCTCCTCGGCATACGGCCGGCCACCCGTCAGCGGTGCCGGCAGCGCCAAGATGGCTTGACGCTGCTGTTCCAACATGCCCTCACGCGCCTTACCCGTTTCCGTACGCAAGAGCGGTTCGCGACGCACCACGAGCAAGTCTTCGAGCCCAAGGCGAAGGTCGGTGAGGTTCAGCAGCGCGTACGTGGGCGTCAAGGCGGCGTCACCGTAGGCCAGTTCTGGCTACGGGGCCAAATTTTGAGTGAGGAGCGTTGAAAATTTCGGTTGCGGATGAGCTGGCCGCTTGCGTTTTTCCAGGGCTTACCTATCGTACCCGTCCGGTTATGCTCACGTTTGAAGCTGCGGCCCTCGCTTATTTTGACGAACAACCTCACCTCGCTGCGCTGCTCGATGCCGACGCTCGCGTCATGTGTACGAGTGCGCGTTTGCGCAAATTGGCTGGGCTTTCCTTGAGCGATACGCTCCTCGGGCCGCTCGTCGAACTTGTCGATCCGGCTTCTCGCGAAGCTCTTGTGGCGGCGCTCGAAGCCGTTTTTGAGCCGGGTCATCGCGCTAGCGTCTCGTTTCGTATTTCCCACCCGCGTGGATCGTCGCCTCTGCTGTCGTGGGAATTGTCGCGTTCGCAAGATGGCAGCACGATTTTCGCGGTCGCTTCCGAGCGGGTGCAAGAGGATTCGGGCCGGTTGCAGAACAGTGAATTTGCTCGGCAGAACAGCATTTTGCAGCACGTCATCGACAATGCCCCGGCTGTGCTGTGGGCCGTCGATGCGCAGGGGATTTTTACCGCATCGGATGGGGCGGCTCTCGCCACGATTGGGTTGAAGCCTGGACAAGTCGTTGGTTTGAATGCATTCGAGCTATATGCGTCGGCGCCGCATATCGTTCAGGCGATCCGAGGTGCGTTGGCCGGTGGTTTTTCGATGGAGATCCATGCTGCCAGCGAGCGAATGTGGGAATCGCGATACATTCCGATCGTGCGTGATGATGGCACTGTCGACGGGGTGATCGGATTCTCTCTCGATGTGACCGAGCGTGTGCAGGTGGAGAACGAGCTGCGCCAAAAGGTGGTGCTCATCGAGCGGCAGGAGTCTGCGATTCGGTCGTTGTCGACGCCCATCGTGCGCGTATGGGCTGGCGTGCTTGCATTGCCGCTCGTCGGGGTGCTCGATGCTACGCGGATCGAGCGGATATTGTCGGCGTTGCTCGAGGCGGTGGTGCACGATCAAGCTGAATACGTGATTATCGACCTGACGGGCATTGCGAGCGTCGACGATACCACGGCGGATTATGTATTCAAGGTGTTGCGAGCGTTGTCGCTGCTCGGGACGCAGGCGGTAGTGACGGGGATTCAGCCGGCAGTTGCGCGAGCTTTGGTGGAGATTGGCCTGGACTTGGGCAATGTAATGACGCTCGGAGACCTCGAGGAGGCCATTCGATTCGTGATGAAACGTCGCAATGCGGTGGCAAAACAGGCATCGCGCGCGAACAAACCGAGGTGATAGGATTCATTCCCCCTCTCCACATTTGTAGAGAGGGGCTAGGGGGTGAGGCATGCCCGTCGAGACTATTCGCATTGAAGATCGCCTGTGGTCGAGCGCTTTGCCGCTCCGCAAACAGGATTGGTGCGCAATCATCACGGATGTCCTCGAAGACGATCCACCTTGGCCATCGCGCCCGGCATGCACGCTGATCGTCGGATGTGACGATAGCCAAGTGCGCTTCGTGCTCACGGCCAGCTCTGTTGCGGATGAATCGATCACGTTTGCACGGGCGGCCATTTCGCCGCTCGTGGACGAATACGTGGGCTTGATCAAGAGGCTCACCGGGGGCGACCTGCATTCGGCGCAAATGGAGGCCATTGATATGGCCAAGCGCGTGGTTCACGATGCGGGAGGAAGGCGAATCGGTGGGCTGTTGCCCGAGGTTGGCCCGAGCTTCGAGACGCAGCGGTGTTTGTTTTCGCTCGTGGTGTCGCTTTTGGTGGACACGACGCGTTTGGGCCCGATTCCGGCGCATCGCCAAGCGTTGGTGCATCCGCGGCGCCGTGGGCCGGTGTTTTGACGAGCGATGCTCAGCGACAATAGCTTCGCATTGTTGCGGATGATTCGATAGAGTTGTAGCTCGAGTCCGCCGTGACGGAAACGAATACGAAACTAGAAAGAGGATGGGAATGAGCACGAATTCAAGCACTTTCTTATGGATATTGACGACCAGCATCGTGGCCGCAGGAATGTCCGCATGCGCCTATGAACCTCCGTCCGTGAACCAAGGTAGCGGTGGCAGTTCGAGCGCATCGAGCAGCACGGGCGCCGGTGGAGAGGCTGGCACCGGCTCTGGCGGCGGAACTGCGAGCAGTAGCAGTAGCAGCGGTGGTGTGGGCGGTGGCGGTGGCGCATCGTCGTGTGCATCCGGCGAGGCATGCGTTCCGGCGGCTCCTCCAGGTTGGACCGGGCCGTATCGGTCTCGTAGCGGAATGTTTGGCCAGCTTCTCTCGAATTGCCCCGACGGTACCAAACAGATTTATCGAGGATCACATACTCCGGCGCCACCAGCTACGTGCGCTTGCGATTGCAATTGCGAGGGCATGGGTTGCACCGCTCCTCAGATCACGTGCTGGGGGGACCCCAAATGCGGTTTGCAAATGGGTTCGAGCATTACTATCACGCCCACGTCGGCTCAAGACTGCGCTCCGCTTCCATTCTTTGGGGGGAACATTCCCGCAGAATCTTGCACGGTGACGAAAACCTCGGTGGTGATTCCCGCGAAGACTTGTGCACCGAGCAATCCGCTGGCTCCTGAGTTGCCGCCTTTCGCCACCGAGGTGCAGATTTGCCCAATGCAGGAGGCTGGTAATTGTGATGAGGGTAGGTGCGCGCCAATCAATGAGCCGGACCTGGCGAACCTAGCGTGTGTCGTTCTAGCGGGGACACACGCTTGTCCGAGCCAATTCCCCAACCGACGGGAGATTTACCAAAATTGGATCGACGATCGGTCGTGCGGCGATTGCAGCGCAAATCTAAATGCCGTCGTTTGCTCGCCGCCCGAGTTCAAACTGGCGGTGCCGGATTGTACCCTGACGGAGATGCCCATCACGCAGGAATGCACAGCGACCAATGGATTCGCGAGCTTCAAATACTTTCCAGCGAGTGCGGAAATGAGCCCCAACGCGTGCAAGGCGCCTTATGGCGGTCTGGTGACGGGGATCGATCCGCTAACGATTTGCTGCATGAATCTTTAGTCGGGCAAGCGGTGCGATCTCGCCGTGGGGCCGGAACAGTCAAGGATGCTCAAGGCATTCCGGCTTTGTTCGTATACGCTTCGTAGACTCGGCATTGCTGTCCACGCAGCGAGGGGCAAGGCGCAAGCGGCGTTTTCGCACTTTCACCCGTTATGACTGGGAACACCACGCTCGATGGATACATCGACGAATGACCGACCTGGTATTCGACGGGGCTGGCGAATGGCTTCAAATCGAACCGCCAGCGTGCTCGACTATCTCCAGGCGTATCGATGCTGATCCGAATACGCGAGCCTGTTCGGAATACATGTCCAAAGCCGGTCACGCCAATACGCATGCTCGTCCATTCATTGCCCAAAAGCTTTTCGTCCGCTTGCCTGAACGAAGGCTGCGGCCACAATTCGGTGGCTGTTGGAGCTAGCTCACGCAGGCTGGCGCGCAGCCAACCGCTTTGCACGTACATTTCTTGACCATCCGGGCGAATTTCGCTCAGGTTCACCTCGATATCGGCGTCATCGACGGGTGAGCGTAGCCAAATATCTACGCTGGCCGTGCCGAGCATGACGAGATCCGATCCGAGGGCCGCCGAGTCGAATACGACGGCAGATCCAGGCGCGGGCTGCTTCCATTCATAAGCAGGCAGCGGATCCCATACGTCTCCTCCCGGAGCGATGATTCCGCGGTTTCCTGCGTCTGGATCGTGTTGGAAGAGGCTGCTTCCCGCGGATTCTGCGGGCTGCATCGGTCCGAGCGATCCGTCGTTCTGGAAGTAATACCGCAATGGTGTGGTGGGCGGAGGCCAGGAATCGAAATGCAATTCCGCCACGCCCTGGGGCGCTCCAGGAGTTTCCCCGGCGCCATTGTCGAATATCACACGTAGCGGCTGCTCGGCGTCGAACGCTTTTTTCGCTTCTTCCCACGATGGGTAATTGGCAAAGCGATCTGGGGGCAGCGGTAGCTTCGTTTTGAAAATGTTCTCGAAAAGGATGGGCGCCAGCTCGCGTACCTGTTTGCTGATGGCCGGAACCGTCTGCGCGACGTAAATGTCGAGAAATGCTTTCCACTCCACCATGATCTGCGGCGCCAACGCATCAGGATGAATCCCGTTATAGACGCTTAGACGTGTGATCGGCGCGGATTTGAATTGATCGAGTATCGTGAAGAAATACGGCCCCGTTTGCTCGTCTTGGAACGCAGAGGCCAAGAAGACGGGAACGTCGATTTCATTCGCGAATGCGGTCGGATCAATCGGCAAGGCGACTTCGTCCGTGTAGTAAGGTTGGCTCTTGGCCAGCGTAATGGCGTCGAAGCGTTGGTCATGGAGCATTTGATTTTCTGCACAAATCGTGTCTCCCCCATCGACGCGGGCTTGCTCCCAACCTTGGCCATAAGGCGCGGCCGTATCGAGCACGCCGTTGATCCATTCGAGCGCGAAACCATCATTGAAGATGCCGCCCGGCCTGAGCGTGGTATGCGTGCTGCCAATGACCGAAAGCGGCGAGATGGCCGCGAGGCTCGGCGGATGCGCTTTGGCCACGAACAATTGCGAAATGCCCGGGAACGACAAACCCGTCATGCCCACTCGGTTTCCAAGGACCCATTCTTGAGCAGCCACGGCTTCGATGATATCGTAACCATCGAGAACTTGCAGGGTTTCAAAATAATCGTAGGCTCCGCCCGAGCAGCCCGTGCCGCGCATGTTCACGCCCACGGTGGCATAACCATTGAGGCCCGCGACGAGAGCGCTCACATCATTCGGTGCGTCGCAAATGATCGGCAAATCCCCGCATAAGAACGTATAGGCGCCGATGGGCTCGCCAGGCTTGGCGGGACTGTAGCCGGAATAGTTGACGACCGTCGGATACGGGCCATTCTCGGCTGGGCCGGGAAGCGTGACATATGCGGCCAGCTTGGTGCCGTCGCGCATCGTGATGTAATTGTATCCGGCTGTGATCTTTTGCGACGAATAGAATTCTTGTTTCGGGAGGCTTTCCGCCACGCCCATGACCTGCACGTCCATCGCATTGGGCGCCGAAAGCTCGGGCACCACGATTTCGTAATCGTTTCCAGGCGGGACTTTGCGCAATACGAGGCCACCTAACGCGTCGGACGTGCCCTCTTGCACGACTTTACCGCTCGCGTCACGCAGCTCGATCTTTGATCCGGGCGGGGTTTTCCATACGTGTACTTGCTCGACACTGCCCCGCACGAAAAAACTCGGGGTCGGCTTTTCAACGGCTGTCGTTGGATCGGTGCAGCCGGAGATGAACGCTAGGGTACCGAGTATCCACGCAGCATGGTGCGAAGTTCGAAGGGATTTTATTGTTTTTAGGGACATAAACCGATGGTATCACATCGGCCTAGAGTACGGAATAGGCATATTCCGCTAAAGAAGTATCGCGCGAGCGCAAAAAAATGCGGTAGCACCGTTATCGGGCGTGAATATTCACTTCGCCCTTTTCATCGCCAAGCCCACCACTTTGCGGAAAGCTCCCGGCACCGCACGCTTGAGCCGCCATAACCATCGCGCATCCGCCATCGGTACCGCATACAGCTCTTTGCGCACCACCGAATCGAGCGTCGAAAGCACGACTTCTTCGACTGGCCGCGCTTTGAGCATGAATTTCTGTGCCAGTCGTGCTGTTTCCGGATCGGCGAATCGTCCCGAGTTGACGATGTCTGTCTGGAAAAACGTCGGACATAAGACGGTCACTCCGACGCCTGTTCCAGTCAGCTCCGCGTCGAGCGTTTCCGATACCGCAATCACGCCGGCCTTCGCGGCATTGTACGCACCCATGCGCGGTCCGCAAAGCAGACCCGCGGCCGAAGCGACATTGAGCACGTGACCACTACGTTGTTTTTTGAGCAACGGGACGAAGACGTGGCAGCCATGAATGACGCCGAAAAGGTCGACTTCAATCGTCCAGCGCCAGTCTTCCATGGACAGCTCGCCAATGAACCCGCCGCTCGATACGCCCGCGTTGTTTACCACGAGGTCGATTTTGCCTTCGCACGCGGCAGCAAGTGCCTCGACTTGGTTGAGTTTCGTCACGTCGCAACTGAGTGCTCTCACCGAAGCCGCACCACGCTCTCGGCATAGCCGCGCCGTGACCTCGGCCGTTTGCGCATCGAGGTCCGAAAGCACGAGCCGCTCTTTACGCGACGCCAGCTCGAGCGCGAGCGCACGGCCAAAACCGCCTCCCGCGCCGGTGATCACGCAACTGCCGCCAGTTCCAAATGCCATGAAGCAGATCTCCCCAAAAGGTTCGCGCCGTCGTTGATATCAGGTTGGCGGCCTGCTTGACCAGACCTTTGTGCGCGTCCGACACGGGAATTGTCGAATGAGCTTGGTCAAACCGGAAGACCGACGCTCGTCAGGTATTGCTCGGCGAGCGCGTCGATGTCTTTTTGTGACGGGTGGAAATCAGGACGCATGTATTCGCGAATGCCGCGCACCATGAACTTGCTCTCGTTGCGGACCGCGCGCCAACGGTGGTAATCTTTGCGAAGGCGCTCCCGTTCGAGATCCTTGTCCTGCGCGATTAGCGCAGTCGTGGCAAAGATCCAAAAGCCACCCAGGCAAACCGTGGCCATGAACAAACCCGCAAGACGCAGCGGGTAGCTGGGATTCACCATTTGCAAGACGTCGAATGCTACCGCGCGATGTTCGATCTCTTCGGCGGCGTGCCACAAAAGAAGCTCACGCATGGCGGGATGCGCCCGATCGAGTAACCGATGCGTGAGCGCGTTTTCCGCCAAAATGGCCGTGAATTGCTCGCACGCGGCCGTGGTCGATAGCCGTAACGAAGGCGGCGCAATACGCTCGATGAAACCATACGCAATACGCTCGTAAAGCCCGAGAATGCGCTGGACATCGTAGCCTTGTTCCTCGAGCTGCCGCAGTTGCCGCTCGTGCTCCTTCGCGTGTCGTCCTTCTTGACCGAAGAAACCTTTGATCTGCGCACGCAAATGCGGGTCCTGCACCTGATCGAGGTAGTGGTTGACCGAACGAACGAAGAATCGCTCGCCGGATGGAAATAACATGTTGACCCCGTTGGCGATATGCGTCGCCAAAGCGTTGTCAGCAAGCCAGTACCGAGGCAAAGGGCTGTCCAAATCCACACCAGGCGTGCGGGGACGAGGAACAGAACCAAAATTGAGGGCCGCGTCTTGCTCCATCGCTATTGACTCCAGTTCAATACCTGCCAGCGAGGATAGGGGACTATTGAACTGGAGTCAACAAGAAATTTCGAGTAACGATCGTACGGTGATTGAAGCTTGAGGGGGCCGGGGGTATAGGGCTCGCAGTGATGAAGCGCGGCGAGCGTTCAAAGTCCACGCGTCCGATGGCGGAGGAGAAGGAGCCTGGGGTGCGTGCGCGGCTGGAGGTGGACGAGCGCCGGGCGCAACTTTTGGCGCTTGGGCTGTCGATTTTTAGCGAGCGTTCGTATGACGAGGTGTCGATTGACGACATCGCGCGAGCGGCGGGTGTATCGAAGGGGCTTCTGTACCACTACTTCCCGACGAAGCGGGATTTCTACGTGGCGGCCTTGCGTGCAGCGGCGAAGGACTTGCTCGAGCAGACGATTGGGGCGCGTGAAGCCGACATATCGATTGAAGAGCGGGTGCGGCGGGGAGTGACGACGTACCTCGATTTCGTGGAGCGGCGAGGCGGGGCGTATGTGACGCTGATGCGTGGTGGGATTGGTTCGGATCCCGAGGTTGCGGCGGTGCTGGAGGAAGTGCGGCTGGCGTTTTTAGGCCGCATCGTAGCGGATTTGCCACCGGGGGTCGAGGGTCCGCTCGTGCGCACCGCATTGCGGGGATGGATTGGGTTTGTCGAGGCAGCGTCGATTGATTGGGTAGCACATCGGCCGGTGCCGCTGGGGCAGATTGTGGAGTTGGCGCAAACGATGCTGGTGGCGGCAATGCG
>CAZETM010000387.1:0-8748 GCA_964514885.1 uncultured Polyangium sp. | reverse complement strand
CCGCCTACTTCTCCAAACTCGGGAGGCGCCCCGACGAGGGAAACGCGGACATCCTGTTTGTCCCGTAGCGGGAAGGACGACAAATAGAGCGACATCGTGTCCTCCGCGTATTCGTCGATATCATCGGACGTGAAGACCAATCTTCCGAAGAGGTTGTTCAAAAGAAACAGAGTGTACTTCTCATGATTCGAGAGTGGGATTCGTTTGCCCCAGCGCAGTTCCTGCAATGCAACGAACGGATCGAAGGGAGCGGTATCGAACGACAAACGGCGGAGAAAGAAGACGTCCGGGTCGTTGGAAAACGCGTGACCCGATAGATGCCTTCGGCCAATGGCGTTCTCCAGGGCGGTGACTGTCGAAATAGTTTCGCGCATACCGAGGCCCCGGGTCAATGTATTCGCCCATTCGTGCCCCACATCGGGTCCGATGCGACAAACCTCGACGCGTCCGATGGCTGGCCCGAGCGGCACGCCGCAACCAAGGATGCTTTTGTCGCCCACGAGCGACCGTAGAAAGTCCATGGTATCGACCATTTTTCGGCCGCGTGTTTTACCCTGGCCCGGCAGCAAACACGCGCCATACAAGAAATCTAGTTTGACGAGGTCAATGCCCCAATCACCCAAAACGGTATCGAATACAGTTTTCAGGTAATCGCGTAGGCCTTGGTGGTAAACGTCGAGCCCGTAGAAGTCGCCGCTCCAAAGGTTCGAATTGCCCGCAGGAACGGGATTGCCTTGCTTGTCGCGCAGCAGCCAGTCCGGATGTTCCGTCACCAGGCGTGACTTTTTCTCGGCCACGAGCGGCGCAAGCCACAAGCCCGCACGGTATCCAGCCCCATGAATGCGATCCACGAGCGCGCGCATGCCTTGGGGGAACTTTGCATTCACGTCGAGCCAATCACCGACCGCACCTTGCCAACCGTCGTCGATTTGAAAAACATCGATGGGAATGCTGCGCCTCGAAAATGCATCGAGGTTCTTCAGGATAACTTCTTCGGTGATGTTCGTGTAATGGTAATACCAGCTCGTCCAGCCGGTCCATGGCGGGGACGACCGAGGAGAAAGCCCAGCGACATCATGACAGCCGCGAAGGTATTCGGACATCACTGCATTTTCGTCGCCGACTTCGACGTGAAGATCGAAGGCCTTCCAGACGTCGCCACGCCCGAGCTGTAGCCCTTCGCAATCCTTTTGCGCGATGACACGCTGCTCGTCCGGTAAAACGCGAAAAATGGTATACCCTTCCGCCTCGGAAAGCGAGCCGCAAAATTCAATGTGACCGTTCTGCTCGCGGCGATGGTAAAAATACGTAAAACCGTGCAGGTGTCGCCCCGTGGCGGGAAGGATGTCGTAATCTCCGTAATGGTTCGTCCGAAAGAGTCTTTCTAGCAGTGGACGAGCGAGGGGAGGAAATGGGTAAATGGTTTCGCCAGCCGAGAACTCGCGCGAGTCCGTCCACGACTGGTAACCATTGAGGAAAAACCGTTCGCCCCGTTGCGACGGTTTCTCGAAATGCAGCGCGAATGCGTCTATTTCGACATCGCTTTGCGCATGGACGTGAACCGTAATGCGGTTTGCCGAAAAGCTGCTGGATATGCGGATGCGCCCATCGTCAGCACTTCCGCCGCCGGACAAGTCGACGGCGAGCGAGTATTGCTGGTAATGGCAGCGATAACGAATTTCGCCTCGCGCCGCTTCGATTCCCACCAGTGCCCCCTATTTGCTTTCGGGGCTGAGCCCAAGACCGCGGGCTATTTGCTGAAACGTTTCTACGGCCGGCGTGGCTTCGCGCCGTTTGTCGGCGCTATCGTAATCGACGCGAAAGAGTCCGAACCGTGCCTCGTGCCCCTCGGCCCATTCGAAGTTGTCCATGAGCGACCAATGAAAATAGCCGCGCACGTCGACGCCATCGCGCGCGGCGCGCACGAGCGCCTCGAAGTGCGAGCGCAAAAAGTCCGGACGCTTATCACCGCGATGATCGGCGATCCCATTTTCAGTCACGTAAATGGGTAGCCCTGCCGCACTGTACCGCTTCAAAACCTGATATAGCCCTTCGGGCCATATGTCCCAACCAAGGTCGCTCACGGGACGTTCCGCAGGCACGTATTGCTCCGAGAGCGACGGATCGGAAAGGTCGGCCCGTATGTGGTCTCGGCCGTAATAATTGATGCCCAGCCAATCGAGCGATCCTTTCAAATTCGGGACAGCTTCGTCAATATCGACGACGCCCGGAATCGAAAGCGTAATGCGGCCCGTCATCGGCGCATCGATGATCGATTGATTGAAAAACCGATCCATGAATCCCGCGATGACGCGATCGAGCGGATTGCGCGATGCAGGCTGAAAAATTCGCACATGGTGCGCCAAACCAATCCGCGTTGCAAAACCATCGCCGTCGGCATCGACCGTATCATATTCGCGCAAAACCTCGGTCATGCGTGCATGTGCGCGCAAAAGACGTGCTTGCCCCAGCGCACAAAGGCGTTGATCTTTCAGCCCGGGAGGAAACACCCCTTTCAAATAGGACATGGCCATGAGCACGTTGGGCTCATTGATGGTGCACCACGAATCGACTTCGCTACCGAGTTTTTTGGCGACCCGCTCGGTAAATGCAGCAAGCAGATCAATGGTTCGATCGCTCATCCAACCACCTTGCGTGGCCACCCACCGTGGCAAAGTGAAATGATTGAGCGTGACCATAGGCTCGATTCCCGCGGACCGCAGAGCGCGCGCCCACGACAAATATTGCTCGGCCGCTTCGTCATTCCAAACGCCCTCGGAAGGCTCGAGCCGGCTCCATTCCACGCTGAATCGATAAGCATTCGCCCCGAGACGCTTCATCAGCGCCAAGTCTTCATCGAATCGATTCCACGAATCGCACGCTGCGCCAGATATCGTTCGATCCTTGATATGGGGCGAGCCGTCGGCATGAAACCCTCGCTCCCAATCCGACCAATCATTGTCGAGCCCGCCTTCGATTTGATGCGCCGCAGTTGCCGTCCCAAGCAAGAATCCTGCGGGAAGGGACGAGCGCAGGTTCTCGAGCGCATCCGGAGCGCCGAGCACACAAGGCGGGGGGTGCGGATCTTTGGTCAGAGCGTCGAAAGCCGTGCGAGCGATACGAGCGATTTTCATGAAGTCGTCTCCATAATGGCCCAAAGCAGGAGTGCTTGAAAAGCCTTTTGTTCACGAATGTGGAGCTTCAAGCGATTTCGCATACTCCCGCTCCACCTCGCGTAACGAGGAAACCGGGTTCTCGTCCAAAGCGGGTGACATAGGCGTCGCGCATGGCGGCTTGAACGCGCGTCAAGTGCGAATCGTCGACGAGCGCCACAATCGAGCCACCGAAGCCGCCACCGGTCATCCGCGCACCATAAACGCCTGGTTGTTGGATTGCCGTATCAACCAGCAAATCCAGCTCTTGCACGCTGACTTCGTAATCGTGCTGCAGCGAGCGATGCGATTCGACGAACAATCGACCTACGGTCTGCAGATCGCCGCGGCTCAGCGCGTCGACGGCAGCGAACACGCGGGCATTCTCTGTAATGACATGGCGAGCCCGCCGCAGAATGGAATCCGGCAATAAATGGCCATGGTCCTCGATATCTCGCAAAGATACGTCCCTCAAGGCGCGAATTTCAGGCAATGAACCGCGAAGGATCTCCACCGCTTGCTCGCATTCATCGCGACGCGTATTGTATTCGGACGACGCCAGCGAATGCTTGACCCGCGTGTCGGCCACGAGAATGGATACGGGCGGCCCGGGAAGCGGCACATCGGTCAATTCGAGCGAACGACAATCAATGAGCAACGCTGCGCCCAAACGCGCTCGCGCAGAGACGAGCTGATCCATGATGCCGCATCGAGTGCCCACATAACGATGCTCCGCGGATTGACCCGCCAGCGCGAGAGCAACCCGATCAACAGGCAATGCCGCGAGCGAAAGAAGGGCAAACCCAACGCTCACTTCGAGCGCCGCGGACGAGGACAAACCAGCGCCGGCCGGCAAATCGCTTGCAATGACCAAATCGGCTCCGCCAATCTTTTGTCCCGCAGCCACGAGCGCCTGCGCCACTCCCTCGGCGTAATCGATCCACGTTCCCGTTCGTCCCGGACCGGGTGCGTCCAAATCGAATTCGGCACTCTCCCCAAGATCGCAACTGGTGATGCATACGCGACGATCTGCGCGAGATGCGCCTAAGACCGTGATTCCCAATTCGAGAGCCACGGGCAAGACGAGCCCGTCATTGTAATCGGTATGTTCACCAATCAAGTTGACGCGTCCGGGCGCAAAAAACGCACGCGGCGTCGTTCCGTGACGAGAGGTGAACGTCGATCGAAGATCGGCGGGAGAAATCATGGTTTGTCCGGAGGAATATAATGTGGTTTGGACTTGTGCAAGTTGATATCGGCGCCGACCACGGTTACCCACGAGAATGCATATTGCCACATCGGATCGATGAGCAACGTGCCCGCTTGAACCGCAGCAAAGGGAGATACCTTTTGCGAGAAGAATTTGCGGGGCAATCGACCAAAAGCCACGCCCATCAATGCCAATTGATCGAAACCCGTCCCTTGGACTCGATTGTACCTGGCGGAAACACCCAGCATCAGCTCACCTGGCGCTGAAATGGGCGCTGAATAAGCGAGAAGCAATTCGTGGGTTTGACTGACGTCGTGCAGCTTGCGCAAGGTGAACGTGAACGTGTCGTGAAAGACGTCATCGGGACTGGCGCCGGGTGCGGTGTACAGATTGAAATCGGCCATGAAGTTGTATTGAAATACCAGCGGCCCGACCTTACCCTGCAGCGTAGGCATGACGCGCAGGCGTCCACCACCGATATTGATAGGAGCTTTGAAATTCGTGACATTATTCACGCCATCATCGCCCGACCAATCCACCGCTGACGTATTACCTCGCTCCACCTGACCCCGCGCGATTCGTTGGTGGCCGAGCGGCGTCAATACACGCAGGCCGCCATTGAACGGATCAATAATGAAGTAATCGTACGCAGCCTCCACTCGCAATTTGAAGACTGCAATCGGCGTAATCTCGATGAATGGTCCGAACGTATTGTTGACATACCCGTAGAGATCACGAACCCCAATGGTGATATTGGTGGAGTCCCATAAAACCCCGGGCTTTTTGACGAGCGGAACGCGATAACCAAGCGTCGCGCCCCACGCTGAGCGCGTGTAATGCATTCCCCACGGCACCCAGACCAGGGATAAATCAAGCGCACTTTGGCGCGGCGCAGGCGGAGGTTCGTCCTTTTGGACTACGTTGGATTTTTCGCCCGATGCCGGCGCAGCAGCTACCTCATGATCGTCCGCATGATCGTCCGCATGATCGTCCGCATGAAGAGGAGGCGATGCGGCCACGGTGGCCGCCAGAGTAAGAGAAAACAAGTACCTTTTCATGCGTGGAACGCCCATGCATCGCGCAGGAGGGCGCCTTTTGACTGGTCAGGTTGGAAGACCGCTGTGCTTGCAAGCGTCTATATATCTGTCCCGTTCGTCATGCAATCATTACGAGAGGACTCACCGCGCCAAAGCAGTCGGTGTGCTCGTTCCATCGAAAGATCGAGATCACGCACGCCCAAAGTCGTCGTAGCGTCTTCGAGTCGAAACATGTCACGCCCATCGATCGCCCTCACCGCTCTCACGACCGCAACTCTGCTGCTTACGACATTTGGTTGCAGGTCAAACGAAACGACCACGTCCAGCACCACCACGCCTGCTGCCGCATCCGCATCGGCTGCAACGCCGACCGCAGTGGCCAACGCTGCGCCTTCACGCTGCGCGGCTCGCGCAGCAAAACGTTTCGAGCCCGTATCAATGAGTGGCTCCAGCTCCGCCGTTTCGCTCGTGCGCACAGCAACCACGACGTTCGTGCTGGTCGCGGACTACAACGAACGCGCACTGCACGTCGTCGACACGGTCGCAATGCAACAGGTCGGCGTCACGCCGCTCGATGGGCGCCCCGGTCACGTGCTCGCGCTGAGCAACGGCACCGTCGTCGTCACTCTCCGTGATTCAGGTCGCGTCGTGGTGCTCGAGCCTGCCGACGAAACACTCGCCAAACCCTTCGAGGAACGCTGCGCTCAGTTTGTCTCGATGGAACCCTGGGCGCTGGCTTTGGAAGAACAAACCCTCGCCGTGACGAGTGGGTTTGGTGCAGCGCTAACGCTGCTCGATGTCAACAACTTTGACGTCAAACGGGTTTTGCAACTGTCGCGTGAACCGCGAGCGGTGCTCTTTGCCAACGCAGGACAAACCGCGTTCGTTACGCATGCGGTCGGCGGGATTGTTTCTGCCATCGACTTGAAGGACCCGAACAGCTCGCCCGAAGCGATATCGCTCGTCGCAGGAAGGCGCGTGGGCGAGAATGGCGAATTCGACGACAAAACCACACGTCTCGCTTCACAGGGCTACGCGCTTGCGCGATTGATGGGAACGCGAAGCGACGGGAGTAAGGACGTGCTGCGAATTTTCGCGCCGCACACGAGTGTCGATCCGGGTGCTCCCGCGATGGGCCCCACGATAACGTATGGCGGTTCGGGCCAAGGACCACGTACGATTGCGCCAATTGTGAGTGTCGTGGATCCTGTCGCCAAACGGTCGATAACGAACCATATCGGGGGCGTATTCAATAGCCTATTTGCGCAAGATTGTCTTTTGCCGCGAAGCGCTGTTGCCGACGACCGCAGCCTGTTCGTCGCGTGCATGGATATCGACGCGGTGCTCGAATTGGATCCGGGAATTGGCGACCCGAGCACCGGTGAGCGCCGGAGAATCAATGTGCCCGCCGGACCTAGTTCCTTGTCAATGACGGCAGACGGAAAGCAGGTATTTGTCTGGTCCGAAATCGATCTAGCGCTCACGCGAATCGAGCGTGAAGGGTTTGTCTCGACGAGCATTTCGTTGTTCCGCCGAGCAGGCGAGACGCGGGACCCCAAAGTGGAACGAGGTAGGCGGCTTTTTCATACGACGCGCGATGCGCGCCTTGCGCTCGGGCGGGGCTGCGCGAGTTGTCATCCTGATGGTCGCGACGATGGTCTCACATGGACGAGCCCCGATGGTTTACGTCAAACGGTTATTCTTGCGGGGCGGATCCTCAATACCGCGCCATATGGTTGGTCCGGGGAACATCGGGACGTGCGACATCATTTGAATAGCACGTTCGGGCGCCTTGGCGGAACGGGTCTCGAAAAGACCGGCGAGGAAGACCTCGATGCGCTCATTGCCTATGTCTCTTCATTGCCTCCATTGCCCCAGGAAAAACCCAAAGAGCCTGAGTTGGTCGAACGGGGCAAACGGGTCTATGGCGCATACGGTTGCGAAGGTTGCCATAAGGGCGGTGGCACGGACCGCAAAAAGCACGACGTCGGTAGTGGCAAGCTGGGCACGCGCCAAAGCGAATTCGACACGCCATCGCTCGTTGGTGTTCGTGGCAGCGCCCCCTATTATCACGACGGGCGTTATTCGACGCTCGACGAAATGCTTTCTGCCAAAGATCAGCGCATGTTCCCTGGCACGCTGGGTGGTCCCGATAAACGGGCCCTCATTGCCTATTTGGAGACCCTATGAAGCGCGCTTCGTTGTTTGCAACGGTCGTCATCGGAGCAGCCTTCGTTTCGCCCGCAGGCGTGTGGGCCACGAGTGCCAGCAGCACACCATCCGCGGGTTTGCCGATAACAGCACATCAAACGCCGCCACCAGGCTGGGAAATTGCGCCGCCTCCAGTAGAAATTAAATTGACGAAAGACGATAAAAAGAAAATTGCGCCCGCTTGTTGCGCATATGATGTCGTCTGTTGTTCGAGACAAACGGATATCGACAATTTCGTACCATTTCGCCTCAGCCAATCTTTCGAGCCGCGGCTAGCTGACTTTCCCGACGCGGTAATCAAAGAAGCGGCCAAAGAGGGGCCCTTTCTCGAAGGCGTCGGCGACGTGCGCATCATCGATGGCACCGGCGCGCCATTTCCTTGGATGGATGGCCCTAAAAGTTGGGAGATCCGGATCACGCCTCCGGGCGAGCTTGGACATATCAAATTCTTCGATGATTCGCCCCGAGGGTATTTCGACAAAATCGAGTTCCGAGGTATGGGCGCAGGCGCCATGCGATCCATTACAGAAACTCCGGATAAGGGCCGGAGCCTGATTACAGGCCCCATCGAATATTCGACCTTCAATCGCGGCGAAAACGGCAAAATCATCCACGACCAGGTCAAGGGAAAACTCGCAGGCTCACCGAAAGTTCTCGCCACCTCTTGGTTGCATGTGGAGGCAATCAATCTGGCCGATGGCGTCGTTTACGGATATCGCGCGATGCACGAAGGCCAGCCGCACGTGTTTTTCGTCATGCCGGAAGTCCTCTTGGGATTTGAATCGAGAGACGCTAAGAAAATCGGCGGATTCTTTCGCCATCGGTGGGCGACCGCATTCCCCTACACTTCATATCACTTTCCAATCGGTTCAGGCCGGAGCAACATGATGAACTGCGTGCTTCGGGACTTCGAAGTCCGCCGTTGGTTCGACAGGCCCAAAGATTCCAAGCAGTTTCCCGCTGAAACTTTCATGGTCATTGCGATGAGCCAAACGAGCGTGGAGAGCGAGCCCAAGGTCCGCGTCCTTCTTTTCTAAACGTCCGGAGATTAAGATGATTCGCAAACGAGCTTCATTCGGTCTGCTAACCCAACTTCCGCAGTTGGACAATCTGCCGTCGAAATCCTGCTCAACAAGAG
>CAZETM010000386.1:0-8751 GCA_964514885.1 uncultured Polyangium sp. | reverse complement strand
CGAGCGACAGATGCGTCGGGAACGTGTTCTTGCAGAAGACGACGTACCGACCGCGGGCATCTTCGAGACGCGTGGCTCCGCAAATGTTCGCGCCCGTGACACGCATCTCGTCGAGCCCCAAGAGCCGCCCCGGGATCTGGTCGAATCGTGCGTCAACGCACTCAAACTTTTTTTCACCAAGTACGCAACTGGCTCCGGTCTCGAAACGATGTACGTGAACACGGTGGACGCCTCGCGAGCGCGTTTGGCCGTGTTCGACGTTTGCTCGCAAAGGGGTACGGAGCGATGTTTCAGGCATTTGTTTCCAGGGCTGTCCGCGTAGATCTGCCGGGCGCAATGATGCTCGGTCGGGCATTGGTCTCCTCGACGGACATGGTCCCGTGGCTGCCCGATTCAGTTTTGCGCGCCAAACTCAGGCTCGACCAACGCCTGGACAAACTCGAAAACGCCGCCGGTCCAAAGTCCCGTTTCTTTCCAGACCGGCGTAGTCCGATCGCGATTGCAGGGCGGAACGTCGACACCGCCTGGCTAGCCCTGTATTCGTGGCTCGAAGCGATTGCATCGTTGCCAGGCGAAAGTGCAGTGGCGCGAAGTGCAATAGAGGCCCTGGTCGGCATTTTTCCCGAAGGGGTTGGTCTCGTACGACCACCTCCGCTTCTCGAATGGGCAGAATCGGAAGCACGCATCGAACGAATCGAACGCGGAGGATTCGAAGCCACGTTGCGAGTGCTCGGAGGTGGGCCGTTTGTCGAGGCCATACGACAAACCCACGCGACCTACAACCAACTGTTGGCTGATACCGCCGGCGGAGCACTTTCGTCGCGCGCCGTCACTCGAGGTCTCGACGCATGTGTGCTCGCGATTCACGCGTACGTCACGTGCGTGCTGGCAGAACTCTACGATGGCGATCCGGAAGAGATCGCCCTGGCGTGTACGTTGCTCGCGCCGCTCGATTTCGCGACGGATCCCACGAGCGTACGGGCGGGATTTTTCGATCAAACGCTCGAAGCGCATCCACCTCCTCCACCACTGCCCAGTCCGTTCGACGAGGCAGCATGGAGCGATCGCTATCCCGTCGCGTGCGCGTCGTGAAGGTTTGACCTCAAACGAGTTTGCCTGGGAACAGGTTCAGCGCGGCTCGCGCTCGGGCTCGTCTTGACCGAGCGCGCGATGGATGGCGTCTTGTCGTGCGCCGCGCGCTTGTTTGCGCGCGTTGATGAGCGCTTCGACGGCAAGGTTCGTCTCGATGTCACCAGCCAATTCGTCGGCAGCGATCTTGGCGAGCGCGTCGATCTTGGCCCCGAAACGTTCCTTCAAGCGTGCTTTGACGGCCTCCCTGAGCAGCTCGCGAAACGCATCACGAGCAACTCCGGACGCTTCGCCATAGAGCACTTGAGAGATTTCGAGGTCCAAGAAGTCGGTGCCGGGCGGGCCATCGTTGCGCTCGCGACCGCCATCGCGCTCATCACGACGCTCCTCGGGTTCTTCCCTGTTTCGATCCTGCATGTGACCTCCAAAATCCGATCGTGAGTCTCCCAGCGCAGCTCAACGAGAGCTGCGTGCGGGTGAGTCGTGCGTGTCGAGATCAGAGCAGGTTGAGGAAGCCTTTGGCGCGCTTTTCAGCGAGATCGATGATCGTCTTCGCTTCTTCTTCGGGCATGCCCATGACGTTGCACATTTCGCCGATGAACTTCGTTTCCGCTTCGTGTTGTTCACCGTCGACGTAGGTGAGAAACACGGCGTGGTTCAGCAGCAAGCGGCAATCGTCGCCCGAAAGCTCATCGAAGGGGATGTCCGCGATGGTCCTCTTTTGGCCTGCGTATTCGCGAATTTCGGTCGCTTGTTCGTCGCTTGCTTCGAAGGCGGCGATGAGCGCATCGACCATTTCCTTTTCGGCATTCGCGAACGTGCCATCGGCCCAAGCGACACTCACGAGCGACTTAACGATCGCCATGTTTTGTGCATGCATGGCGGGGATTTTTGCCGATTCATGGGCCACGCGTCAAGCATCGTCGTGAGCTTCGAAGACGTCGAAGAACTGCCGGCCCAGATGTGCTTTCTTTCGCGCTGCACATGATGCCCGAAGAGCCGTCGCCCGCATTGTCCGTGCATCACCTGGCGGTGGTCGTGACGGACTTGAATCGAGCCGAGACATTTTACGTCGAGGTGCTTGGTCTGCGCGTAGTGCGTCGTTGGGATGATGCAGAAGGACGTCCACGTTCGCTGTGGCTCGAACTAGGCGGAGGCGCGTTTCTCGCGGTGGAACGAGCCGAATCAGCGGGGCCACGACGCGATGATCTGGCACCGGGTTTTCATTGTGTGGCACTGGGGATTCGTCCGGACGAACGCATCGCTTGGCGTGAGCGTCTGGAACGAGCGGGAGCCAGCGTATTTCGCGAGAGTGTCTACACGCTCTATGTGCGAGATCCTGAGGGGAACATCGTGGGTCTGAGTCATTTTCCGGATGCGGCCCCTGGAGCGCGCTAGGAGTTTCGACTCATGGCAGACCTAGCTCATCAACGCGTGCGTTTCGTGGCGCGTGCCGAAGATGCCGGACAACGTTTGGATCAAGTGCTCGCGGCGAACGTACCTGGCCTGAGCCGACGCAAAGCTCGCGTGTTGATTGATCTGGGCGGTGTGTTCCTCGATGGAGCGCGCGTGAAAATCGCGGGCAAAGCGGTTCGGCCCGGACAAACCATCCTCGCGCACATGGGCGGAGCGCTCGAACGGGCAACGAAGGATGTTGGAACGGCGGCGCGCGCGAAAGACGAAGCAACGCTGCCGCCGTATCGGATCGTCTTTCAAGACGACGACATCATGGTCGTGGACAAACCCGCAGGACTGCTAACGGCACCCACGCCGGAGAGCGATCGAGGAAACTTGTTCGACCAACTCAAGCGTTCGTCAGGACAACCGTTGTTCCTGGTACATCGTTTGGATCTCGAAACGAGCGGCTTGGTGGTGTTCGCGAAAAACGAGGCGGCCAATCGAGCGCTTTCAGAGCGCATTCGCGTGCACGATTTCGATCGGCGGTATTTGGCAGTGCTGCGCGGTGTGGTTTCATGGGACGAACGGTCGGTGGATCATCCGGTCGGCGGCAAACGAGCGGTTTCGCACTTCACGGTGCTGGAAAGGTTTGCCGCCGGAGCGACACTGGCGCAGGTGCGTCTCGAGACGGGACGAACGCATCAGATTCGTTTGCATGGATTGCACGAGGGGCATCCGGTGTTAGCCGACCGAAAATACGGAATGGCGTGGCCGATGGATCCACCGCGGCTGGCGCTACATGCAACGCTGCTGGGCTTTGCGCATCCACGCACGGGTGAGACGATGACGTGGGAAAGCCCGCCGCCGGAAGACTTGGCGAGGTGGCTGGAGAAGCTACGGACGAGTACGTAAAAAACGAGATCCCACCGGCGCAAAGCCGCTCGATGTGGCACTCTTTGCGTCGCCATGACGAAATTCTCTTTGGGGCGGGCAGCGGTCGCGATCGGTATTTTAGTAATGGTTACCAGCGGGTGTTCGAGTTACTCCGTTGCAATTCGAGACACGGCGCCACCAAGCGCGTTTGGGGCATTGGCTGCTGACGTGGGACAAATCTGCGTACTGCGTCCACACGAAGTGGCACAATTGGTGCCGGCGGTCGTACGAGACAATCGCAGATTGGTGGGGATGACGAAAGGGCCGTCGTGGTTCTGCTGGCTTGCTGAACCGGGCGTGCACAACATCGTGACGCGATATGGTGACGATATCGACGAAAACCTGGGGACGAATGAAATCACGGATGCCGCGATTCTCGTCGAACCGGGTGGTCGGTATTATTTACATCACGACGTGAGCAAAATATTGACGATTTCAGTGCGGTGGGTATTGGATCAATCCGAAGCCAATGAAATGATCGCCGAATGTGCATGGGTTGATCTGGTCGAAGGGCCTGCGGGGGAACGACTTCCGGTACGTGGCGAAGTGGTGCGAGCAGCTCGATAAGAGATCACTTCATTCGCGGAACGCCGGCTTTACGCAAAAAAGCGAATGCCGGCCGAAGCTCGTGCGAAGCTCCTTGGGCGAGACGCAATTCTTTGCCGCCGGCTAATTCTACGAGCAACCAGCGACGCTCGAACCCCTGCTCCGAGTCCGATGCCTCCATACCGACCACGACGGGCGTCGAGATGCGGGTGATGTCCGAAAAGGAGTACGTACGGGAAAAACCGCGTCCTTGTTGGACAATCTCAGTAAGATCGGTATCGATACGAATGACGCCGTGTTTGCGGCTTTCGTTGCGGGCAATGACGTTCGCGACGACTACGCCGACGGTCCACACGGCAACAATGCTCAAAAGCAGGCGCGGAGCGGCTCGCAACGCAACAATGATACAGACGACGACGGTTAAAATCATCGCCATGGCCGAAATCAAACGAATAAATGGCTCGAGCACACCGCCTGGGCAATTGCACACGAGGACGAATGGACCATCCGTCACGATGGATCCGTTTTCATTGTCGAGAAGTGTTTCGTTGTCAGACACGGCTGTTCGCTAGTCCTGGAGTTTGTCGCGAAAAAACGATAATACGCGATCGAGCGCCTGACGCGTAGGATGGCCAGCCTCATCAATGAGGTCGTTCGTGACGACGGAATGCGCCGTGCGCTTGATGCCCCAAGAATTGCCGGACGAAGAATCGATCTCAATGCCCTCGAAACCATCTCCGAGCGCGCGACGCATAGCCTCGAATCGCTCGGGAGGACATAACGGATCGTGTGTGAACCTGAGCGCCAAAAGCTTCGCGCCGCCTGCACAACGCTGTTTGACGGTCTCCAGATCGCCGTCAGAAATATGCATACCCGCTCGACGCGCGCTGCCGATGGCAAATGGCAACGAGGGCTGGGACAATACGGGCGCGACGACGACCGGATCGACCATGAGCGAGAGGGCGAAATTGCCGGTAATACACATACCAATGGCGCCAACACCTTTGCCACCAAGCAATTCGTGAACGTGGCGGCATAAAGCTCGAAGCCAATCCGTAATGGGGCTCGATTGGTTGGCAGCGAGAACGGAGAATTCTTGCGAAATGCATGCGCGGGCCATGACGCCAAGCACATGAGGAAAGCGACGAGGCGCTTTGGGTGTGCCGAAGAGCTGAGGGAGAAATACAGTAAAACCCTCGGCGGCCACTCGTTCGGCAAAACGAATGACTTGCGGCGTGATGCCAGGGATTTCACTCATAATGACGACGCCAGGACCTTGTCCACGACGATAAACGTCACGAGTGGCATCATCATGAGTGAAGGTAGATAAAGAAAAACCGTCGATCTCGATGGACATTTGTTTTTCAGGAAGGTAGATCGGGGGATTTCGGGGCAGGTCCAAGGCGGCTGAAACCAAGGCCGATGATTTTTCCGTCGGGGCGCTCGACAAGAGCACCAAATCGGCATTTTTCGACAAGAATGCCTTCTTCGGAAGAGCCACCATCGACGAACCGGACGGTTTGTCCCTCGGAAAGGTCGGCAAAGATGCGCGCACTTTCGGCAACGGCCACGAAGGAAGGTGAAAGCGCAGCGTCAGTTGGCTTGGCACCGGCGCGACGAACACGACGGACGAGATTTTCGTTGACGTAAACGTCGAGTTCGTCACCGCGAACGAAGACGACCACACCGGTATGGCGAATGCCACCATCCGTGGTGAAAGTGACGACATCGCCAGTGCCGGATTCGGTGGAGGCACGGCCACCGAGACGTTTGCGGATGATGTCGACCGTGGGAGGAGTGGGTTTTGGCGCGAGCAGCGGGAGCGCGAATTTTCGGCTCATCCGGCGAGGATAGCGCAGAACGGGAAAAGATGCTTGGCAACTATCTAGCTATTTAGCTGCTTAGCTGCCGACCGGTGGCGTCAGTTTGGCGTGGGTGCATCGCAACCGAAGACGATATCGAGGTCTTTGACGATACCGCCCTTCAGGTTGTCGCAAGCAGCCCCGTAAAACACTACCTGATTTTTCGCGGCGTCGTATTCCCAGCCATTCATCAGGTCGCGAGGAACTTTGGTCGCATTATCGAAAAACACGAAGATTTCGTTGGCATTGGGCGGAACGGTATCTAGCGTGTAAGTACAAGAGAGCGTACTTTTTGCAATCGTGGCCAGCGCCACGTCCAGGCTCGCTTGATCCGATGCGTCGTAATACTTCGTTGCCCCACTGCTCGGTACGCCGCCTGCAATGGCAAATTTATCCATTTGCGCCGGATCCACTCCTGCGCCAAACCCAATGACGAATGTGGGTACGCCGACCATATCGAAAAGCGCTTTGATGGTCGATTCCGTCACCGCGTCCATACCGCATGTTTCTTTGCCGTCGGTGATGAGCACGGCATAACTGTCGCGTTCGGTGTCGTTGAAAGCGGGCTCGGTCGTCGCTTGCTTCATTCCCGCTTCGATGTTCGTTACACACGGTCCATCGGGAAAGTATTTGTCGGCCTGCAGCAACGCCGCGGACATCAACGTTTGAATGGCCATTTCGTTGCCCACTCCGACGGGAATGGGGATCTCGGCCTGGCCACACTGCGGCGTGACAAGGTCGGGGAAAAGCGTCAAACCAAAACGAATTTGACCATTGAAATCGGTTGTCATCTTGTTGACGGCTTGCACGGCAATCTTCCACTTGGTGGAATCGCCAACGGCTTGGGTCATCGAGCAGGATCTATCAATGACCATGAGCATGTTCGGCGGCACCGGGTCCACTTTGGCTTCTTGCGCGCCACAAGCGCCTCCCGGCACGCAAACACCCGTCGATAAATCGCAAACGGTGCCCGCCATGCAATCACCATCGGCTGCGCACGAGCCCGGATCGATACACACGCCCGCTGTGCTGCATATTCGAGGTGATTCACAAGCGGGATTGCAACCGAATGGATCGACTCCCCCGCCGCTACCATTGCCCGCACCACCCGACCCCGACGCAGCGCCGGATGCCCCGCCGCCAGTAGTGTCGCCGCTGGTTGCACCGCCGCAACCCGAAGCGGTAATGCCCGCAAGGAAAAGGAGAAACGCCCAGGACAAGCCACATTGTCGTGTCATGCAACGCAGCGTATCGAAATCGATGCGGAAGCCGCAAACCTTTTCGGACGATCCTTCAACTCGACATACGACTCGCCAAACACCTTATCGTCCCCGGACGCGCACGATCGAATACACACAAGTCATGTTACTGATTTGTATTACAAGACAATCATAACGTTACGCTACGTAACATCATTTGTGTGGATCTTTTTATCGCGGGCTCATCATCGACTAGATTCTGTCTAGGCAGACGACAGTTTCGCCCGTACTATGTCAACCGCCGGATGACCGAACCCACGCCGCCGCCGCACGATGCCCCTGTCAAGCGCGTCCTACTCGTCGAAGATAGTACGACGTACGTCTTCGCTTTGCGGAAGATACTCACGATCCTCGGTGCAACCGTCGTCGTAGCTGGAACGTTGAAGGCAGCTCGTGCTGAGCTTTCGGCTGGCACGTTCGACGCGGTATTGTTGGACTTGTTTCTACCTGACAGCGAGGGGCTGGACACGCTGCATCGCATTCTCGAGACGTGTGATTTGCCGACGGTGGTGATCACGAGTCACGACGATCGTTCAGCGGCAGCAGCGGCGATTCTTGCTGGTGCTGACGACTATCTCGTCAAAGGGCCGCTCGACGCGAAGATCCTCGGACAAACCCTTACGCACACTGTCGAGCGACATCGGTTCCGCAGCAAACTCAAGCGGATGGCCGAAGAACTGCAGGGCAAGAACGAACGCCTCAAGGAACTTGATCAGCACAAGAACCACATGCTCGGAATGGCCGCGCACGACATCCGCAATCCGCTCGGCATCATTCTCGGATACGCGCGATTTCTGCAAGTCGATGCCGGCCCGATGCTCAGTGCCGAACATCGCGCGTTTCTCGATGCGATCACTCAGTCGAGCGAGTTCGTCTTGGGGCTCGTCGAAGAACTGCTCGACATCTCCACGATCGAATCGGGCCGGCTCATCATCGAGCGAACCCCCGTCGACTTGGCCAAAGTCGTCACCAATCACGTCGAGCTGATCAGCGTACTCGCCGCGCGCAAGAATATCCGTATTACGCTCGATATCCCTCGCGACAAGGTGATGCTCGATCTAGACGCAAAAAAGATCGAACAAGTTCTGAGCAACCTCATCGGCAATGCAATCAAGTTTTCTTCACCGAACACGTCGGTCATCGTGCGCGTGAAGCCCACTCGAGATCGTGTCGAATTCAGCGTTACCGACGAAGGGCCGGGGATTCCCAGCGACGAGATCAATCTCCTGTTCCGTCCGTTCTCGACGACGAGCGTACGCGCCACGAATGGCGAACGAAGCACGGGACTGGGTCTCGCCATTGCGCGAAGAATCGTGGAAGGGCACGGGGGAGAAATCACAGTGGACACTCAAGTCGGCAGAGGCTCGACGTTCCGCGTGATGCTTCCGAAGAGTTGAGTTGTTATCGCGCCAGGCGCATGATGGTGCCATCGATGCGGTTGGCCCAAAAGACCGAATCTGCGCTGATTGCAATCGCGTGGGGCTCGGGTTGTCCGGCAGCAATGATGACCGGCTGCGACGACGCATCTTTGGGCGCGCGCCAAACTTCGCCGAAATCGCCCACGGTCCAATACAAGTGCGTGGAATCCACGACGAGCGCGCGTATATCCTTTGCAACCGGAAATAACGCATCGGGGGGCAAACCGATTACGCCGCGGATGATCG
>CAZETM010000385.1:0-8757 GCA_964514885.1 uncultured Polyangium sp. | reverse complement strand
CCGTCCCGCAAACTGCCAAATCCAAACCGCCTTCGTCCCAACGCACGAAGGTTGGGGTTCCAACGGATTTCCCCGTAAACAAAGGCGTCTCCAAAGCCGAGGGATCGACAATATCGAATTCGCCAGCCCGCACCAGAGCGAGCAACGGCTCACGAGGACCGAATCGCGCCATTTCTACCGGGCGAACGGAGGTGATCTCAGTGGTTTTCTTTTCGGACGGACGCCATAACGATAATTTCGACCCCGTCGCGGCCGCAATCATTTCCCCATCCGCAGAGACATCGAGCAGCACGCCTTGATACGGCGTCGTATCAACTTCGCCCGCGCGTCGTAAATCCCAACGGACAAGGCCCGTTTCGCCAAGACAAACCAGCACGGGCGCCGATTCGGCAATCTTGAGCGCTCCAGCGCATGTAGCAGGCGACGTCGCTGCCAGCGATACACTGCCATCTTTTCGCATCCGAAACACACGCACTTCACCGGCCGACGAACGAGTCGCAAATGCCGTGTCGAATGCAAAATGGACGCGCTCGACGAGCGACGCTTCGTGAGGACGAAAAAACATCGCGCGAGGTTGCTGCGCGGTCGAAGGCGGCTCGGCCGAGACACTGCCATCCGCAGGTGGTTCCTGGTAAAACGGATCGAATTGGAAGTCGACCACCAACAGATTCGAGCTGCCTGCATTGGCCACAAGCCAACGATCGTCCCAAGGAAATGCGGGACGCGTCGTCGGTGACAACGTGAGAAACGTAGCTCGCGGCAATTCCGACGCTGCTCGGAGCAACTCGAGCGGCAACGCCGGATCGGTCGAACCTCGATCCACCGCTTCCGCAATCCATGCGACGCGTTGATACGGATCCTCGACACGCTTCGACCGAGCCACGACATCGGCCAGATACGCACGCTCCGCAGCCACGACACGCGCTCGCTCGGCCGCTGCTTCGCGAATGTCCATCGCACGCTTGGCAACGAATGCAGCAACCACCACCGCAACGCAGAGCGCGATCAACGCCCCTCGAACCATGCTGCGTCGCCGCGCCAAACGCCGACTCTGTTCGATGAATTGTTTCTCGAGTGGCGACGTGGATCGACGCGTCCACTGAGGCCGACGCATGACGTCGTCGTAGAAAGAACCAGTCAGTAAGAACTCAGGATGCAGGCCCGCACGATCCCAAGCAATCGCCGCCTCGTGTAGCCGCTCGAGAAGAACCAGACGTTCAGTGTCGCGTTCACGCGCCTGCTCGATACGCGCCAACGACGCGAGTGACGGATGCGATAGCTCAACGGAACCATCTCGACGCCGCAACAAGCCTTCGCGTTCGAGAATGTCGAACACGGCAAGAGCCACCGCTGGCTCGGAGGCAACCACCGATGACAGTTCGACTTCGTTCCAGCGAATGGGTTTGCGATCGGTTCGCGCCAATCGAAGCATCGACTCGGTAGCGATCGCGCAAGCATCGTCATCCAGCGCCGCAAGTACGCGGTGCGCATGCGCTGCGAGCGATCCTGCAACACCACCAAGCGCTCGCCAACGCTCCGCAGTGAGCACGAATGACGGGCCATCCTCGCCACCAGGCACGCGAGTTTCCCAGAACCCACGCAGTGCAAGCGCAATGAGCGGCAAACGATCGTCCGCACCTCGAAGCTCACGCTGCACTTCGTTCACAATCGTTTCAGCACCAACGAGTCGCGCGCCCGCGAGACGAAGCGGTCCGGTGACGATTTCTTGAACAGCCGCCGCAGGAGGCGATCCGACAAACCTGAGCGTTGGACGAAGCGCGGCAAACCTCGAGTCGGGCGCGACAAACTTCCGCACCTGCGCTTCACCCAGCACGCCCAAAAAGCGAAGACCCGGACGAACGGCACCATCCGACAACGCAGTGAAGATCGCCGTGAGCCGCTCGGAGACTTCTGAAGCAACTCGCAGCATTTCGTCGAGCGGATCGACGAGCAGAACGATCCCGATCCGCGACTCTTTCGCATACCGCTCGAGCGCGTCGAACGTGGCGCCAACGAGACTCATGTGAACATGGCCAAGAGCTTCGTCGAGCGCACGATCCGGATCTTCTCCCGGACGAATGTACACTTCGATCCAGTCGTCTTTTCCGTCGGCGAATTCATGCGCGAGGTACGGAACGAGGCCTGCACGCGCAAGCGATGACTTGCCCACGCCAAGAGGTCCGTGCAGCACGACAGCCGGCTCGAACACGAGTTCTCGACCGAGACGCGCAACATCATCTCCACGACCGAAGAGCAACCCTTCAGCCTGTTTGGGCAATGGCGCGAGACCTAGATACGGAGGCTCGATGACGCCATACGGACGCTGCCAAACGTCATCGAACAACGCTGCAAGGCGCCCCGTCTGCACACCACGACCCTGCGGATCGACAGCCAGGAGACGGTTCAACAACGTGACCAGCCCAGCCGGAAGTCGCGCTGGATCCGCGACCAAATCGCGAAGTTTTCCGCGCATCGTCGCGTCGCGAACGTCGGACCACCACGTGCTCACAAGCGCTTGATCGGAAGGATCGGTGGGTTCGTCCGGTACATCCTCGTACGGCATGTGCCCGGTCGCGAGTTTGACCACGGTCGCTGCAAGCGCATACGCATCAGCAGTCGGCGCAGGCTTGGCCAACTCGAAGATCTCAGGCGCCATGAACCCCGGCGTGCCGACGATCGCGTAGGCCAAATCGTCCGCCAACGTTTGTTCTGACCGATCACCTTGTTCCGCGACAAACATGGCCGTGTCGACCACTGCATCGGGCGGGCGAGGCTCGGTGTCGTGACTGGCCACGAACATCGCCGTATCGACCGCTGCATCAGACGGCGGCGCAGTGACCGAACGCTTGACCGTAGGTGCCTGCGATCCCGAGCGACGCGAGATGCCGAAGTCGAGCACTTTGACGGTGTCGTCATTCGTCAGGAAAAGATTGGCCGGCTTCAGATCGAGATGAATGACGCCACGCACATGGATGACGTCGAGTGCTGCAGCGACCGCACGAGCCCACGCAACCACGCGCCGCCAAGGAACTCGTTTTCGTTCCGAAAGAACATCCGCGAGCGTCCGACCTTCGAGCAGTTCCATCGCGACAAACGGGATCGGCTCGGGTTTGGAAAGTACGCCAGCGGCGTAGATGGTGACGAGCGATGGATGTCGAAACGACGCGAGCAGCTTTGCTTCTTCGGCCCAATTGGCAGCGTCGTGCGCGTTCTTCTGGAGAAGCTTGAGAGCGACCGTGCGTAGCGGCGCTCCATCGGGAAGCAGTTCTTCAGCGCGCCAAACGTCGCCGAATCCACCTCGACCGATCCGCTCGATGAGCAAGAACCGCTCGTCGAGACGATCGCCTCGAGCATATTCCCTCGGCGCCGGATCGCTCACGGTCCGAGGCTATCACGCGTGCGCGGGACTATGCCGCAGCGACGGAGCGAGCAAACGTTTCGGCCTGTGCCATGGCGACTTCAGGCTCTTCCTGGAGGTCATCGGGGACAGCGAGGTCCTTGCCATCGCGCGCGACTTTCCAGCGAAAACCGCGGCGTTTGCCCGGTTCTTCAGGTTGCCAACTCATGTGAAGCGTACAGCCGTTCAGTTCCGCGCTGTACGTTCCTTCATGCTCGTTTCGTTGCCAAATCGACACGTTCGCGTGCGCGTGCATGCGTAGTCTCCACGTCTTTTTACGTCGTATTTACGTCGTCTGGGCTCGTTCCATCGCGAGCCGCAAAAGAGGCGGCAAGCGCCGAACATCACCGGGCACCTTGAGCGAAGGTCCGCCAACGACAGACCCCATCACCCACGTTCCCGGTCGCGGTAGATGCTCCATCCAATACAGGTCGAACTTGTCCTCGTGCGCGACGCGACGCACGAACGGTTCGAGCGGTAAAAGAAGGCCTTCACGCCAGCGAGCCAAGTACGCAACGTTGGCGAGACGCACGGGGCTGTTCAGGCCGAGCTTTCGACGCGTGCCCGTGTTGTAAGGGCCCGTGTGATCGATGAACTCGACGGTCTGCAACTCACCGTAGAGATCCGGTTCGGTCCGCTCGACGGTCACCAACGTCCACGCACAAAGCGGTCGCAACGCACGCAGCAACGTACGCGTCATCTGCTCGAACTCAGGCAGATCCGCAGCCGCACGAGCTTCGTTGTAATGACCGTGCGCAAAGCCGTTTCGCTCGACCTGCATCAAGTTCGAAAGCGTATCGAACGTCTGGTTCTGCGACAAACGCACGCCAAGAACCTCACGCACGAGCGCGCCGATCGGATCGTTGTGCCCGTCGAATCCTTTGGCCGTCGTCCGCGCGATTTCTCGCCACGTGCCAAGGGCAAGCCCATCACGAGTCAGGTTGCGCCGATAAAGCTCGACCATCGCATCGAACCCCGGTGAGGGCTCCGAACCTTCGACAGGCTTTCGCGCGAAGTACGCGGACAGCAGCACGCTCGCGATGAATCGCCACGTGCCTTCGAGAACGTCGAAGAGCATCTTCACGCGCTCGATGGCGCTCGATGCAGCAATCGCCGCGTGCACACGCCCCGCGATCGGATAAGGCAGCCCGCCGCTCAACGCAGACAGCACTCCATGCGGATCAGCGCACTCGCGAGCCAATTCCTGACCGCGAGTTTGAGGATCCATCGCGTGCAAGATTTCCCAAGACAACGTGCGCGGAAGCTCCACTTTGCCATCCAGCACCGGAGGCCGCGCATGCCAATCACACTGCACAGCGCTTCCAAAGGCCACCGGATCCAGCTTCTTCGCGACACATGCAGCCACGACGCCTGGAGCTACCGGAGCCACGAGCGCGCCTTGTCCGGCGTGCGTCGCGACAACTGCGGCCAGCTCTTTTTCGAGCCCCGAAACGATATGAACTCCAACGTTCGACAGCGCGTTCTGTTCTTCAATCCCGAAGAGCAACGTGACTCGCTTGGCATCCGTGGAAGCTCCAAGCACTTCGGGAATCGTCGCCAGACGTGCACCTTGAACCGCTGATCGCAAAGCTGCGATGGTTTGTCCTGGCGACACTTCCGAGAAACCATTGATCGCACTCAGCGAAAGCTCGATCTCTCGTCCCGCATCGTTCGTGTCGCCAGACAGAGCCCAGTAGCCACACGAAAAGTTGCGACCATTCGTTGCAGCCTTCGCCGCATTGAGAATCGCTCGCCCTTTTTCGGCCGCTTCGGCTGCATCACCAGGAACGAGCAACGCGGCGATTTCGTCAACCAAACCCACGGCGAAACTCGGAAAAACCTTATGAGCTGCAACGGCTGCCAACGATGCAGGCGCGTAATCGGTGCTGCCTGGACGAACCGCAGAAGGCTCGGCTCGCAAAAGCACCAGCGCTCCGCTTCGTTTGCGTTGCAAAAACGACGCGACCTCTTGCTCGATGCCCGCACGCGCAAGCAAACCCGTGGACGAATCAACCGTTCCCGCAGGCACCGTGGGCGTCACGTAACGGCGATCGACCATGGTCGCGCGCATGCCACCCACTTGGACAAACGTTCCGTGAATCAGCGGCGCTTCTTCGCCTCGATTGAGCGTTCGCGCTCCCACTTGCACCGGCACGCTGCATTCCGTGCGACGAAGAAGCCACCAACGAACACCGTCGTGCCGCAACGTCGCCGCAAGCCTCGACGCAACATCCGGGTACACCAACTCATTACGTTCGTTGCCTACGAAATCGACGCGTCCGAGCCGCAGAACGCCGACGGGCTCGAGGCGCATTTCGTGCAGGCTTCCTTCACGAGTCTCGACACGCAGTCGATCAGGCGCACTGACCTCACCACGCCACAACGAATATGCGGGCGAAGCGCTGAGCCACATCGTCGCACCACCCATCGTGTGCGTGCGTAGCTCGGCACCTGGTGTTTGCGGCACAGGGGTCACGTCAAGCGGCGGAATGCTGGGTTGGTCGGCGCGTTTGTCGACAGGCGTATGTTGAGCGGGTGCGGGTCGAATCGGCGGAATGTTCACGGGCGTAATATCGGGGCGCAGTAGGGGCACGATCTGAGATCGTTCGAGATCGGGAGCTGCCTCGAGGAGGTCGTTCAGGAATTGGTCCGCTGACTGATAACGCTGAGCGCGGTCGCGCGTCATCGCCCGCGCAACGACACGAGCGATGACCGGAGACAAGTCGGGCACGAGGGACGCAATAGGCGTTGGATCGCGATGGCAAATCGCAATGACGAGCCGCGCGAAACTCGTTTCAGAGAACGGCGGCACTCCAGCGAGCGACTCGTACAAGATGGTCCCGAGCGACCAGAGGTCGGTGCGGTGATCGATGTCGTCGAGCGCTTCGATTTGCTCGGGCGACATATAGAAAGGTGTACCGACGGGAGTGCCTGCACGCGTGAGCTGATCTTGCGGTGACGTGAGCAAGAACGATGCTTTGTCACCTTCGGTGCTGAGCAGCTTCGACAAACCGAAGTCGACGATTTTGACGTGCGTCTTTCCGTCTTCGCCGTCGACGAGGAAGATGTTGTGGGGCTTGAGATCGCGGTGAATGATGCCCGCTGCGTGAGCGCGTTTGAGACCGCGCAACACTTGCGACGTTATCGATGCGGCATGTTGCACGCTCATGCGACCCACGTGCCGAATGCGTGAGGCAAGGTCTTCGCCCTGGAGAAACTCCATGACGATGAACGGTTCGCCCTCTTCGGTCTCACCCGTGTCGAAAATCTGAACGATGTGCGCGCTCTCGATCGCAGAGACCAATCGGGCCTCGCGATGAAAACGCGTTCGAAGCGATTCGTCGGCACCTTGAGGTGCACGCAGGAACTTCAAGGCGACGCGTTTGCCAATCGCCACGTTCTGCGCCTCGTACACGCTGCCCATACCGCCGCGGCCGATGAGGCGCACCACGCGATATTTTCCGGCAGCAAGCGCGCCGATCCGAGGGTCCGACCCGAAACTTTCCGCGCCCGTCACAAATGGAACCATTCCTTGCAGCGCCATGCCGCCACGATGCATAGGGCCACCGTCGCCTGGCGAGGTCAACGATCAATCGGGGTTTGAGCCGCTGCACACGAATTCGAGGGCTGTGCAGACGACCGTGAAGCTTTCTTGCACCCGTCCGTCTCACCGCCGCCTTTCGCTTCGGGGAACATTTTCTCATCGACGGCTACCTTGAGCCGCCTCCGAAGTGACAAGGAAGTGACGCCGTTACCTAGGCGTTCTTTAGAACGACGGACCGGGCCACGAGCTTGCCGCGACGGGGCACGAGTCCGCTATTCTCTCGTGTTGATTGAAGCGGCTAGCGCCAATAAGCGCGCCGCAAACGCTCAGGAGTCGTATGGGAGATTCGAACAAAGTAGCCTTTTTCTCGATCCCTTTGCCCGGAGGCCGCGTCGCTCGCGTGCCCGTGGCAATGCTCGAGGAGTACGTTGATCCCACAGCTCGCATCGCTCACGGCCCCGGAGCCGATGACGACGTCACCGCTCACTCGGCGTCCATCGATGCACCGACCGGTGCAAGCGCGTGGCACACGGATTGGGAGCTTGGCCAATGCGATTTCACGGACGAAAACGGGTATCCACAGTCAGCGTACGTTTGGCACCGTCATCCGCTCGGCAACGAATACACAGAGATTTATCAGAAGTGAACGTGCCGGCACGACCTCAGGACCCTGCCGAGCGAAGGGCACGCGCCATGTACTCGATGGCCGCGGTGCTCCTGATGCTTCCAGCGCTCGTTGCTTCGAGCTGCTCTGGGTATCCACTCGCTCCAGGCGGTACCGTCGATGTGCGCATCGACGTCAATCACGCGCTGTTTGCCGCCGACTTGCTCGACGACAAGGGCCAGCCCATCGAGCCTCGGCAGCAACCATTCCAAACGGGCGTGACGCTATCGATGACCGAAACCAATGCACCAGCATTCGGTGCATTCGTCACCGTCCGCGTCGAGCCCCGACAAGCGCTCACCATTCGCAGTGACGACCAAGAGGCGGGTGATCCCTCGTGCGTCGAGCGCGATGGGAATTTCCGCTGCACGGCATCACCCGAGGGTGTCGCCCGCTTCATCGTTGCATCTCAAAGCGATTGGTCCGGAACAGCGTCACTCATCATCACTTGGGCAGATCGTACGGAAGAAAAAGATATCGAGGTGCTTCCCGCGGGCCTGCCGAACACCGCGACGAACTTCACGATGCTCGTCACGGGCCTCAACGAAAGCTTCAACGGCAAACGATTGCTTCCGACGTACCTCGCGATGAAATGCTCCTCGGGTCCAGAGTTGGAAGACTTGGGCTCGAAGTGGCGTCCCGGAGGTATTCGCTCACGTGAAGCTCAAATCCGAGCCACAGCGCCACTCAGTGCACCAGGCGTCGTCGAAAACGCACCCGTCAACATCGAAGCGCTCAATGGCGAAGCACTCTTTTCCACGTCCGCCGACTGTTTGGATCGCCAAACCCGCATGCGCGTTCTGCTTGGAGAAACCGGCGAGAGCCCGAAGTTCTACTTGTGCTTCAGCGACATCGGAGGCCAAGCGAGCTACTCCATCACGTCGGGTGAAAAGCTAATCGAGCCGGAAAACACAGCCATTTTCGTCGATCCGGAGCCGCGCCTGTTACGCGTTCGCGCGTTGCAAAGCGTCGTCGAGCTGGGCCTTCCGGCTGACTTGTTCGAAGTAAGCGCCTTCGACGTCAACCGCGTTGGGCTTCAAATCCCAGTCGATCTGGAAATCGATGACCAAGTCATCGCGCTGAGCAAGACGACCGTGACCCTCGATGGCGAGCCCAACCCCGCCACCGCCATCAGTGGGATGCCGAAAGGCG
>CAZETM010000384.1:0-8771 GCA_964514885.1 uncultured Polyangium sp. | reverse complement strand
ATGCTGCCACGCTAGCCTCATTTTCGAGGCGAACGCAAGCCTTTCATTCAACAGCCCGTTCCCGAGCATAACGAACGCAACGGAAACCAAGCCCCGGGACCTTGTAGGTCATCACCGCGCCGCCGCGAAATGCCGACTGGATACCTCGACCGCTGCGATTCCATCCCCCGCCTCGGATAACTCGGTTCCCAGCGTTGCGGTCTTCATGCACCGGATCTACATCCTGTTTCACGCCATACGCATACGGCACATAGCTGTCGATTACCCACTCCCACACATTGCCGGCAAGGTCGTGAATGGGTCCCGCTGGCCAAACCTTGTCCCCTTTACGATGCGTGCCCACTTTCGATGGCCCGCCGCCATGACAACCACTGTCGCCTCCAGGCGAAATCAATACTGTTTGCGTAAAGTCCGCATGCTCGCACGTCGGGTCTTCCTCGCCCCACGGCCACGAACGACCATCGCCACCCGTTGCGGCCCACTCCCATTGCGCTTCCGAAGGCAATGATTTTCCCACTTGCTCGCAATAATACTTGGCCATGAACCAATCGACCATGTTGATCGGATAATCGGGTTTGACACCGTAGGTTGCCCAGCGATCCGGTTTGACCGGAACCTTGCAGCCCTTTTCCTTCACGCATTGCTCATAGGGCCCAGCCGTCACTTCCGTCTGGTCCATGCAAAATGGTTTGGTAAGAACAACCTTGTGCGGAGCGTCCGCAACGCCTCGGCCTTTGTTGCCCGATGCCCGAGATCCAAAGGCATACGTTTCCCTGCCTTTGCCCATCGTAAAACCCTTCGGCCCCGTCGGCGGCACGTACACTTCGCCTTCCGGGCACGCTCCGACACATTCGCCGCCCGTACATGTTTCAATCTCGTAACAAGTTCGCACGACTTCCGGCGCTTCGCCTGCCGCTTTGCAACGCACGACGCGAAAACCATCGCATGCGGTTTCTCCCGCTGTTTTACCATCGCACGGACCAGAGGGTTTGACCGGGGCTGGGCTTGGCTCGGATGCGGATGCCACAGCTTTCAGCGCCGATTCGGTCGCCGACGGAATCGACGCAGAGGCAAGCGGCGGGTCACTCGAGGGCGTCGGAGCATTTTCACGACAACCACCAAGAGCGAAGAGCAACGTACACGCGACGGCAGACGAGCGCATCGCTGGCGACTGTAGCTGCTCATGCTGCGAAGAGGCAAAAGAACTGCGAAACTGCGTTAAACGCCTATTTTCTTGCAAACGTCGGTGAACATGCATTCGTGACAGTTGGCCGATTTCGCAGTGCACGTGTAACGCCCGTGCAGCACCATTGCGGGGCCGAACTTCGTCCACTTTTCTTTGGGGACGATCGCCATCAGATCTTTTTCGATGACTTCGGGTTTGTCATTCTGGGTCAGACCCATTCGCTGACTCGTCCGCGCCACGTGCGTGTCTACGATGATCCCCGAAGCAATGTCCCACGCATTGTTGAGCACCACGTTGGCCGTTTTTCGTGCTACTCCGCGCAGCTCGACCAGCTCCTCCATCGAGCGAGGCACTTCGCCTCCGTGCTTTTCGGCAATCACCTTGCACGTTTCTTGGACCGCCTTGGCTTTCATCTTGAATGAGCCCGTCGGCTTGAGAATCTCTTCGAGCTCCGCCGTGTTCGCTTCGGCATAGTCCTTCGCCGTCCGGTACTTGGGAAAGAGCGTTTGAGTGACTTTGTTGACACGCACGTCGGTGCATTGAGCGGCCAAGATGGTCGCCACAAGTAGCTCGAGCGGCGTGGTCCAGTCGAGTTCGTACCGGGGGTTCGGGTACTTCGCATCGAGGCGTTCGAGGAGCGTGTTCATCGGGATACCGGGGCGATTGGGCATGAGCGATGTCTCCAGCGTGGGGCAGTCCGAGCGTACGCGAAGTCGATGGTTAGGGCGAGATTTCGCTGCACAATTGTCTCGAGTTCGAGTACAAGAAGGCACGTCCGATGGTCAAGACCTACCCTTTCATCGCCTATCACACCAGTATCGGGACTCCTCCGGAGCTGGTCACGGCGCCCATTCAACGTGAATGGATGACCAAAACCCGCGACGGATTTGCCAACCGCTGCCTGCCGCTGCTCATTGCCAACCAGGCAGGCTGGTTTGTCTTGTCCCCGCATACGCTCGAGGCCACCTGGAATGGCACGAATGATATCGACGGCATCGCTATCAAGCACATTGATGGGCCCGAGCCGCACCTAGCCGCGACGCATTTCGGCTACGGTATTCTCACGTTCACGATTCCATTTCTTTTCCGCACGCCGCCCAATTGGAACCTGCAGGTGCGCGGACCGACGAACATGCCCAAGGATGGCATTTCGCCGCTCGATGGAATCATCGAAACAGATTGGGCCTCGGCTACGTTTACCATGAATTGGCAAATCACGCGGCCGAACACTCCGATCACGTTCACCAAAGGCGAGCCGATTGCGATGCTCATGCCTCAACACCGCGGAGATCTCGAAACGTTTGCCCCGACCATCCGCGGCCTCTACGAAGATCCCGCCGTCGCCAAGTCGTATGCCGCGTGGCGTGAAAGCCGCAACAAGTTCATCACCGACTTGCCCGTCGAAGGCACCGACGCCAACGAAATGGAATGGCAAAAGGACTACGTGCACGGTCGAGCGCCCGATGGCACAGTCGCGAAAACCCACCAGCGCAAATTGAGTTTGCGACCCTTTCGCAAGACCGAGCCCAAAAAGCCAGAACCACCGAAGAAGAAGTGAGCTAGCCGCTCATTCTCCTCAGCCCCACCAAAAACACCGGCACCGTCATGATTCGCGTCCCAAGCGCACGCGCTTTCTGCGCTTTCGCCGAATTCGATCGCGGCTGATCCACCACCAACAATTCGAGCTTTTTCGTCACCGATTCTTTTACGGCAAGCCCCGCCGCGGCTGCCCGTCGACTAAGCTCGTCCTTGGACGGCACCGGATCCCCCGTAAAACACACCGTCATTGCAGCTCGTAATGGTCTGCTCGATGGACGCAGTGGTTTGTTGCCGCTCGCGCGCGCTTCGGCCATGGCGTTTGTCTGATCGTCGTGAGACAAACCCAATAACTTGGCCACGATTTCCACATCCGCCGCACCCAAGCCTTGACCGAGATCCGCCACGAGCGCTCCTCGGGCAACGTCGGTCAAATAGACGCGGTGTGCAGCGAGCACGTCGCCACGCAATAAGCCCGCCGAATGGAGAAACTCACGAGCTTTCTGCGCGTGATCGGCGATGACGTAGCGTTCTTCCAAGATTTCGTCGAGTAAATCCAAATAACCATCGACGTTGCCATTCGACGTTCCTTCGGGCAAACTCGCGACCAAGTCGGCCATCCGCGACTCTTCGGTTTTTCGCTTCCGAGCGGCTTCCTCACGCGAATAAATCCGCATGGGCTCGGTCACTTCGGGCCAGGTCACCGAATGAGCATAGCGGAGATCTCGCGGATAATTCTTACGCGCGTCTTCATTGCTCCACAAATGAACGAAAAGCTTTGCCGTCGCCCGTGCGTCCTCCAATGCTTGGTGCTCGGGGCCTTGCGTGATCTTGAACGCCCGACAACACGCTGCGAGCCGGTATTCGCCAAGCTTGGGGAAAACCACTTGCGTCAGGTCCCGCGTGCATAAAAACGGATACATGGGCACGGTCATTCCAGTACGCAAAAGCTCTTCACGCAAAAACGAGATGTCGAACATGACGTTATGCCCGACGATCACCGCGCCATCGAGATGCCGAATCAGCTCACTCAGTATTTGCGCAAAGCGCGGCGCGCCTTCCAAGTCTTCCGCGGACAGTCCATGAATATGCGTCGCCCCAGGATTACGCTCCGGATCGACCAGCGTCGAAAATTCGGAAAGCACATTGCCGCTCGCATCGAGCCTTACGACGGCGACTTCGATGACTCGATCCCCTTTCCACCGTAATCCCGTGGTTTCGACATCAATTACGGCAAACCCGGGGGGAAAACGATCCATCGAAGCTGCTTCTCCGTTAATCGGCGACAAACGCGTTACGTAGGGTAGAACGGGTAGAACGGGTAGAACGGGGGCAATAACCTTGGGACGTGCCGACTGTCAACACTTTTGTTCTGGCGGCTTATTTGGCCGCTGGTTTGTCTGGGGCTGGGGGTTTGCCCCCACAACTGATGCGTAGTGCGAAGGACTTGAGGTTCGCTGTATAGACCACCCACGCGGTATTCTCGTCCGTGCCCGCAGCGCTGAGTTCTTGCACGTGGCCTGGATACGCCGCCACTTCCTCGACATCGATCGAGCCACTGTTTCCGAGCGTCGCCAATTCGAGCACATGCGGAGAGCCAGGCGCTTTCGCTTCCGGCCTTGCGTAGACGACAATCGATTCACCACATGCATTGGCTCCCGCGACCGGAGCGGTTTCCATACCATTCGGATAATCGAGCGTCTTGATTTTGGATTTACCCTGCCAATTCACAAAAATGTTATGCAGCGCAAAACCCTTTTCGGTGGACAGCGCAAGCAGCCCAGCCGCTGATCCTGCCCTACGTACCGCAGCGATTTCTGGATAACCCTCCGGCGGCCCGCCCACGAATACGACTTCGTCTTCGGCCATGGCCGTCGTTTTTTCGCGTACCTCGAACCTACGCGCATGCACCGGGCTCATGGCTGTACGCGCATCGAGCCACATTGCAATGACTTGGCCTTCCCCCACGGGCACCAATGAAATCGACGACGCGCCCGAGCCTTCAGGCGACAAATCCAAAATGCCCCCGCCTTCGACCCATAACCGAGCGTGCCTTTCGGCATTGCGCGCATTTCCCAACGCCATATAACCCACGACGTCGCGACCGCCCGAACGTAGCGCCGACGGCGACGTTCCCACCACCGCATCATTCGCGACGACCGTTGCACCTTCGAGCTTGCCGTCAGGCGTGATCGTATTGCGAACGAGGTCCTTGCCTTCAATCCAATACGCGTGTTTTGCACCCGAAGCGTCTTCGGCCACGGCGACTTTGCTTCCCGACCATTTCTTCGAGCGTTCCGGCTCCAAGGGGCCTGGCGCAGGGCCATTCGGTCCAAATAAGCTCACCGACGCTGCATTGCCCGACAAACGCCAAATGATTCCCTTGGAATAGACCGTCGCGCCTCCACCCATCGCAATCGGTTGTTCCGGACCATCGAGAATGAATCGCGCCGTGCTCCGCTGAACTCCTCGACCTTTTTTGCGTTTTGCCCCGCCGCTACTTTGCCCGCCGGTTGCAGTCGGCGCTTTGGGTCCCGTTGGTGCGGACGCGGACGATCCCTCGGGCTCGGGACTCTCTTCCGGTTCTGCACTCGCAACGGTCAGCGCTTCGGCCGATGCTGCTTGCGAGGGAGGTGGCAAGGTCTTTTCTTTGCGTGGCGGCGCCTTGCGACAATCGGCGCTCGCGAGCATCAGAAACGCGGTGGCTATCCCAAAAAGCGTTCGTCGTGAGCCAATCATCGTGCCTCTCGAACTCGGTGCCACACGCGTAGGTTAGCCTATTCCTGACGATTTGGCGTGAACGATCTGGCGTGTTTTTTGTGTCGACAGGATTGTTCTGTGGGTCACGTGTTTGCGTGTGCCGTGGTTTCGCCTTCGTCCTAACGCCAATCCTTTTTTCGTTTGGCAGGAGAAACCTGTTCTTCACGCGTGCTGAGTGCTTCGCGAACATCGGGTTTGCTTAGCCATTGTTCTGCCAGCATTTCACCACGAATTCGGTCTTCCTCGGTCCACGTGGCGACACAAGCTTCGCGCACGCTGGGCTGGGCGAACATGTATTCGATATCGTTGGGCACGCGGCTCGCGCGCCGTCTCGCGATGATTCCGTGGGTCACGAGCTGATCGAAGACGCAACGTAATGCCGCGGTGTCTTTGGTATCGGATTGCAATGCCAAAACGGCGCCCAGCCAAAACGTGACGCCGACCAGGCTGGCCAAACGAAGCACATGCCGCGCGTCCGGCGCAAGGCGCGCCAATTTCGGGCCATGCACGGCAAGCAGCACCTCGGGAGCAAGCGACGCTCGATCTTCAATGGCAGATCGTATGGATTCTTCGAGAAATAGCGGATGCCCTTCGCCCCGCGCAGCGATGTCGTCCACAGTGAGCTTGCTCGATACCGATTGATCTAGAATGCTCGAAACGAATTGGCGTGCGGCTTTTTGCGACAGCGGGCCGAGACGCACTTCTTGAACATTTCGCTGGCAAAGCAGGCCAAACCCGCGCTCGCGTACTTCGGGGCGAGCTACGGCCAACACCCCGACTGGACGAATGTCGGGTTGCGCGAATAAATCGTGCAAGAGGTCCATTGATGCAGTATCCGCCCATTGCGCGTCCTCGATCACGACGAGAGCCGGGCGCCAGCGGACGATTGCATGCAAGAATTCGAACCAACCGTCGCGCAATTGATCTGCCGGAGCAATGGATTGATCGGCATCCGGGGCGACGAAGCGACCGTGATCATCGTATTCGTCGTCAAAATATGCATTCACGATATCCGGGACGGCCGTCCCCGCACGTTTGGCCAAATCTGCCAGCGTCGCGCGAATGTCGGCAGCCGACGACGCCGTAGTGAACGAACCGATGTTGCGTAACCATGCTGCGACCAACCCATAATCGACACCGGAGGCATCAGGGCGAACGGTCACCTTGGGAACGTCCAGTTTCCGAGCCTCGAAGGCCCGGAGCACCTCTTGCGCCAAACGCGACTTCCCGATGCCGACTTGGCCCACGACGAGCGCCGTGGCCGATTCCCCCTCTTCGAAGCCATCCGCGAACAAATCCACCAACGTGTCGATTTCGCGTTTTCGACCCACGAAAGGCGTGTTGTGGTAAAATACTTTTCTCGGCAGCCAAATGTTGCTGTACTCTTCACGCAATCGAGGCGCTTCGAGGGGGCCGGAGACTGAAAATGTTCCCTCGAGCAGCGCGGCCGTGCGACTATCGATGCGCACTCCAGTGGCGCTTTTTTTCCGCTTCGAGAATTCCAACAAATGAATGGCTCGCCCGACGATTTCGGCATAAGGAAGATCCAGCGCTGCGTCCGCGCATCCCGTTACCAATGCCACGCGAAAACCATGCAAAATACGGGATACGGCCAGCGCGCAACGTCCCGCGCGCGTCAAAAGATCGTCGGTGCCATGCAATCGAATGAGCAGCCCGCCACCGGGAAACTCCGATGCAACGCCTCCATGACGTGCTGCCACGCGTTGCATTTCATTCCAGCGAGCATGCGGCAAATCCGTGCGCAGCGTCGGGCTCGATTCACCATCCGTCTTTTCCGTAACTGCCGCGGCCAGAACAATGCAGACCAAACTGTTTTCGTGATCCCCCAGAAATTGCGGAGCAGGCGGAGTATTCGTGGCAATGGTCGAATGCCCCCGGGCGATATGCTCGAGCAAGCGCAATACTTGGGAGCCATCGGCCGGACGCGCTTCCGGAACACGCGATAACATTCGCGCCACGAGCGCATCGAGCGCTTCCGGGATGTCTGGTAAAATCGAGCGTACACGAGGAGCATCGTCGAGCAAGACTCGCGCGAGAATGGCCATGACGCCCTCCCCTTCGAATGCAGGTTTCCCGGTCAAACATTCGAATAACAATGCACCAAGGGAAAACACGTCCACCCGCGCAGTAACGCGTCCGCGTGAACCTTGAGCCTGCTCGGGCGCCATATAACCCGGTGTGCCAATGACACTGCCGGTCCGTGTCAATCGAGCTCCTCCCACTGCCGCTTGCGCCAAACCGAAATCGAGAACTTTGGCGGCGCCTACCGAGCCATCGACCAAGAATATGTTGCTCGGTTTTATGTCCCGATGCACGATTCCACGGGTATGAGCGGCGGCCAGGGCCGACGCGATATTGGTGACCAATTGCAGCGCGTCGATTTGCGATAGCCTGCCTTCGAGAAGCCGCGCAGCCAGACTTTGCCCCTCGAGCCATTCCATGACCAAATACGGCGCACCGTCCTGGGTGGCGCCATGCGCCACGTGCTCGACGATATGGGGATGACCCAGCTCGGCCAGAATGCGCGCCTCGTGATCGAATCGGCTGATGGCATCGGCGTCGTGCTGGGCGAGGACCTTGACGGCGACGGGTTTACGGGTGGCTCGATCGTGGGCGCGAAAAACGCTGCCCATGCCTCCTTGGCCGGCCAACGTTCCGAGGACGAAACGCCCCCCGATGATTTCTCCCTCCTGCACAACGTGGGAAGATGATGTCAGTTCAGGGCAAACGCAAGGAATTCGTGTCTCGCGGCTTGCGGTCAGCTTGTAGTGGACGGCTCTGGGTCGATTGCAGGAGGAAGACTCGGCCACCGCCAAACGATTCGCAAGGCTCGATGCACGAGGTGCCCTTCGCCGATGTTGCGAAGCGTGTCTTGGTTGCCAGGGTGCTCGTGATCAACTTGGCGAACGTGATTCGGTGGACGAGGTACCCTTCGCCGACATTGCGAAGCGTGTCTTGGTAACCGAGGTGCGCGTGATCAACTTGGCGAACGTCATTCGGTGCGCGAGGTGGCCTTTGCCGACGTTGCGAAGCGTGTCTTGGTAACCGAGGTGCGCGTGATCAACTTGGCGAAGCTCACCTCGACAGGTGAGACGCGTTGATCACGGTGCCGGAGGCGTTTCGGCTTCGGCTGGAGCGTCGTCATCGGAGACGCCGGGGGCGCGGTGCACTTCGGCAAGGTCGTCGAAGATTTCGGGCATCATCGATGTCTTTCCCAGGGGCTTGAGGATGCCTTCGATCAATAGTTTACTTGCGGCATAACGAACGA
>CAZETM010000383.1:0-8776 GCA_964514885.1 uncultured Polyangium sp. | reverse complement strand
ACCTGCCGAACCTCCGGGGACCCTCGAAATCGACGGCCTCACCATGCATCGCAAAAGCCGAGTGCCGGTGACGTTCCAGCGTATTGGACAAGGCGCTCCGGACGTCGGCTCGAGTGGAATGCTCGCGACGTATCATGCCGGAGCACGCGATGTGGCGATTGTGATCACCAGCGGCGATTCGTGTTTTGCTTGGTCTGGCCGTCGAATGGACAGCACCGAATACGATCGCATGGGCAAGTCGCTCGATGAGTGAAGCCCCAGTTCACTTCAAGCTCTCGTCGCAAATATTCTCTCGATAACCTCCACCGCTTTCTTGACGCCATCTTCATTGCGAATGCGGGCGCCGAGTTCGGCTGCTTTCTTGATCATCGATTCATCGTGCACTGCGCGATCGATTGCTTTGGCCAGCTTCTCCGCCGTCAGACGCGTACGTGGGATCGGCTCGGTACCGATGCCCATTTCGTGGACTAGTTTTCCCCAATAAGGTTGGTCGCCGTGAAACGGAACGATTACGGCCGGTACGCCCGCGCGAAGAGCCGCCGCCGTCGTTCCAGCTCCGCCGTGGTGCACGATCGCGCTCGTACGCGGGTACAGCCATGAATGCGGAATCGAATCGAGCTGAAACACTGTATTCGGTCGCTCGCTCGCCGTCAGTTTTCCCCAACCCGACAACAGAATGGCCCGCTGCCCCGAGCGCGCGACCGCATCGAGAATCAATCGCGTCGTCGCCTCCGGATCGGTTTGGCTCATGCTCCCAAAACCAATACAAACCGGCTTGGATCCTGCCGCGAGAAACTCCTCCAAACCCGCCGGCGGAGTCCACCCCGTCGGCTCTTCCGCAAACCAAAACCCCGTCATTTGCACTTCGTCGCCCCATTCGGACATGGGCGGGTATACCGACGGGCTGAGGCCATATAACAATGGCCCGGGCGCCAATCCCGCCATTCCCGTGGGCGCAAATCGAGAAGCCGACGGCATTCCCAATACTTCCATGCGCGTTTCATTCGCTGACGAACGAAGCAGCATCCATATCGCTTCACGAGTAAGCCGATGCGACAGTCGCCGGCTCAGAGGCCCCCACGACATTCCCGGCACCAGCGCTCCGCCAAATGCCGCCGTCGGTGTCAGCGGCACATTGTAAGCTTGGATCAGCGGAATTCCGAGCTTCGTGGCAATCCCCTCCGCAATAAAAACAGCGCTGAAACCAGTCAATATCGCGTTACTGTCTTGGCACGCCTCCAGCGCTTTTTCGGTAATCAACCGAGCGCCTTTCTTGGCAATCTCCGCGAAATGCCGAAACGAAGTAACGAGCCCACCGCCCTCGATCGCCGCGCTTGCCTTGTCCGTCTGCAGCGCCGCACGCACATCGAAATCCACCGCCGAAACTTCGAGCCCGTACGACTTAGTCAGTTCCTCATGGTCAATCGTCGTCACTATCCGGACCACATGACCCGCCCTCAGCAACCCCCCGCCCAATGCCAAATATGGCTGAATGTCCCCGCGGCTCCCGTAAGCGATGATCGTCACGCGCACTTCGACACCTCCCATCCGCTACAAAGCAACTACGAGTTGCTTTGTACGACAAGTGGACGGCGAAAGCAACCACTTGTTGCGTTCCAACCGAGCATGGGTAGGATGTTGTGTGGTCGCCTCTTCTCGAGCAGACGTGCCTCCTCGCAGGCGTGGCGAATCCGTGGTCCAAAAAGTGCTCGATCTTGCCTTGCAACAGCTTGCGCTGGTGGGTTACGAGCGGCTCAGCATTCCCGAGGTTGCGGAGCTTGCGGGCCTCAATAAAACCAGCATCTATCGGCGATGGCCCACGAAAGCGGAGCTAGTGCGAGCGGCTCTCGAGCATTCGATGGCGCATGTGCGCGATGTGGCGGATACCGGAGCGCTACGTACGGATTTGATATCGCTGATCAAGGTGGTTGGAGGTTTCGTCACCTCGGCGCGCGGGATGGGTGTCGTGCGCACTGTATTCGTCGATGGCGACAGTCCCGAAGTGCGCGAAATGGCGGGTTCGATGTGGCAACGAGCTGGTGGGGACATGCCGCGTATCGTAATCGAGCGAGCTGTTCAGCGTGGCGAATTGCCGCCGGAAGCAGATGTGGGGCTTTTGCTTTTCGCCCTGGCGGGCTCGATTCTTCATCGGGTATTCGTCGAGCGGGCTGAAGTCGACGAAAGTTTTGCCAGCCGTTTGGTGAACCTGGTGCTTTACGGAGCGATTCCGCGCTGAGTCTTCGATTCTGTCCGCGACTCTTTCCCTCACGCGCTGATTCCCATATCGTTGCCGCGCTTGTCATGTCCATCGTAGAGAGAGGTTGCCTCATGTCGCACGTATTGGTTGCCGCCATATCCACTGTTTTTTTCTACGCCGCTACGATGAGCGGTTGCACGACTGAAAAGCGGGTCTACGAAAATTCGGGAGGCTCGGGCGGGGAGGGCGGAAGTGAGCAAGCGTCTTCGTCGAGCGGCGTGGGGGGCTCGGGCGGGACAACGGTCGTGCCCGAGGATTGCCTCGATGGGGTCGATAACGATGCTGATGGCAATGCCGACTGCGCCGATACCGATTGCGCGCCTGATTTCCAGTGCGTCGAAATGCCTCCGAGCGGCTATGAGGGAAGCGACGTACGGCCTACGGCTCACCGAGGCGCGTAGATGGTTGCAGAAGGTCGTTGCGTCGGGGCACTGGCGCGAGCCGCCACAACCCATACCGGCCACGCCGTGGCAACGGAAGAAAAAGCGTTAGAAACGAAGGTGTTTTAGGTTTGCTAAGACCAACCTTCCAGAAGGAACTTGGCAACTCCAGAAGGATGTGACACGCTTGTATGATGCGCTCGCATCATCCGCCGTGGGACCAGTGTGTGGTCCTGGAGATCGACGGCCCTGGAGTTCATCCAGAAACGGCCGATGTCCCGGCGGTTTTGGAACTTGCCGCTGCGTTTTTCCAGCTAGTTGCAGCCAACGCTAACGAAGCTGGCGGCATCAAATTAACGAATATCAAGATCTACGACAAGTGCCTGGCGATTGCTGCGTTGCCGGATCGTTTGGATTTGGCGAAAACATGCGCACAATACGCCGTAGAACAAATTTCTGGCGGCGAAGTACCCAAAGGATGCGGAAAGCACGTGGAGCGTGCACGCGCAGCAATTATCCACCTTCCAACCGATCACCATGTGAAGGTTTTGGTTGGACCATGGCACGGCAACGTTGTAGCTGAAAAACAACGCTCAGCGGAGCCTATCAACGAGACGATTTCAATACGCGCAATCCCAATTCGCATTGGTGGCAACCGTCCAGCGGTGCGCTTTCGTTGCGAATTGGAGGACGAGTTCACGTTGATGGCAACACAGGAGCAAGCCCGTGACATAGGATCTTGCCTTTATCGTGAAATTGACATTGACGCTTCGGTGCAACGAGATGCGGAAGGGACGATAGTTGGCGGGCAGCTCGTTTCATTTGAGCGCTTGTCGGAAAGCGATCCGCGGCCCGCATGGCGCGAATGGTTCTGTAGTGTTGGTGGAGACGACATTGACTTCGACGATCGTTCTGGGCTTCCACAATGATTGATTCCAGTGTGCTTCCGCATCGGGCGATGTTGGACACGGGTGTATGCATACGCGGATTGCTCAGGGAGCGCGCGGATGACCCCAAATCCTTGCCTTGTCGATTGTTTTGCGACGCTATGATTGACGCTGGCCATAGGCTTCTTATTGCGGCGCCAACGATTGCCGAGATACTTCGGAAGCAAGGTAAACCCATGCCGCGTTATAAGGGCATAGAGATTGTTGCATTTGATTTGAAGGCAGCGGAGCTTTTGGGCGAGCACATGCCATTCGCAAATTTAATAGAGGCGCGAGTGAAAGGTGGCTTGGGGAAAGATTACTGGAAATATGACGCAATGATTTTGGCTTGCGCAATTCGAGGTAATGCGGCCGTTTTCGTTACGCTCGATGCGGATTGCCACAAGCTTGCTCAGGGCGCAAAAATTCGCGTCGCGCATCCAAACGAACTGATGCCACGCCAGACACCGCTGCAACTGCCGAGCGGTGTCAAGTTTATCAGCTAATCGCCGGCAATTGCGGCGCTATTCGTCCGTAAAAAGCACCACCTGCCTGTCACGTGGCCGCCGCGCGAACAAATCCAACTGCGTCCCCCGTGGCGGTAGCTCGGGCTCGTTTAGCGCCGCCGCGGCTACAACTGGCGCGGGCGTGGGCGCGATCGGCGTAGGCGCCACGGGCTTGGCCTTGCCGCCATCGATTATTCGCAAAAACCATTTCCCATTAGGCAATGGTCGATGCGTCGCTTCCGGCACGCGTGGCGCAAGCGGCTGCTTGACCGGCGGCTCGCAAGGCTCTGCCGAAAGCAACGCGTCCAGAAGCATTCGCAGATCCCACACGCGATCTGCTACTCCGGCCGCCATAGCGGGCGTTACGCGCAACGTCGAGACGACGTGGCAAAGGTTGTAGTGGACATATCCAAGCGCAATGGCTGCGCGGTGGTTGTCGATCTTCTTGCTGAACGCGTAGCAGAGTCGACGAATGCGTCCGATATGGTGGCGCATTGTCCCGTTGTTCCGCTCGACATAGGCCGTGCTCGCCTTGTCCAGGTTTGGCGCTCCGAAGATACTTTTCTTGGTGATGAACGGGTCACGCGCGGGCTCATAGCGGTGGTCGTGTCGTTGACCGTCCGAGCGTCCACGTTTCGTGTAGTTCTTGATCGTCTGCGCGTAGTCGATGCCAGGACCGAATGACGCGCCGATCGCGCTCACGTACGGCGCGAACCCGTCCGACGTCATGGCGGGCATCACGACGAGACGCGCGCGGACATCGTTCATGAACGCGTCCGTTGACGCCTGGTCACGCTTGCCGACGTACCAACCGATCGCAAAGCGGCTCGACGCGTCGAGAGCGACGAACGTGTACGCCTCACCGATACCCGCTGCGTCCTTCTCGGTGACGCGTGATTCCTTCTTGCCCACGAATGACCATATCTCATCAACCTGGACAAGCGAACACGAAAGGCCACGCGCTAGCCTGTTGTGCAAGTGGATCGCGCCTTCCCCCAATGCCACGGCAAAGCGCATAACAGTGTCGCGGTGGACGCCGGTCATCCGTTCGACCGCTCGGATGCTGTTACCGTCGCAAAGCGCAGCAAGCACGGCAAGACGCTTTTCGTCGGATAAGACGTTCGCCATGGTCCCCTCGTGAGCGTCCCGGCGTCGAACAAATCGACTCATCGGAGCGCGTCAAGTGAGACCACACTATCACGAAACAACGCGTTTTCTATGGTTTGTCCGTGTCGCTAGGACATTATATGTCAGTTTGGCCAGTGAAACTCGGCGACGTTTTGTAAGTCAAGCGCGTTTCGTTGTTGAGACAACGAGAAAGTCACAAATTGTAACTTGCACTGGATGAAAAAAAAACCACCCACTGCGCGCTTGACTAGGCGAAAAATGGATGGGACGGTTAACCCGACAAGCGGGCGCACCGGCTGCGCAGGCTTGCGTAGGAGACGGCGATTACCATGGCACTCGAAGACAGACTCAGAAAACTGGAAGAAGAAAAAAACGCCGCGGAGCAGAAGGCGGCTCAAGTAACGGAGGCGGAAGCGCGACTACGACTGGAAGAGCGCCACCGAACCGACCGGCGCACCGCCATGCGCTCAACGCTGCACGCGATTATGACGACGTTCGCCGCCAAGCTGGCCGACACGCACGTTGACGTCGCTCCGACGTCAATGACCAGCATCAAGTGGGGCGGCAATCGCCATAACAACATGATTTCGTTTTGGTTCCGCAAGCACGGTCCCACGCCAAAGGCCGATTGTTTGGTGACGTTTGCACACCAATACGGCGTGAGTGATTTGGTTCGCGCGTTTTGGTGGGTCAGCGGTCCCAGTTTCGACCCAAGCGGTCGACACCTCAGCACGGTCACGCCACAATTTGTGTGTGATCTGCGCCTTGGGGCAACGGATCAGCAGATCGAGGATGCTTTTGACAAGGCCTTTGATGTGGCAGAAAAAGCTGAGAGCGCCGCCCAGAGGGGCGTCGTTAGAGATCGCTAGCGTTCGTGGATGCGCTCGGCGGCATCAATCCTGGCCTCCAATTCACGAAGCTTCTTCAGCGCCTCACGTCGGAGGAAGACGCGGGAATGAACACGATCGCCGGGCGTTGCGGTAGCATCTTCGACAAGCTGGCGAAGGTGCGACACACAAGTGTCGTAGCCATCGTCCACGTGTCCTAGTTTAGTAAAGACAAACCGTCCATTGTCCTAATTAGGACACTACCCGTCGAGATGACGCGTACATGGAGCCCCTCCATGAGGATCGCTCCTCGACGTGGGTGTTTCATGGAGGGGGTTGTTGGCGAAGCCACGTCGAGGAGGCTCACGTTAGGACGCGCTCTTTGTTGCGGTCGTTTTGACGTGTCTTGTCAGGGCACGGCCGCACGCAATTCCGAAACGAGCGCGATAATCGATAGATTGGGCGACGCATTGCGTTCCAAATACCCAATCGCTCGCAGTACCGATTCGAATCGCCGCGCATCAATGCTCGCGCCCACAGGCTCTGTCTCCAAACGCTTACGCGCCGAACGAGCTAACGTCGCGGCCAATGCCCGCAAATCTTCCTTCAGCCGATCCTTGTCTTTCGTATCCAGGCCTTCCGCAATGTTTACGGCCGGCCCGAGGTCCGGGGCGCGCATTGCGGACATCATCGCGGCCACGAATTCATCTCGGGCCACCGTGCGCTCCGCATCCACGAGCTGCAGCGCAGCCGAAGCGCTTCCCGCCGCCAGCTCAATGGCCAGATCCTGCTTTTCCGCAGCAATACCTTGGGCCTTGAGGATTCCGTGCAAAATCGAATCCGACAACGGAGCGAAGCGTACCTTTTGCGTGCGCGATCGAATGGTATCGAGCATCCGATCCGGCCGCGATGTGATGAGCACGAAATGCGTGCCTGGCTTGGGCTCTTCGAGGAATTTTAATAATGCGTTTGCCGCGCTGGCATTGCTCGTGCCGGCCAATTCTTCGGCGCGCCGAATGATGAACAAGCGCCCACGCCCCTCGTGCGGAGAATACGACGCGTGCGTCAGGACCACTTTGCGAATTTGATCAACCGAGATCTGCGCGACCTCGTCCTTGCCAATGATCGATGCCGGATAAAGCCCGCGCTCGACCAAAATCACGTCCGGATGCAGCGGCACTTCCGGTCGCTCGGTCGATAACGTCACCGCACGACGACACGCATCACACTTCCCGCACCCGAGCTTGTCCCCAGCGGTGCACACGAGCGCTTGCGCCAGCGCAAACGCCGCCATCTCCTTGCCGACCCCGTCCGGACCCTCGAAACGGTACGCGTGATGAACTCGTCCGCCTTCGAGCGCCCTCACGAGCGTCCGAATGGCTTCATCTTGACCGAGAATTGGCGAGAACGGCACGAGCGGGCTCTTAGCACGATACCCAGGCAGGTACCAAACGACAATTTCAAGACTTCAACCGCGATGCGTCTCGTCCGTGATCACCACCGGTAAACCGTCCCCGGCATCGAGCATCATTCGCCGCTCGCCGTTGCCGCGATATCCTTCCGAGCCAATTTGCAACTGAACACGCCGGCCTACGATACGTATGCGATTTCCCTCTTCGAGAAGCGCTTCACGCACAGAATCGTCAATAGCGGTTAAATCCACCACGACATCGGTATTCGTCACTACACAACGTTTGTCGTCATCGGTGACCACGGCAAAACTCACCGCATCGGCGTCCCTGACCGGGTGACCATCATTTTCGCCGACGACCCGAAATGCAAGACACGTTTTACCGGACAAAGGGGCGCGTAAATGGGTGGGCAAGTTTTGTGTATCCAGTTGTGCAGCTAAAGCTGATACCTCTCGCGTTTCGAGCGACACGGCTCGGCCGACGATTTCCTCGCGGTTTTGGATGAACGATTGAATCAAAGCTTCGTTGTCTACGGCCGGAGGCGCCGCGCGATAACCGAATAGTGCAGGGCCTTGCGTCAGGAAATTGTACGAAAAGGCGGCTAGCGAACCGAACGCGCCGATCATGAAGGCCCCGATTAGCAGCGAGAGCAAGTTGATCACGCCGAGCACGACCATCGATTCGCCAAAGGCCGACCAACTCGACGTCTTTACCGTCGGGCGACCACCGAATACTTCCGCAAGGATTTGCGCGGCGAAAAATACACCGACAGCAGGCCAAAAGAAGCGCTCGGAATTCTGCGTTTTCGCTCGGACGAACGAAACCAGTTTTTCCCGCAATTCGTGCAGGAAGTGGCGCTTCTGCCGACCCGATTGACGTGGGTGTCGATCGATGGCGATCCGCAACGTACGCCTCGGACCGTCAACGAAGCGGGCGAAGAAGCGCTCGAAAAGCTTGAGCAAACCAATCCAAATCGCCAGCGGTATGGCGACGATGATACTTGCCCCCAGGCTGGCGCCCATGGCCCCGAGCGGGTACATGAGGACATCCATTGCGCTTTTCGGCGGCCATCCGTCGGACAACAGGAACAAGCTGGTCCAGGCCACCACGCCGAATCCACCCAGGTTCGACAACACCACGAGCCATTTCACTACCCACGCTACGCGTGACGTGGGTTGAATGCGGCTGGTCGCCTCGGAAATGGTCAGCGCAGGAGCACTACAAATGGGACAACTTTGTAATAGCGCTGAATACCGCAATCGACAGGCAGCACAGCCTTGCGTCAGATCATTACGCACACCTCACCCCCGGCCCCTCTCCAACTCCGCTTCGCGTCGTGG
>CAZETM010000382.1:0-8780 GCA_964514885.1 uncultured Polyangium sp. | reverse complement strand
TCATTCGATTCGAAACGCTCTATGGTTTGTGGGCTCTGGATGCTCGAGGTGAAGTCGTTCCTCATTGGACGAGCGAAGGGCGATGGGCCGTAGGTGCGCTCGGACAAACCCATGTCGAACGGACGCTCATCGCCATCAACGACCAACCGATCGCGGCACTGTTCGATGCTGGTTGGCGTCTCGTCCCTGCCACGTTGGAGATGGCTCCGCTGCACGATATTCGAGTGACCTTGGGTTTGTCTTTTGGGTTCGACTTGACCCCGGATGTGCGTGTCGTCGAAGGTCCGCGACGACTGCGCAACTAGGTGCAACGGCGAGCGGTGCATGCAACAATGCGCCGTATGATCCGCTCGGCTTTCGTTCTGGTTTTCGCGTCGCTGATTGGCTGCTCAGGCGCGCAACCTCCGTCCACGGCTCCGGATATCGCCCCGGTGCGCCTGTCGTTGATCGAGTCCGAGCCCGTCGAAACGAAGCTGGATCGGTCCGACATCGAGAACGCGGCGGACGTGTGGCTGCAGATGGTGAACAGTGCGAAAAACACCATTGATGTGGCGCAATTTTACGCAAGCGAAGCGGAGCCCGCGTGGATCGCGACGAGCAAGCTGACACCGATCCTCGACGCATTGATGCAGGCTCAAAAGCGCGGCGTGAAAGTTCGCTTTTTGGTCGACGAAAAGTTTGTTCCTAAATACCCAGATACCATCGATCGGCTCGCGAAGGCTGGCATTGAAGTGCGGCGCATCAAAAGCGATACGCTTTACGGCGGAGTGCAGCATGCCAAATACTTCATCGTCGACGGGCATTCGACATTCATTGGTAGTCAAAACTTCGATTGGCGCGCATTGGACCATATCCAGGAATTGGGCGTGCGTCTCTATTCTGCGAAAATCGGCAACCAACTCCTCGAAATCTTCGAGACCGATTGGGCGCTCGCGGGTGGTGCTCCTGTATCCACACGAATTCAGCGCGGCACTGCTCCGGGGCTATTCGGCGCCATTGAAGCGACAGATGTGCAGCTCGTCGCAAGCCCCGTGGGCTGGCTGCCCGACCCCGATGGTTGGGAGCTGCCGCGCATCGTATCGCTGCTGGATGGAGCCGAAAAGTCGATTCAGATTCAGGTACTCAAGTACAAAACGCTAGATCGTTCGGGCGAGCGTTTTACGGTGCTCGACGAAGCATTGCGACGAGCCGCTGCACGAGGCGTGAAAGTGGAAATGCTCGTCAGTGAATGGGCTGTGCAAGACAAGAACGCTCTCGATGCATTGCATAGTTTATCGAGCGTAGCGGAGATTCGGGTGCTCGTCATTCCAAAGTGGTCGGGCGGGGACATTCCGTTCGCCCGCGTGGCACATGCGAAGTATCTCGTGGTCGACGCCAAAGCCACGTGGATTGGGTCTAGCAATTGGGAAGGTGATTACTTCACGGAGAGCCGAAACGTGGGAATCATTGCGCGAGGTGGCCGACTTCCTGCTCGCACGTCGACATTTTTCGAGGAAAACTGGACGAGCACTTATACCCTACCGCTCGCGAAAGCAGCGCCTGCCAATACGACTCCGTAAATCGTTTCAATGCCCGACGGGAGGAGCATCCGGCCTGCCATTCGTGGGCTCGACGTGCGGGAAGAACATGGCGAAGAACAACGCTGCCCACGATAAAGCGGCGACGATCCAAAAGATCTCTCCTAGGGCTTGTTCGAGATAGCCCGAGATTCGTGCAACAACTTCGGGTCCAATCGTGGCCATACCTTCGCGCGACAAGAGCTGACTGGCGGCATCTTTGGGAAGCGTCGGATCCGCGGCAATCGCGGCGACCAGCACACCACCCATGACCCCGACGGCCACGGTGCCGCCAATGATACGAAAAAACATCGTGGTGGCCGTAGCAATACCTCGATATTCCCACGTCACGCTGGATTGCACGGAAATCATGAGCGCGATATTCACGAAACCCATTCCGGTGCCGAATAAGACGGCGGCAATGCGGATCGGCAACGAGCCGTCACGGGCAAACAGCGCGAGCACCATCGTTCCCACGACCGTACAAGCAATGCCTCCACGCACGAGCGCTCGAAACCCCACTTTGGTGACGATACGACCCGCAATCGAACTGGCAATGGGCCACGCCACGAGCATGGGCGTAATGGAGCTGCCGGCTTCGGTCGGCGTGCCATGACGAACCCCCTGCACGAAAAGCGGAACGTACGTGAGAAGCGCAAACATGGTGCCGCCAGAAATCGCATTGATGATCGCGCCCAACGCAATGATGCGATTCTTGAACAGGACGAGCGGCAATAGCGGCTCGATGGCGCGTTTTTCCACGTACACGAAAGCTCCGAAAAGCAGCGCGGTGGCCAAGACGAACATCCACTCGCCGTCCTCGTGCACGCGTCCAGCCGCAACGAGCAGTGTTCCGACCAATGCCGTCAAGAGCACTGCGCCAAGAATATCGAGATGCGGCTTCTTATGTCGCGACAAGTTTTCGTGAAATCCGGACGCCAGAAACATCACCGCGGCAATGCCAAACGGGATGTTCATGTAAAACACCCAGCGCCACGAAACGTGCTCGACGATGACGCCGCCGATGAGCGGCCCGACCAATCCGAAAAAGCCCCACGCGGCGCCGAAAAACCCTTGCACGCGGGCTCGTTCTTCCATACCAAAGATATCGCCCAAAATGGTGAGCGGCATAGGCTGCATGGCCCCAGCACCAAGCCCCTGCAATGCTCGAAAAGCAATCAGCATGGGCATGGACACCGCCGCGCCGCTCGCTGCCGACCCAATCAAAAAAACGACGATTCCGAAGAGCAACACGGGCTTTCGCCCATACAAATCCGCCAATTTACCAAAAATAGGCACGGTAATCGCCGACATGATCAAGTAAGCGTTGGTGACCCATGAATAATATTCAATGCCTCCCAAATCGCCGGTCACCGTAGGCATCGCCGTCGCCACGACGGTCGCTTCGAGCGCAGCCATGGCGAGAGCGAGAACCAGCGCCACCACCGTAATTCCGCGGCGTGTCGTACGATTGGGTTTTTCAGTCATACTCACGGACCATTTCGCAGCAGGCGCCTTGTTTCGTCAGAAAACTCCGAACTTTCGAACGAGCGCCCCCACTTCTTGATCCTCGAAAAATATGCTGTCGAGCCCGGTTTGAAACGTATACGTCAAACTCGTGGCTTCTTTGAAAAGCGTGTCGGAACCAAGCGCATCCATCGATAAGCTCGAAAGGTGCTTACGCTTTTCGTCGTCTGCCAAAATGCCCATGAAAGCATCGTAGGAGCCAATCACTTGCAGCGCCGTTTCAGGCAATACCGACGGGCGAAGAAGCGCCTCGCACATCTGCTCGAGCGGCGACAAACGCAGGCGATCGCTCAGAAAACGAATGACACGTGAAGGATCCACTCCGCTGTTTTCGTCGCGCCACTGCTGATCCTTGCCGAATAGCTCGAGCGCAAAACAAGCAAGCATTCCGCTGGCAAACAAAAGCTTGCGGCTCATACGAAGTTTGACGTTGCGTAGTGCCCATCCGCCCTTCGAACGCTGCTTGTTGACGAAGTCGACAGTGATCGTGCGCCAGTAACGAATGATGTCGTTCAGTAGAAACCGAGGCACGAGCGGCATCCGCTTGGAGAACAAAAGACCTCGATCATCCGAGACGTACCGATGCAGCACCAGCTCGATCACGCGCTCATGCGCTTCGGAACGACAAACCGCGAGCGACTCGAGCAGCAGCAAAATTCGCTGCGTGGTGTTGCGATTCGTGTCGTCGTGTCCGCCGATGAGATGGAGCAGTGGATGGCTGAACGAGACGTTATCGAACACGCCGAAAGGGCTCGGCGGTTGGAACTTGGCATCGTCCAAGATGCGCGTGATCGCGAGCGCGCGTTGGAAGTGCGCGTCGTCCGCGCGACCATCGACGAGCAGTGTCCAATCGATGTCACTGCCCACGGTGTATTCGCCGCGAGCGAACGAGCCGAACACGACAATGCTCGTGTCTTCGACATCCTGTCCAGCAAGCAACTCACGAAGACGAACAAGCGTCCGGCCCGAGAAGTTGCGCGCTTCGATGACGTTCGGAAAGGCGCGATCCACCTTCGCTTCAAGCCGTGCGATCAACTCCGATCTTGCCTGCATCATCGCGTCCTCGTCGTGCGGCCGGAGGCTAGCGCGCCGATCATGATCGGTAAAGGCATCGCAGTTCGTGCACCCCGACGACGGCGATCGCACCCGCACGTGCAGTCTGCTATGGGCGTCGCATGAATGTCGGTTCACTTCGTGGACGCATCTCCGTTCATCCTCGCGGGTTCGGCTTCGTCGTCACCGATTCGGCACACTCGTCGTCCGCATTCGTTGCTCCTCCCGACCTCAATGCGTTCCTCGATGGAGACATCGTCACGGCCACCGTCACGTCCAGCGAAGGGGGTCGGTTCGCTGCGACAAACCTAACGCTCGTGACTCGATCGCGTGCCGAAGTGTTCGGTCGCGTCATCGTGCGTGGAAGTCGTCCCTATCTGCACATCGATCGATCCGTCGCGAACACCGATTGGCCGCTCGATGGTGCGAGCCGTTTGTCCGATGGAACCTACGTCGTTGCGGAAGTCTCCGGCGATCGTTTGGTCGTCTCGCGCGTCCTTCCCGCAGACTCCGACGTCGGCATGGAACGGTGCATCGCGAGGCATGGTCTGCGTGCAGTGTTCAACCCAGAGATCGAAGCGTCCGCCGAGGAAGCTGCCAAGCGTTCCATTTCGACAAACAACCGGCGCGACCTTCGCCACTTGCGACACGTGACGATCGACGCTGCATCGACGCGCGACATCGACGATGCGCTCGCTGCATATCCTGCCGACGCAGATGGAGCGCTACGCGTGCTCGTGTCGATCGCAGATGTCGATGCGTTCGTTCCTCTGCGTTCGGTTCTCGATCGCGAAGCGCGTCTGCGCGGCACGAGTGTGTACCTCGCAGGACGTGTGCTCCCGATGCTTCCGGAGAGTTTGTCCGCGAACGCGACGAGTCTGCTCGAAGCAGAGGATCGACCTGCGCTCACGGTGGAGATGCGCATCGATCCGGAAGGTCGGATCACGTCGGTGGACATCTACGAAACGCTCATGCGCTCGCACGCGCGGCTCACGTACGAAGCGGTCGATGAGTTTCTCGCGGAGGGAAATGCGCATGGTGTGCCAGCAGCAGTCGAGTCGACTTTGCGTTGGCTACGTACGGCAGCGGCTCGTTTGAGTGCTGTTCGAGCAACCCGCGGAGGCGTGAACTTGGCGCGCGAAGAAGCGCGGATCGAAGTCGATGCACGCACGGGACAACCGACAGGGATCGCGACGGAGCGGAGCAACACGGCGGCGCACAAACTCGTGGAGCGCTTGATGGTGGCAGCGAACGAAGCCGTTGCAGGATGGCTCGTGGCGCGAGGGCTTCCGGGGATTTATCGCGTGCATGACGAGCCTTCTGCGGAGCGAGTCGAGACGTTGGCGAAGGTCGCGCACAACTTCGGTTTCGAAGCGGGCTTCGGTGCGCGTCTGACGCCTCGAGCTCTGTCGGCATTCGAAGCGCAATTCCAAGATGGCCGTCTCGCGCCGGCGATTCGCACGGTGCTTGGTCAAGCGCTCGGGCCTGCGCGTTACACGCCCGAACCAGGACAACACTTTGGGCTTGGCGCACCGCTGTATTTACACTTCACGTCGCCGATTCGTCGGTATGCGGATCTGGTCGTGCACCGAATCATCAAGCGGTTCCTGGAAGGACATCGCGAATACGACGAGCTACGTGCGGAACTCGAAGTGCTCGCGGCGGATTGCGATCGTTCGAGCGTGGCGGCGGGCAAAGCCGAAGCGGAGCGTTATCGAATGCTCATGGCGCGGCTGTACGCGAGCAAATTGGGCGACGAAATATTCGGTAATATCGTGGCGCTCAAACCGTTTGGCCTGGTCGTACAAATTGCAGGTACGGGCGCAACGGGATCGATTGCAATCGACTCGCTGCCGGGAGGGCCGTTTCGAATGGATATGCCGTCGCAGGCACTGCTTGGACCGGGACAACGATTTGCGGTGGGAGATCGCGTACGCGCGACCGTGTCTTCCGTGAATGAAGACTTGGGCAGGATTGATTTGGTGTTGATTACTTGAGGTGTTTTTCTAGGAACGCGATCGAATGACGAGCAGTGGGGCTTTCAATCGATCCACATACGTCGTCGGCGACAGTTTTACGAGCGCGTCACGGTCTTTCGAAGGCTCCCGAGTACCCCCAAACCCCAACTTTGGTCATCGACGAAGGCTCGTCGGTATTCACGAAGCCTAACTTTTCAGTTTCCGAAGGCTTTCGAGTACCCCCAAACCCCAACGTTGGGCATCGACGAAGGCTCGTCGGTATTCACGAAGCCTAACTTTTCGGGTTCCGAAGGCTTTCGAGTACCCGCCAAACCCCAACTTTGGGCATCGACGAAGGCTCGTCGGTATCCGCGAAGCTTAACTTTTCGGGTTCCGAAGGCTCGTCGGTACCCGCGAAGCCTAACTTTGGGCTTGGACCGCTGTCCAAGTTCCCAAAAGCCGATGCTGCTCCACAGCAGCCCTGTCCTCCAGCCATGCAACGGCCCCTTCGAGTTGATCCCCGGGGTTTACCCACGCCACGGCTCTAAGCACGCGCACGCGCGTTGCGGCCCCGGCGAACAACGATCGAACCGTGTCATCTAGCGAAGCCACGACGCGGTCTGTCGCCTGCGCCGCTTCGATGAGGTGGGTATCCTTGAGCATTGCGTCTCGCCCACGCGTGTTCATTGCAGCTTTCTCGATGGCCTCACGGAGCGCTCCGTTTTCGCCAAGCTCGTGTGGCAGCACCTTCTTTCGCGCCACCATCGCAACGCGCCATTGCCTGGCGAAACGGGACTCGTGTTTCTTCCACTCGTCGCGCACGGCAGGTGTAAGGACGACCCGATGGCCCACGACCAACATCGTCTTGAGGAAATCGCGGCAATGCTTGGAGATCGGGAAAACCGCGTTCTCACCACCCGCCGAGCGCGCGACGGAGGCGTCGATCACGATGCGCCGCGAAACCTTGGCACCCATCTCAGCTCTTCACCTTGGCGAGCCGCTTCTCCGCAGCGTCGAGGTATCGGGCCTGGGCGTCGAGCGTAACCTCGTCGAAATCCTCCGGCCAATCGCCAAAGGCTCCCGCATCGTCTAGGTCGGCGCTGCGTACCTCCGAGGCGCCGTTCTCGGCAAGCGAAAACCAGTGCAGCGCGACAAGCTCGGGCGGAAGTGCCCCCTCGGCGACAAGCGCCTGAACGCCCAGCAACAGGAGCGCGCTATGGATCTCGATGACCACCCGAACGCCGCGATTTGCTGCGTCCGCCAGGATTTCTGCAAGTGCCACTTGTGCACGTGGGTGGAGGTGCATTTCGGGCTCTTCTATGTAAACGAGTTGACCCCGACGCGCCGTCATCAAGGCGACGAGCACAGGGAGGCATTGGGAGACACCAAAACCAACATCAGCAATGCTCACGAGATCGCGCGCGCCGCCAGTGGTTCTCTTCTTGAGGCGTCCGACGCGGAGCTCAATGCGAGTATCGTCGATTCGGGCGGCCTCGACCTTCCAGTTGAGGCCGAGCTTTTCGAGTGCCGCGCCGAGCTGCTGGAGGCGGACGTCTTTGGTCACCTGCCATTGATGGATAATGCTCGCTACGTAGGGCTCGAATGTGCCTGGAAAGTCGGGTCCCGCGGCGGTCGTTCGATAAGTTCGCTCGGGATTGCCGTGCATTGCGGGCACGTGAATCATGGATAAAAGCGCATTGCGGACTTGGGTCACAGCCAGCGGGTACATCGACCTTTCTCCCAACAAGGGTGAAGACCAATCCTCGGGTTGCCGAAGCTTTTTTTGAGCCAGAAAACATCGTTCCCGTACTGCAAGCGTATGACCATCCGCATATGGATACGGTCCGCCAATGCGCCACGTATATTCGAAACCGAGCTGATTGCTCTCGGTCATGCTGTCGATATCGAAGCCACCTTCGAGCAATTTTCGATAACTAACTCCCACCCTCCGATCGCTTATCGTGCGGAAGTTAATCACGAAGAAGTCATCGCTCTTCTTGCCAAACTTCGAAACGACTTGATTGGCTGATGTGAACCGTACGTTCGGTCCATCGAGCAAGAATACGCCTGGATCGGAAGGGGCCTCGAGCGTTTGCTTCATCAAGAGCAGGGGTTGCATGATGCTCGACTTGCCCGAGCTGTTTGCCCCCGCAAGGATCGTCAGCGGCTTGATGGCAATCTCAGTGTGCTTCCGGATCGACTTGAACCCCTCGACTGCGATACCTGAGATACCGCTATCGGCTTCCAGAGCTGGCTCAATGCGGCTGGAAGCATTTGCCAGTTTTTTCTTTCCGTTTTTCGTTCGCGACTGACTCCGGATCACGCACCAGCGACTCTAACCTCTCGAGCCACCCGTTGGCAACGTCAAACTCCAAGCGCAACCGGTAGCTCGTTCATCTCTAGGTGGCTGGAATCAAACTACAGCGCGTCCGAAATCGTCGGTCGACATCCCTCGAAATCCAGGAGAAATCCTCGCTCCGTCGCCTAGTTTTCACGTGCTCGCGACATTTGAAACCACCCACCTGGCATCGCCTGCGCACGCACCGGCTTGCTGCCGAACAACCTGAGCAGACGCCGGCACTGTTGTGTCGTTGCTCGTGAAATTCGCTACCAACACTTGTGAGTGGCGCCGCTAGCCCAACTTCCGCAGTTGGAGGGGGTCGGATCAATGATCTCAAGCACTTAC
>CAZETM010000381.1:0-8786 GCA_964514885.1 uncultured Polyangium sp. | reverse complement strand
CTGAGCAGTCGCCGTAGCTTGGGGGTCCACGGCCTGTGCACTCGATTCTCCAGCAATCGTCACCAATGCCAGAGCAATCCACGACATCCGCACCAAGTTTCGCCAAACAAACACTCGCATCGATTCCTCGTCCAACTTGAAGCTCAATCTGCGCGACGTTTGTTGGCCGTCGCCGTCGCCGTCGCCGTTGGCGCGGCCGTGGGTGTCGGCGCTTGCACCACCTTCACCACCACCGGCTTTGGCTTCTCCGCCACCACGTTCGCCTTCATGCGATCGGACGAACTTACTTTCGCTGCCACTGGTTTGTCTTGCTGTACCACCTCTTCACGCGGCACGATGGGTGCGTCCGGAACAACCACCGGCGGCGATGATGCCGGCGTAACGCTCGAAGATGAACGCTCTGCAGACGTTGCGTCATCCGCAACCGTCTCATCCGACAAACTTCGCCACCCAGCCCAAGCGCCACCCACGAGCACCAACGCAGCTACTCCGGCCACGACAAACCCCAAACCACGCCGCCGCGTCAACTGCGGTTTTCCCGTTTGTCCAAACGTAATCGCCGTCGGTTCGCCCACGGCTGGTCCTGCAGGAGTAACCGCAATCGGAATCGTTGGAAGATCGATCGGTATGGACACGTCTGCCTTTGCAGCTTCGATGTTCGCCACGCTCGACATCGGCAAACGCGATGCGGGTGCTAGAGGGACAAACTGCTCGAGCGCCTGAGCAAACTCCTCGATCGTCTTGAAACGGTCATCACGCTGCTTTCGTAAACACCGCGCGATCACATCCTCGAGACCCGTTGGAAGATCGGGCCGCAGATCACGCAACGGTCGAGGTTCTTCCTGAAGAATCTTCAATGCCACTTCCAACTGCGATCCCGCGCGAAACGGCGATGTGCCTGCCAACAGCTCGTACAAGATCACGCCGAGCGCCCAGATGTCCGTGCGCCCATCGACCGTCTTCGTTTGCGACATCTGCTCAGGCGACATGTACAGCGGCGTGCCGAGCGGCATGTTCGTGTTTGTCAGGTCAACCTCTCCGGACGTCGTGTGTTTCGAGATCCCGAAGTCGAGCACCTTCACACAGGGCGAACCATTTCTGCGACGAATCAAGAACAGGTTCGCGGGCTTCAAGTCTCGATGGACGATCCCTGCTGCATGAGCCTCGGAGATCGCATCGCACACCTGAAGCAAGTACGTCACTGCATCTTCGACCGGCAGCGGACCTTGACGCGACAGAACCTGCTTTAGATCCGCGCCGTCAAGGTACTCCATGACCATGTACGGCGCGTCGTTTTCCATGCGTCCGACATCGTGCACACGCGCTACGTGATCGCTCTGCAAGCACGCCGCCGCACGCGCTTCCCGCAGAAATCGTTCGACTGCTTCATGATGCCCGAGCATCGCAGGAAGCAGGAATTTGATCGCGTACAGTTGCCCTAGCTCGACATGCCGCGCGGCAACGACGATGCCCATGCCGCCTTGGCCGAGCACTCGTTCGACGCGGTATTTGCCAAGAAGAACCTCTCCAATTGCGACGGGTGTGTCCATGCGAAACCATCAGGGCAAACCAAAAGTTGCCGGCTGACAAACCTACCGCAGATGGACAAACCGTGACAAGTTCTAAAATACTCCAGATCGCGATTTTCGTGGTCGGGCTTGGAAAACCCTAGGAGACGCGGGCCAAACTCGATGACGAAGGACAAACGACAGCGCTCAGCGCTTCGTCTTACCGAGAACCTCGTCGAGCGTCTGAGCAGTCAACACGCGCACGCCCATCGCTTCCACGTCTTTGCTTGTGGCGGCCGAAATGAACGCCTTTGGATGTGCCGAGCTGGACCAGCTCAGGAACGGGTTTCGTACAAACTATCGCGCGTCATGGTGTGATTGGAGTAAATCACACGCTTCACTACGCGCGTCCGACCAGTTGGGAACATTGTCCTTGCTTTTCTCGATCTTGGGTTGGACGTCTTCCGCGCCCTCCTGGAGCAGCTTCACCCGCGCCACCAGCGCCGCGAGACTCTCCGCCGTTTCCGGTGGAGACATGACCTGTTTCAATATGGCCAACGCTCGCGCCTCGGCGGCCTCTTGTTGCTCTTTCGTGTAACCCGGGGACTGTCTACGATCCGCAAAATCAAGCATTCGATCTCGCAAATTCGTATCGTTTCCCGCCAACAGATTCATTGGCGTGGACCAGTCGACAGCCGAAACAATCGATGGTTGCACGTCACGCGCCTCCAAGTGGGCAAGTTCGAGTGCAACGGCTGCCGTGACGAGATTGACATCATCAGCTTTGCACACGAGCCCCGAAGTCACGATGACAACGTCGGGAGGTAAATTGAAGGTGTACGCATCGTCGTAACCGGCAAGCAATACGCGAAGAGAACGACCCGATAAGGAGCTGGCCGGTTGGAGCTGCTTCGCTATGCCATTGAATTGCTTTTCGACCAAAGGAGTGAGTTCGGCATGCAGGCCCAACTGATCAAGAGCGGATGCCCCAATCTGGTCCATCATCGTCGGAATACCGCCCCCGACAGCCCATCGTGTAGCAGGAACACTCGCGGCGTAAAGGACGATTGCCGCAGCCAAGCCCAAGCCAAAGAGCGCGAACGCGCGCCGCCTGCGCCGTGCACTCCGAATGCGCCGAACGTGGCCACGCAGCAACCCTCGCTGCGCGCGTTCGAGCGCATCGAGAAACGCTTCGTCGTCGGTCGCCATCGCCAACGAGCCGTCATCGTTGCGAACGATGATCCTCAGCCCTTCCCATACGATCACACAACGCTCGAGCGGAATGCGAAAGGTCTCGTCGCCCGTCAGCGCTTCGATGTTCGAGCCAACAACAGCGACATGAGCACGGATTTCCCCTCGCCCATCACGCTTGAGATCAACACTTCCAACGAAAGAACCCATTGTTACCGCGCCGCAGTGTACGGACTGACACGGGGTTGTCAATAAAAACACGCGAACGCAAAAGAAAGTGCTCCTGGGCAATGTACGTGCAGACAGCGCCGTCGTGGCGCTCGAGCCTCGAACAATTGAAGCCGTATGAGATCGAGCGCGAAAAACTGCTCAGAACGAAGCAATCAATGCTTGGCGACCTTCTCTTTCGATACGATCTCGACCAGCCTGAGTCGTTTCGATGACGCGTCCGCTTTTGGCGCCTTTACCTCTTCCACGTTCACCCGAAGTTCGTACGCGTAGCCGTCTTCGTACGTAAACCCCTCGATCCTCCCGTAAAAGAGCGTCCATTCGTCAGTCCTGGCGTCTCGGACTTGCATGCACAGCATTGGGCCTTCGCCCTCGCAGTCGATGCGCTGCTCACGCACGAACATGGTCTTGTCACCGCTGTTTGCTGGCGATCCCTCAGTTTTCACCGAGGGCGCGTGGGGCGCTACATGCTCCGCGGTCGTCCCTACCGGGACTACGGCGTTGCTCTGCGTCGTCGCGCTTGGTTCACACGCAACGACAAAGAAGAGGGCGATCCATAAGGCCTGACGCGAGGATCCGTTCATGGCCGCGGAAGATACCGCATCCTTGCCCGAATTGAATAAGTTTTTCTGGAAAATGGATCAAATATCTGGGATAGTCCGGCGATGGAAGCAAGGCTGGTTTCCCTTTCCGGTGCGTTCGCTCTCCTCTTTGCCGTGTTTGCCGTGGCGGGGTGCAATCAGCGGTCTTCCTCTGCGCCGACGCGAATGGCAGGTCCGCCTCCGGGTACCTGGATCGGGGCGTCTCGAGGAGCGGCGCAACATGTCGAAGCCCACCGTCCTACTGCTCCGCGTCATTTCAGCAGTGCGCTCATTTACCTTGCAAACAATGCCGCCAGGCAGCTCGTCAATTTCGAGGTGGTCGACGGCATTGCGGTGCTCGAAGGCGATATTCTGCTCGGCCCCGCGACGTTCGTACCTTTTCGATATGGCTTTCCGCAACGCTCAGCGGTCCCGGTTCAAGGCGCAATGGCCGTCCGCGATCGAACCGACCTGTGGCCACGCGGCGACATTCCCTATTTCATTGACGCCTCGGTTTCAGCCACGACGGTGGAATGGATCAACTGGGCAATTTCGCACGTGAACACGACTCAAGTCAAGCTGCGTCCCCGGGCTGGTGAGAGCGATTATGTAGTTTTTCGCGATAGTGGCGGCGGCAGTGGATGCAGTTCTTACGTCGGGCACGTTGGAGGTGCTCAGGAAATACAGGTTGCCGATTGCGGTCGCGGTAGCGTGATCCACGAAATCCTCCATGCGGCGGGTTTCTTTCACGAACAATCGCGCGATGATCGTGATGACTTCGTGACCATCATGTTTGACGAAATCGTTCCGGAGCATCGGTCGAATTTCGAGAAAACGGGCGGTCGGGGCGAGAACATTGGGCCTTACGATTACCAGAGCATCATGCATTATTCGGGGCGCGCATTCAGCCGAACCGGCAAGCCGACGATCATTCCTCGAATTCAGAATGCTGGCATTGGGCAGCGTGAAGGTCTCTCCCAGGGCGATAGGACGGCGATCCAAGCGCTTTATGGTGGAAGTGCGCCCCCATTGCCAACCCCGCAGCCACCTCCGCCTACCTCGCCAAGCGCTCCGGTTCCTGGTACCAATTTTCCATTTCCAATCGCGGGGTTGCCCTTGCCGAGCCTTCCGTTTCCTATGCCGAGTTTCCCTTTCCCGACCACGACGTCTACTCCATCGACTTCAGCTCCGCCAACCGCGCCTGCTCCCGCGCCCGCGGGTCCCGTTTCCTTTACGGGAAACTATGCGAGTACGCGGGGGCCTATGCAATGCGCGGAAAATGCATCAATGGTCGCGTGCTCGTTTCAGGACGGAGGCATTCCGGGACGCCTCGATTGCGTGAAACAAACTGGAAGTGTCACGTTGTCCTGCACGTGGATGACGTTTTTTCCGCGCCCAGGCTCGGGCCGCGCCGCGTTGCGACGAAGCTCCACAACCGATCCCAACCTATCCGGAACTTGGGGCAATCTTCATAACGACTCCGATGGTGGACGGTGGGACGTCACGAGGCAATGAAGAGCGTTGGTTTAGGCCCAAAGCCATCGCGCAGTCGGTCGTGAACCCGGGCAAGGTCAATGCTGAAAGCTCCGTACCCCTCGTGACGCGGACTCCCGGAAAGACCGCGACGACGATGCTTGCCCAGATTGAGGAGATCGCCCCCGCACGCCGTCGCGGCCTTCCAGGGGCGAAAGAGGGCCGGCTATGCCCGAAGAACGGAACCAGACCGCTACTTCGCCGGCCCTCAACCACTATCTTGCCGGCCGGAAGATTTGGTAACGCCGTTTCTCAAAAAAGTGCCGTCTTCGCGTTCACGTCGGCGGTTTGATCTCGACGAACGGCTCCATGCAGCAAAACGTGACCGCGTGGTCGACGTCGGCGCTCGCGCTCCCCACAGGCTCGCCGCCGCTCGCGGCGCACATACCTGGAAGATAAGTTCGGTTCACAATCGCTTTGGAGCTGATTCCAATCCCAGGAGCTACGAAGTCGTAACAGATGTCGGCCGTCGATGCGACCTGAAGCTTGACGTGCTCTGCTGTGCATGCGTCGTCCGCGGACAAGCTCAACGCACCGATACATGCGCTGCCCGCGGGCTTGCCGCATTCACACGCGGAGCATCCACGATTATCGACGGGTTCTTTCGGTGAAAGCACTTCGCGTCGGTAGTTGTAATTGCTGGGACACGTATCGTGAACGCCTTCGCGGTACGTGCATTGCAGCCACGCCGGGCCGGGATCGTTGACGCAGTATCGCGTGAGCGTCTCGGTGCTGCAACTCTGCGCCTGCGTATTGGCGTGGCACGCGAGCGCCTCGACTGCCCACGTCGTTTTGAGCTCCAACGATGGAGCGCTCACCGATGCCGGGCACGCTTCGTCTGGCGGCAAAGGCAGCGCCGCGCTATTCACCGATTGCGTGCACAACGTCTGGCTTCCCGCGGGACATTTTGCACCTGCCGCGATCGTATCATCGTTTGAGCACGAACCATCCCAATTCGCCGGTCCATCGAATGGGATCGTCTGTACGCCGCTTTGGTTGCATTTGCCTGCACGCAATTCGATTTTCTCGGGCACGCCATTGCACGTGCCTTCCGAAGGCCCGCACGAACAAGACGAGCACACAGCGGCTGGCGCGACGAGCTTGTCATACAAGCGGAATTTCTCGTTTGGCACGCCATACACCGGATCATCCGGGCACTTCGCAGGAGCTTGCCCTGCAGGACCGATCCAGAGCGAAATCGGAGGCTCGGCCCACAGGCCCGCATTGCCGCTGGGAACGGGAACGCATATGCCGGTTTTGCAGGTACCCAGCGGCTCCATGTTCGCGGGATCGAGGCCCGGATTGCCAATGGCGTTTTGGCCCGCCTCGGTATCGGCATCGGTGCCGGCGTCAGCAATGATGCATTCAGGATCCGGCAGGGCCGCTTCCGGATTGCATTTGCCGACCACCGTTTCCGGAGGCGCCGAACACGCATTCAGTACCACAGCGACCATGCAAGACGCGATGATCAGTCCAATCATTTTCATGGCTAGAATTCCAATCCTCCCGAGATTTCCGCACCGATCATCACTGGCGGGTGCTCAGCGACAACCGTTCGTCCCACAACGATTTGCGTACCGCGCTGGAGCGCGAGCGCGTCCACCGCACCTTGAAGCACGAAAACATTGCCCAATTTTCCCCGCAGGCCCAATCGACCACCTGCGCCGAATTTGAACTGCGTTGATGATGCTGTCTCGTAACTAGCGTCGTCGAATGTGATGCTTACCCCGCCCAAATGCATCAGTCCGCATCCGAAGAACCAGCCCAAGTGTCCGCACGCGCTAAGCAATCCGCCTGCCGTCATTGCACTGATTTTGCGGTCGGCGACGCCAGTCGTGAGCCACGCGGCGCGCCCTTCGAGCCCGAACGACACATTTTCATGGGGTCTCACACCAACGCCAAGAACCCCACCAACCGCAGGATTCCACGACGCAACACCGAATACGGTGACAATGCCACCAGTCACGGTAAAACGAGGGCCGGGCTTTTCCTCTTTCTTTTCGTCGTCGGGAGGCGGGTTGCCGTAAAGAGACTCCGTATTCGCGGGATCCGGACCCCATGAATTGATGGCCTTCTGCACTTCCTCGTACGTGGGCTTGAGGTGCGGAACGCGAAAGGCGTGCAGCAAAACCCTTTCAACAGGAGGAGGTGGCTCAATCTGCTCGAGCTTGAGCGTCACGCGCATCGACGTGTCCTTCTTGGCCAAGAAGTTCACGACCGCATCGTCGTACCCGTCTAATTTCGCCCGCAATTCGTGATCGCCGGGATTGACGTACATCGTAAACGAAGAAACGCCATCTTCTTGTTTTACGACGCCATCGATCAAAATCTGCGCATGCGCCTGCGATACTTCGACGGTCACGCGACAAACCTTCTTCTTGCCCTTGTCGAACGCGTTCAGAAACGCCTGACGTTCCCATGGCGCTGCGTTATTGGCGCGATCGAGCGCATCGATCAAGTAATCCACACCGAGCACCGGATTGTCGTAGTCGACGAGCAACACGCCAAGCCGCCCGCCCACGAGAGGGTTATCGCCCAATTGAAGCGCCTTCGCATACACGTTGGCTGCGTCGACGAAACGACCCGCACGCCTTGCGCGATCCCCGGCAGCAATGAGCGACGTCATCTCGGCCGCTCGCGCCTTGTCCAACTCCTCTTTGGTGGGAACACGAGGCGCTGCAGGTTCATTGGGCTGCTCAGCACGCGCGGGCCGGGCCAACGCAATGACCATGAGCGTACACGGAAAAACGCGATGCATGCGCGGAGGTTAGCCTAGGACGAACCTACCTGGCAAGGACAAACGACCGCGGCTGTTAAAAATCTTGGTCAGCGGGTTTTACGCGGAAGCAAGATTACGTTGCCGGCTGGAATATTCAGCTTGGTAGACGATGGTTTGTCCGCTCGCCGAGTAGGAATAGTTTGTGCCGGGACAAACATGAGCGGAATTTCGGCGCGGTGCTGCACGGGTTCGTCCGGAATCGAGGGCGGAGGGGCGGCAGCAGCAGCAATGTCGTTCGAGAGATGACCACTCAGCCAAGCGCGCGCAAACGCCACGGGTTTGACCGGGCTGGCAAGGGTCATAACAGCAAGCAAACTTGCTAGGTGCCCCGCTCGGAATACCGAATCGTAATGGTTGCGCCAAAACGGCGGCGAGTTTTCCCGTGAGGCACCGAATTCGACGAACACCGGCGGAGCCGAGAAAAAAGTCTGTTCATCGAGCCCTTGCTGTTTTAGGTACGCTCTGGCGCGAAACACGATCTGCTTCGATGCAGATTTCGAAATGCCCAATTCCTCGGCAATTTCATCGTGCGATTTATCATCGACGACGAAAAGGTACAATGCCACATATTGACTCGGCTGCATTCCGCGCGTCGCATTTTCAATATGGTCCCGCGCTTGCTGCACCTGCGCGCATCGTTCAGGTGAAGGCTCGTGCGCTTCGTGCTCGTCAGCGTTCACGGGCTGGTCGGAAAAGCATTCGGCCTGACGCGTTCGGTTGCGCGAAAATCGGCGATGCACATTCAGCGCAACGCCGAACGCCCAAGGCCGGAACTCACCCAACTCAGCCCGATACTGTGGGACGCTACGCATGATCTCGGTCAGCGCCTCTTGCAGTTCGTCTTCCGCATCGGACGTGCGGACACGCTTCCGACGCCGCCGAGCGCTGATGAAACGCTCGATGTCGGGCTTCAAGGCCAGGATTTGCGCAAAGTACTTCTGGGCAAGCACGCGAAACCTCCTATCC
>CAZETM010000380.1:0-8818 GCA_964514885.1 uncultured Polyangium sp. | reverse complement strand
GCGCTCGACGACGCGCAGCTGAAGGCGCTGATCGTGGAGAAGTCCGTCTGGCTCGTCTGCGTCGCGTGTGCAGTGACGGTTTTGTTGAGTGCATGCTGGGTGACCGTGGAGACGCGAGCGACATACGAGGTCCCGGCATGGTTGCTGTTGAAGACGCTGGCAAGGTAGTCGATGTTGTTCCAGTACTGGTCGGTGTTCAGAATGGCAGTCCGCGCCGAACCCGTCTCGGTGGGGAATCGGCAATAGCGCTGGAGCCAGCCGAACGAGAGCCCGGTACAGCCGCCTATCTGGACGTTTTGCAGGTGTCTGAAGCGCGTCTGGATCTGACGCCGCTGCTTGAACTTGGTCGTGCGGTACGTGGTTAGAGCGCCGATGGTGGCCCATGAGGTGAAAGGCATAGATAAACTCCTGCGTCAACTTGCGCGTGACTTCGAAATTACGTGTTCGGCTGGATCGTAGTTTACTTCGATCGACTTCGGGGATACAACTTTCGTGAATGGGAAAATGCGCTGGAATGTTACCATGCGAGCGAAATGGTTCGAGCCATGAGCTGGGCTCGCCACCGAATATCACGTAAAGAACTGCGCCATGACGATGCCCAACAGCGATGCCGAGTTACGAGCAGATCTTCGTCGCGTCCTGGAACCCCTCGAACAGGCCAAATCGCTTCCTCGTCGAGCCTATGTCGACCCCGACATCGCGTCCATCGAGTCGCGGGCATTTTTCGGATCCGCGTGGTTGTGTGCGGCTCACGAGAGCGAGCTGGCATCGCCCGGGTCTTTCGTGGCGGTCGAATCCTTCGGCGAACGTACGGTGGTCGTTCGAGGCGCGGATCTGGAGCTGCATGCGTGGGTGGACCGCTGCGTTCATCGCGGGACACCGCTCACCGAAGGTTTGTCGGGGCGGCTCGAGCAGCTCGAACTCGCGTGTCCATACCACGGGCTGCGTTATGATTTGACCGGTCGAGTTTTCGGGCCGCCGAAGCAACTTTCTCATTGTGGCGGAATGACCCTCGGCAAAGCGCAGGTTTCGGTTTGGAATGGTTTTGTGTTTTTATGTCGGGATCCGTCGGCGCGATCGTTCGATGCATTCGTGGGGGCCGCACCGCCCTGGTTCGAGCGCGCAGCGATGCATGCATTGCGACTCGAGCGGCGCACGGTTCATGAGGTCAAAGCGAACTGGAAACTTCTCGTGGCGAATTTTCAGGAATCGCATCATTTTCCGTCAGTGCATCCGAAACTCGAAGCACGCACGCCATGGCGGCAATCCGCGAGCCACGATTTTGGAGGATTATGGCTCGGTGGGTCAATGGATCTGGCCGAGGGAACAGAGACGGTATCGATGAGCGGCAAGAGGAACGCGCGGCCGTTCGTGGCTGGACCAGTGGATCATCGGTCTGTGCGTGATGCGATGCTTTTTCCGACGTGGCTCACGAGCTTGCAACCGGATTACTTTTTGTCGTATAGGCTCGAGCCGATGTCTATGGAGTCGACGCGCGTCGTGGCCGATGTATTCGTACACATCGAAGCTCGGGCGGACAGCGTGCAGGATGTGCTTTTGTTTTGGGACGAGACGAACGCGGAGGATCGAGCCATCTGCGCAAGACAGCATCGTGGCATTGCTGCGCCGGGTTTTCGACCGGGGGCTTATTCGTCGAGCGAGGATGGCGTGCATGCATTCGAGCGGCGGGTCGCACAATGGCTTCTGAACGAGCTGGAGGAGGAAACAAGGGGATGAAGGCGCGAATCAATGGTATTTTTGGCCAACCTTATTTGGATCTCGGATTCCTCGTGGGCGATGAAACACTCAGCGAGGTGGATCGGGAGATTTCAATGGGGCTTGCTCAGGTCGAGTGTTCGTATACGGGAGCGAGTCTCAAGTGGATGGGTGTGGTGGCGCCGTGGTGCATGGACGACGGGTATCGCGACTTGATGGATGCAGTCGAGAGTATGTCGCGGCAGGAGTATGCCGAGTTTGTGGCATTATCGGAGGAGCCGCAGAAGTACGATGTGGATCGGCGCGAGGGGGTGGTGTTTGGAGACGAGACGGACAATCCATTGACGAAGGCGCAAATGAGGTTATTGGCGTATCGGCACGAGGTGTATTTCCCGTGGAAGGCGTGTTATCATTTGCTCGAAAACGACCACTGGGACGACAAACACTCGGGGCATGGGAAGGTTTTCGTGGAGGAAGCGGTCGAGGTTTTTCCGAAGACGATTGCGCTCATTCGGAGTTTACCATTTCGGGAAATGGGGCGGGTGGTGATATTCGGGGTCGAGTCGAACGATCATGCGCCATTGCATCGTGACACGGAGCCTGGCAAGTCGTTGTCGGTGGCGCAGTGTATTTCGATTGATCCGCGAGGGAACAAGCAGTTTTATTTGCAAAACGATCCCGACGACGAACCTGTGCTGGTGGACGCACGGGTGTATTGGTTCAACGACATGGATTATCACGGCGTATTGGCGGCGCCTTATTTTCGTTATTCGATTCGAGTGGATGGAGTGTTCGAACCGGCGTTCTCGAGGGAGCTCGAGGCTAAAATGCGAAAAGGGGGGCGGGGGCGCAGAGCGCCGCAGGCGACTCGAAGCCCCAAAGGTTAAACTGATTTCTACTTCGGGTTGATAATCGTGTCAATGCGCGGTTGCATCCGCGCAAGCACGGGCAGGTTGTGTATAAGCTGGTCGTGGTTCCATGTATTCGTGGAGCCTTCCAAACAATCTTTGGCCAGGTTTTTACCAATTTTTTCATATCCCCCAAGTGTTCTCTTCAATTCTTCCGGCTCGCTCATGGCGCCGATAACGAATACTCGGCCTGCAACCACGGGTTCAACGAATTGTTTTACCTGCTTAATGCGAAAATCTGCTTTTTCGCCGTCGAAATCCACGAGAAGAATCATAATTGCCATTGGAAACTTCTTGAGCCTGAAGTTGTGATCGGATGGGAAACTGTCGCGAATTGACGGCCATCCCTTTTTAGCCGGCAGAATTTGCGAATTCGACAATCTGAATTTATCAACGAGAAAGAAACCGTTGGCGATTCGCTCATTCGCATTGTCTTCAGGAAGAATCAAAAGGTGGGGTTTTTCTCGGTTGATGCTCACGGTTCCAAATCCCCTAGCAGCAAGTTATCGATGAGGTCCCCTTGCAAATTCAATTCTTCGAGTGATTTGACTCGGGTCGGCTCCATGTGATTGCGCCGGTAGAGAACGAGCGTATTATCGTCCGAAAAACGACGTATAGCTTCCGCATTATGCGAAGTGATCAAGATCTGTCCACCCGATTCGAATGAGCTACGCAGAGCCATGACAAAGTGCCCGACTTCGTCCAGTGCCAAATGATTGTCGGGTTCGTCCCAAAAACAGAAGATGGGCCCGTATGCCTTGCTCGCGGCCAACACGAGCGCACAGATGAAAAAGCACTTCTCACCGTCGGATAGAGCAGCAAATGGCAGAGAAATGTTCGCACGTTCCTTTCGGAATTGAACGATCAAATTTCGGGATTCGGCAGCAACGATCGGGTTTTTGATGTCCCAAAAATCGCGCAGAACATTACGCTTGAGATACGAGTCCATTTCGGAATACACAGCCGGGGCGTGATTGATCAAACCCGCGAACCACGCGCCAAGATTCTCGACATGTCGATCGGGTTCGAGCGTTTCCCCCGACGATTCACCAGAAATCCGGCTTGGAATGGGCGAGATGATGACGGAACGCGCAAGCCATTGCTTGAAAATGGCCACCGGGTCATTGGACGATTGCTCTTGGATGATTGGCAATGCAATCAGATGCCAATCAATCATGAATTCTGCCTGCGCCCCGCGCCCCCTCTTCACCACGGCAACTTTGGAATGCTCTCGAGAATAAATGGGCTGCGAGCCCACCAAGAGCTGCTCGCTTTGCACCCGAAGCTCCTTGAATCCTTCAGGGAATTCCAAGGCCAAACGGTACTGGTAAAGTGTGCCCTCGAGTTCAACATCCACCTCGAACCGCATAGGCGTGTTGTCGCTACTCGCGTCATCCTGCCTCTTCACCCCGTCCGTCCGGCCAAGGCTCATGGAAAAATCCTTGGGCTTTACAAGCTGCCCCACTCGATTCGTTCCACGGGCAATCGACTGCAGCAAAGCCAGAGCAAAGCTCACTGTAGACTTCCCGACCCCGTTCTTACCAACCAACAGAACGGACGGTTTGTCCCCAATCACCAGCTCGAAATTCTCTAAACAGCGAAAATTATGGATGTAGATGCGCTTGAACATGGTAAACCTGGTGCGCCTTTTACCATTCGCACGGATGGTGTCAAGCCGGATTTAATATCAACCCCGTCCTATCACGCTTGACGCATCGACGCTGCCCTGCGCCCTTCGTGAGAATTTGTGTTCCCCTCCTCAACACGCTCTCAACCCGGATCAATCAATACCGGCACGCTCAGCGCATTGCCATCCGTCGGACCTGCTTGCACCCTCGCATATAACCCCGCAGGCTCGCCACCCACGAGGAAAACCCCCCAATTCGTCGACCGGCCCGCTTCATCCACAACCGCTTCAAAGTATCTCTGCGCAATCCATCGCCCCTTGCGCGCATGCTGAAGCGAGGTTTCCCATTCTTCGTTCGTCACCAGCCGGCCAACCACCACTTCTTCACCTTCGGCGCCATAATCGCTTTTCAGCACCCAATCCTTGCGCTCCACGCGCAGTTGCTCCGGATGCAATGCCTCGAGCCGCGATGTATACGGTACCAACGCTTGAATCACTTCTTGCGCAGACAAACCAAAACGATGAATGTGCTCCCACAAGAATGCCATCATCCGCTTATTTTGCGCCAATACCGCGCCAAACGGATTCACGACGACCGTCTTGTTCGCCGCCTGCGCTCGCAATACCACCGCCAATGGCTCGGCCAAGGGCGCAGAATCCGCGATATCCTCGTCCGTCCATACCGATGCCCGGTCACTCCACCAGTCCGTCTTGTAATGCCGAAACAATAACGAGACCGGCTGCTCGAACACGCGCACCGTCGCATCTTCATCCGTCGCCACCAAGTTGTACGGCGACCCCAGCGCAATCGAATAGCCGCGCTTCTCGAACCATCGCTTGTACAGACGAATCACCGCCAGATCATCCGTGAACTCCGTCGGATATACGATGCCAATCGTCTTCTTCGCCGATGGCCCGACCAGATTCTCCACCATGCTCTCGACCATCGCAACAAATGCATCCTCGAGATGCGCATTCGGATCGATAAGCTCCGGCCGTTTGGCGTGCGCAATGCACCCAAGCTCCACCGCTTCCGGTTCTCCCGTGGGTGTGTCGCAATTCAATTCGGCAATGGCAAGGCCGTCGTTCGTGAAAAACACGTCCGCACGCGCAATGCCATGCCAAAGCGGCTTGGATGCCTCGAACATGGCCTTCTGCGCCGGCGTGAGCCCGAAAAACTCATCGAGCAACGTGTCGTCTTCCAATACCAAGTGAATCGCTTCGTCGTATACCTCGGCGATTGCTTGGCCAGCCTTCGCGAGCCGTTTGGCATCGGCCATACTCAAGACAATCGGTTCGGCCGAAAGTCGCGGTCGGCCATCGACCCAGGGATCGGTGATGATCCCACCGGACATGAGCTTCCGAGCCAGCTCGTCGTATCCCGTTGGAATGTTCACCCCGGGAAACGCGTTTGTCATGCAAGAACCATAATAGCGAGCGCGGTGCCCAAATAACTTGCAGCTTCCAATGATGCCGCGGCCACGTTGCGGTCACGCCCCACGCCCACGTCGAGATCGCCTCCTCGAAGCGACGGTTTTCCACCCAGGAGCAGCCCCTGCACGATGAACTGCCGAATGGGATACAATGCAAACGCGGTCGCGACGAGCATTCCAAATCCGGTGAGGGCCGGAATCCACCCGGCGAATTCGCCTTCGAGCGCTCGCGCGACGATCGCGGCAACCGCAATGGAAATCCCGCCGTAACTAATGGCGGCAGCGAGGTTTTCCCCCTCGACCTGCTCGGCATCGTCGTAGGTGGTGAGAGCGCGGTACAAGGTTACGATGGTCTGGTGTGCGAACTGTGCCAGCAGGAAAAACGTTATCGACAAACCCAGGCCCCGCAAATCACTTCCCGCAACGGCACGTGACGTAATGATCCCGGTCGCCACGTAGTGCGATGCCGCGGCAACTCCAGCAGCAACGTTGCCCCGGTCGAGCGAATCTGCGAGACGCTGACGCATGAGCAGCCGCATGCCCAAAAGGCCCGTCAGCTCGAGCAGCACGAGGCCCATGGTGCCAAACAAAGCAGCCCACAGGACGTCATGCTGAAAGTCATCGCCGTGAACGCAGTTCTTGACGACCGCAGCACCGATGAGAAACACCGCGAGAACATCGCCTACGTTGCGCAATCCATGCGCGCGGTTGTCTCCGAGCATGTCCACACGCATGGACGCGCTCTTGACGAGCAGCCTACGCACGACAAGCTGGTGCAGCAGCAGCATGCTCAGCACGACCACTACTCCAAAGCTCGCAACGTACGTTGTCGAAGGTCCGGTCGAAGCTACCACGAGGTGCAGAGTAGCCACATTTGGCGCTGAACGACAAGTCTTTCGGACGGACTTGTGATTTGGCACGAATCCGAGCATGATTCGACCCATGCACCGCGACGACCTCACTCCCCACGCTCCGCCATGGAGAAAAGAGGTTGGTTCTTCGCGACAAACCGAAGGCCTGCGAGGCATCTTCGGTCAGCCCTTCATCAACCTCGAGCGTTATGTCGACACGACGTCGTTTCCTCTGCTGCACGAAGAGGTTTGTCTGGCCCTGGCGCAGATCCCGGTGGGCTACACGGGCGGTAGTCATCGATCCATGCGGATCATGCCCGAGGGTCGCGAGCACGAGGCGTATGGCGACTACGGCGAAGTAATTCGCGCCATGACCTCGGAGCAGTTCGAGGTGTTTCGGCGGCTTGCGGATGATCCGAGCGCGATCGGTCCAGACGCTCGCAGCACGTTCGAGTTTGGTGAAGAACGAGCGATTTCTTTGTCACGTCGTCAGATGTTGTGGCTCGAGGCTCGGTTTGGTGTTTATTTCCCGTGGAAGTTTTACGTGGAGCTGATACCGAACCGGTACTGGGGTGACAAATCGAGCGCCGAAGGCAAGACGTTCACGCGTATTGCCCGCACGTTTTTCCCCAAGACGATCGAATTCGTGCAAAACTTGCCTTTTCAGCAAATTGGTCGATGCAACATCATGGGGCTTCAATCGTTCGACCACGGCACCGTGCACAGGGACGGCGACCCGGATGAACAGGACGAACCGGATCAGTTCATCACCTTCGTTCCGGGTGGCGACAAACGGGTTTTCGTGTGGGATCCGGTGGCGCGTCGCGAGATCTTCGTCGATGGGCGCGTGTATTGGTTCAACGATTTCGATTACCACGGAGTCGTGTCGGCGCCGCATTTTCGATATTCAATTCGTGTCGACGGCATCTTCGATGACGATTTCTTCAAACGGCTTCACGACGACGTGAAGGCAGGAGGTTGAGCGCACGTGAGTCAATCGGAGAATCCCTTCGTTCGCGATGAATGGCTCGACAAACCTGGTATCGTCGGCGCTCGCTGGTGGAACCAATCGCTTCGTGAGGCAAGCAAATTGCAAACACGGCGGATGGTGCTCCTTTTTGCCGGAGCGAGCACTGCGATGGTGGCTTGCGGTGCCGTTGCGTCGATTAGCGGCAGCGGCGACATCGAGACACGCGAGGAAATGCGCGTGGCGCTCGAGTTACAGCGTGATTACGGCTGGAACTTCGGAGCGCCCAACGAGGGGCTCGTTTATGACGGAGCCACGACGACTCCATTCGATCGGTCGAGTCTCACTCGGCTCGTGGACGAGCTTTCGCCTGTTCGTCCGGACCTACGACCCTTTTACGTCAATACGCTGTTTCAATCGCCCGAGGCATTGCCGGCGAAAGTGCTGCCTGCCGAAGAACGACAACCGGCGCCCATTGCTGCGGCGCTGCGACCGATATTCACGTCGAAAATGGACGAGTTGTACAAGATTGGTCGAAACCTGGCAATGCTTCTCACTACAAACTCGGCGGCACCCGTCGCGCTGGTCATCGACATGGATGGTCCAAACGCGGTGGCTTTTGCAGCAGGAGCCGCGGAAGCTTTCGATCCAGTGTTTCTATTCGACAACTGGCCACATCCTCGAGGCGTGGTTCCGGCCCACAAAACACTCGCAGCGGCCGTGTATTACCAGCCGCGATTCGCATCGACGAGGACCGCTCGGGCGCCAAAATGGCCGGCATTCGTGCTCGATCGATATCGGTTGGCGCCCTATACGGACGATGCACAGCAATTCGACAATCGATGGTTTGCCAAGCTGCCGAACGTTTCGATGATGGCCGCATTAAATGTCGCGCATGTTCTTTACGTCGTGGAGCAAGCTGCACATTTGCCGGAGCTTGGCGATTTGAATGACGCCTTTGTGGCATTGAATGGTGGCAACGTGGACGTGCGCGCCGTTGCAAGCAGCACGTTTGTCGCTCGCACATCGTCCGATGTGAAGCAGGCAAATCGAGACTACTTGTATGGTGGCAGTGACGCATCGGATGCGGGATTTTTCGCGCAGTACGCATGGAAGGCCCCGCCATTGCCGCCCGCGCCGCCGGTATCGAACGCGGAAATGAGCGGTGCAGCGGTTTATCATCCCGCGCCTCGTTCCAGCAAGTTTGCTGCGGCGGGGACTGCGGGCATCGATGCGGTGACAGGACGCCCCAAGATCGGTCTGATTCCCGTGGTCATTGCGGCGGGAACGGGTGCCTTGCTCGGGGCGAAACTTGC
>CAZETM010000379.1:0-8822 GCA_964514885.1 uncultured Polyangium sp. | reverse complement strand
ATCGTCTTGAATTCGGGTGGTTTTTCTAGGTTGCAGAGATGTGATCGATGATCAGTTCGATTACCCCGCCCTCGGTTTTACCGCAAATGACAAGTTTTGCGTGTAACTACTCGGGCACCGCTTTTCTTGCTCGACTCGGTCGCCTTGTTATATGCGCGACAAACCGAAGGGTTTGCACGAGTTGGTCGTGGAGACCACCGGAAAACCGTTCGAGCAACGTCAGTGGCAGGAGCGATTCATCCAGAGGAGGCATAAAGCGCCCTTGTTCCGCGCGAAATCCTTCGAGTGCGGGAAGGAGCGTCGTAAAATACGTCGACCAATGCCGAAGTGTTCGTCGGGGTACATCGAACATTTCAGCGACGTTTGTCGCGGCTTGCGAGGCATTTATCGTCACGCGCTCTTGGCAATACGCGACACTCGCGAGCAGAATGAGGGCTGCCGCGTAGACTTTGCGATTCAAAAATCGCAACGACACGGGGCACGTGCGAGCGCGGCATCCTTCTCGGCTACAACACAAGCTGAAACGACGCGAGTAGGCCGGATCCAGATCGGCCATTAGGCCGCGCGGTTTGCGCGTGTAATCGGCGCGATGAAGGCGCCCGCCGCAAGGGCAACCGGCCGCCTGTACCTGTTCGACAATCGCTTTATCTACCTCGAAAAGCGTCAAGAAAAACTTGACGTCCGGCCAAATGCCGTGCCACGTAGGATTCCTCCGTTGCTTCGCAACTTCGGAGTCCAGCCCCTTCGAGGAACTTTTTCAAGCTTCTCGAGGGGGCTGTGGTTTATCCATCACGTAGCGTGCACAAAGATGCCAGGGGAAGCATCGGTTTTCTTGGCGGTGCTCATCCAGATCTCCCTCGTCCCCTTTGCGTTTCTCGTCACGCCGGTCGTGACCCAAGTCGGGTGTACAGGATCGGGAAACCAAACGCCTCCACCGCAAGAACCGGACGACGATGGGGATTATGGCGGCCCAGATCCCTATGACTCGAGTTGTCAGAGCGCGCGTCGCCTCGGTGCTGAATGTCTCTCCAAGGCGGACTGGTGCGCGAGCATGGGGATGCGCCCAGCTCCCAAAGGCTGTCAATAACGCCGACGTTGTCCGGTTGCACGGCCGTCGCCCCATCCGCGATGAAACACGCGCACCACCTTCAATCCGCACCTTTGGGGTCCAACGGCAGGGAATCCGACGCCAAACCTTTCCACCACGCCACCCTCGTCGTGCTCACACGCGACGACACTCGTACGCGGTTGCCCTTCCAAAACGCCGACGACGCCTGAATGGCTACGTTGGCCGCCAACCACCCTGTTTTGCGGCCATAAACCACGCCGTTGTTGAACGAACGCCCGGTCGCCCGAAGGCAGTAAGGTCGTCGTTGGTCGTCAACGCAGGGGTTACCGCGTCGAGGGTTGCGTCGTCGTCGCCAACCAAGACGCTCGCGCGTAAAACGACGCGGTTGGCGAGCAACACACCAGCTTTGCGGCGGAAAACGACCGCGTTGGCGAGTGACTGGTAGGTCAAATCACGCCGTTGACGCAGTAGAGCCAGCAACAACGAGGAGATTCCGTGGGAGGCTTTCACCTGGCGGCCAACGACGGCGTTGGTTTCGCGCAGAATGACGTGGTTGGCGAATGACGCGGATGTTTTGCGGCGGAAAATGGTGTGGTTGGCGAACGACGAGACAGGTCTGACGGTTTACTTCTTGAGCCGTGCCTTCAACGCCGCTGCTTCGTGGAAGTATTGACAGGTGTCGGTGGTCAGCTCTAGCCTGCGGCAGCATGCGCATTGCCTTCACACACAATCTCCAGCACGACCACGACGACGAGAGCCAGGCCGAATTCGATCGGCAGGAAACCGTCGACGCTATCACCGAGGCACTGTCGTCGCTGGGGCATGTGGTGACCGTCGTCGACGTCGGCCGCGCTTCGGTGTCGGCGGTGACGGCTCGGCTCGAGAGCTTGCGCCCGGACCTGGTCTTCAACACCGCCGAAGGGACGAGCGGACGTTTTCGCGAGGCCTTGTGGCCGGCGATTTTCGACGCCCTCGGTCTGCCGTTCACGGGCTCTGATGCCTGGGTCTGCGCCGTAACCCTCGACAAACAGCTCACGAAATTGCTCGTCAAACAGGCGGGCGTACCGACGCCGGCCTGGGTGTTTATCAACAGCGCTGCCGACGTCGAGGCCTGCACCTCGTTGCGCTTTCCGCTCATCGCCAAGCCCAACGCCGAGGGCAGTTCCAAAGGCATCACCGTCAACAGCATTGTCGAGGACACCGCCGCCCTTCGGACCTTGCTCGACGACCTGCTCGCTCGCTACCCCGCAGGCATCCTCGTCGAGGAGTTCATCGTCGGCAAAGACGTTGCCGTGCCATGGTTGCAGGGAGCCTCACCCGAGACGGGCGGCGTGCTCTCACCCTACACCTACCGCTTCGACGCAGCGATCATCGGTGAGCGCCGCTACGCGATCTGCGACTACGAGCTGAAGTGCTTGAAGCCCGAGGCCGTCGAAGCGCAGGTGCCTGGCGACCTCGACGACGCCACCGCTGCCGAACTGATGCGCCTGTCGCGCATCGTCTACGAAACCCTTGGCATGAAGGACGTCGGGCGCATCGATTGGCGCGTGGCCGACGACGGCACCATTACGTTCATCGAGGTCAATGCTCTGCCCTCTCTCGATCCGAGTGGAGGGATCTATCTGGCGTCGGCGCTCGTAGGTCTGACGTCTACCGCTTCGGTCGTCGGCGCCGTCGTCGACAATGCTGTTGCCCGCTATGGCCTGACACCGCGTTGTGCCGAGGAAAAATAACCCCGCAATTTCGCCAATGACGCATCCAGTTGCTGCGACATCCGGCGCGGCCCAGACAACTCCCTGAGAAGCCCACCCTACGCCTTCCCAGGCCTCGGCGCCCACCGCGGTAGTCGGACGCGAAGGTGCGCACCTTTCGCGGTATCGATAAACATCGCGTCCCCACCATGCGCACGCGCAATCTGTCCGACGAGCGCCAGCCCAAGCCCCGCACCCTGCTGGGCCGTAACGCCCCGCTGAAATGGTTCGAAGAGACGCACTCGGTCGCTCAGCTCGATCCCAGGCCCTTGGTCGATTACATCCATAAACACGTCCTCCTCGCGCTCGTCGATCACGACCCGTACCGCCGCTGGCGAGGCATGCAAAAGTGCGTTGTTTACCGAATTCTCGCAAAGCACCGCTAATAACGATTCGTCGCCGCGCACGATCGGCGCTACGCGAAGTTCGTACGTCAATCGCCCCGTGGCGAACAATCGCGCCGCACGCAATGCCTCTGCACGTCGATCTCACGCACACCCTCATCCGGCCCTAAGTCAATCGCTTCGTCCATTGGCGCCTTCACCGTCGCGCAACCACCGTGATGAATCGGTAAAGTCGAATCTCCGCCGAACAGTACCCCGTCGCGACGAATCGCAACGCGCAAACCCATCCGCTCGAGCTCTTTTCGCTCCGCCTCGACAAGCTCTTCGAGCGCGTTTCCCCTGAGCGTTGAAGCCTCGTAAAGGATTTCCAATGCCTCTTCGTGCAGACGCCGATCCTCGGCCCGTTCGACCTTCGCTTCGGCGAGAGTCACCGCAGCAATGGCCGCGAAAAACCCTCCACCGACAGCCGCAAGCCCGGCGACGAGCGCGACGCGACCGACCAGCGTCAAAGGGCGGCGTTTAGTCGACGCTGAGTGCATATCCGTGACCTCGCATCGTGCGCAGTACGTGCTCGCCAAGCTTGCGCCGAATTCGCGCGACGAGGACCTCGAGGCTCGCCGTAGCGTCCGATTCGCCGCCCCAAACGATATCCAGGATCTCGGTGCGCGCGACAAACCTCCCCGCCCGAGCTGCGAGCAATTCGAGCAGCGACCATTCTCGCGCGGTGAGCGGCACCTCGACGCTGGCTTTTTCTGCACGACGTGCGCGAAAATCGAGCAAAGCCTCGCCGCATCGAATTTCCAAGGGACGAAGCTCAGGCCCGCGACGGCCAAGAGCCCGCACCCGAGCGCGTAACTCCGACACTGCAAATGGTTTGGCCAGGAAATCATCCGCTCTCGCATCGAGCCCCGCGACACGTTCAGGAACGGCCGCGTGCGCCGTCAGGAGAAGGACCGGCGTGCTGATTCCTCCGCGGCGTAGATCACGACAAAGGTCAATTCCCGAACCGTCCGGCAAGGCAACATCGAGCACGACGACGTCGACCGAAGAGGCTTCGAGCTTGGCGCGAGCTTCTTTCGCAGTCGCCGCCGTGGATGTCTCGTGTCCATCACGGCGCAAGGTTCGTGAGAGTAGGTCTCGTACTTCATCGTGGTCGTCGACAATCAGCACGCGCATCGCCGCATCCTTTCGCACGCGCGGCGTGGGGAGGTGCGTCGAGGTTTGCCCCGTTCAGGTAACGTTCAGGCGAGTGTGTTTTCCTGCGCGCGAATGAGGTGGTTGGCGTGCGGCGTGAACCCCTCGGCAACGCGACCCGAATGCACCACGGACATCACGGTCGCCTGCACGTTGGGCGCGTGGCGATGCATGTTCCCGGCAAACGTGTGCACTGATGGCTGCTCGACAGACGAGCCTCATTCAATGAGCAACGAGCACGATGACGCTTGTGTTTTCCGAACGCGGTGTTCATCGACATCTCGACGCGCCGTGATCAATTGCTTTCCCTTGGTCCGAATTTGCGATACCGTGCCAGCCGAGTCCACGCCGATGTCCAAAGATACCAAACGAAAACTAGACATTCTCGACCCTGAACTGAGCAAGCGGCTTGCGTGGTGCACCGCGCTGGTTCCTGATGCTCCGACAACGCCTGCCCCCACAGAGGCACAAATCGAGTCATCCACGCAAGATCAAAAAGCAGCAACGAAGGAAGCCAAACAGCGGGCGGAGCTATGTCGCGTTTTCGCCAGCGAAATTCTGAAGGTATGGGAATGGCCTTTGTCCGTGCAACAGAAGCGGGCAACACGGCTGCTCCTGCGCCAAGCGCGGGATTTTGGATTCGACATCGCCGTCTTGGTCAACCACCCCTTGGCTGCTCTACGACTCCTGCGCCTTGCCGCTCGTTACGCAGGAGAATTGAAGATTGGTACAACGACGGCGTTAGCGCTTTCATGGATCAGCATACCGGTAGGTCATCCGGAATGTGCCGATTTCATCGTCGAGGTGACGCAATGCGGTCATCATCCGCTTCTTTTCACACTCGATATGGCATTCACTCGGGAAAAAATCGAAGGCAAACACCCGACACTGGGAAAACGTCTCGTCGAAATTTACAACACGACCAAGGACAAGAACGTTCGATCCACGGCGTTACGGTTGTTGTCGATCGACGATTTTCCAGAAACGATCCCGACTCTGCAAGAAGCTTTGCGTTTGCCCAATGCAACGTTGCGGTATTATGCGCTGAGTATTTTGGTGCAAATGAAAGGACTGCCATTACGCGTGGAAGACATGCAATGGTTGCTCGACGACGCCGTGGTCCATCCACTTTCACACGACACGTCGTCTCGTGGATTCGAGCGAATCTACAATTACGAAGGCGCATTGATTACGGCACTCGAGAAATGTCCACCTCCAAATGGCTGGAAAGCATTGGAAACCATTGCTGATCATCGAGGTGTTCATATCAGAAAACGCCGACCCGGATTGAGTGCAGAATGGGCACTCACGGCATTGGCTGCCGCGTACCCAGAACGAGCGATCATGCGTATTGATCACGATCTCGCCTCGCCCGAACACATGGGAAATTTCCGACTCGTCGAGGCATTAGGGAAATTGCCGGACGAAATGGCGCGCCCTCGATTGATACGAATGACCGGGAGTGCGGATGCGGACGCGGTCCAAGCGGCCATCAAAACATGGTTCGATCGATTTGGACATGAATGCCCGGTCGATCCAATGGTCGGCGTTCCGATGGAAATGCTCGCGGCACCCCCAAGCGAACGGATGTTGGCGAATCTCACGGCGCTGCGCAGCAAATCGAAGGAAATACGCAATGCAATGATCGATGTGCTTTTGCAAGATCTGCCCGAAGCAGAAACACCACCGACGAACCTCGAAAACTACCAACGAGAATCGCTGGCGCTCTTGATGTTCTTATTTCGCACGCGTGGAAATGCGTTTGATCATAAGACCTTGGGTCGCTTGTGGTTGAGCGACTTGGCAAAGTATTTCGTGAAACGCGGGGGAACCATTGCGTTCGACACTCTTGCTAGATGGGCGGACGACGGCATTCGAGCTGGCGTGCGCGGTGGGTGGCTCGATGCGTTGGCGAATATCGCGGCGGAGGGATTGCTCGACGCGGAGCAAATCGAGCGGCTTCGCCTGGTTGCGCGTTATGGTCTGGAACATCCGCGTTTGCAGGGTCCAGCCGCGGCCCTTTCGGCGTTCGCGAAGATTGGCGCGCCAATCGAATGGTCTTTGTTATTGCTTCACGAACTCGCGCACCCAGACCCGGCCATTCGCTGGCCGTGGTATCCGATGGACGCCTTCTCTGCATTGTCGAAAATGCCACCTTCGACAGAATTGGATGAAGCGATCACTCGTGAGATCGAAAACGTGTGCCAAGAGCAAGAATGGCGACGTTGTCGATGGCTCGTAAGTTTGTTGGAGAAAAGAGATTTGCCGCGAGCGACGGAGATTCTGATGCGCCGCACTGTGGCGTACCGTGGGGACCGTAATTCGGCAGCGGCAGCGGGCGATGCATTCTATGTTTTGCGTCAGGTAAAACGAATCGATGACGAAATGGTGGCCGCCATTCTCGCCGATCCGAATCACCCATTGTTTCCGATGGCCGCCAACGACATTTCGAAGAACAGTCCGCCGAAGTTTATCGAAGCGCTCGAGGGATTGCTCGATTCACCGGCACGGCAAGGAGCGGCCGCGGGGGAAGCGGCACATGCTTTGCTGCGAATCAGTGCCTTGCCCTTGGGTGACGAGCGAATTGATCGTATTCTTCAGACGACTCCGCTCGACGTGAAGGCGCATATCTGTGACATCTTGTTGTTGGACAGAGTGCCGCTCGCTCGGCTCTACGAGCATGTGAAGGCGTGTTTGCTTTCGGAAGACGAGGCCATTTCGACGCAGGTAATGGAGCGGCTCCACAATCGCGAACTGGCAGGGACGAATGAGTTATTCACGGATGTGCTCCCAAACGTTCCGGTGGAAACGATACGGGCGAAAATGCGGCGTCTACTCAAGCTACCGGATGAAGTCGAGGACTATTGGGAAGACATGAATGACGCATTAAATAGCGAGGAGGATAGTGACGAGGACGACGAGGACGACGAGGACGACGTGGACGACGTGTTCGGAGATGCGTGAGCTGTAATCGAAAAGCGTTGTCACAAGAGCCAATCCGTGCACACGCCCTACGTTCCTACGTTTGCCCCGTTCAGGTAACGTTCAGGCGAGTGTGTTTTGCTGCGCGCGAGAGCCGCGATTGCTGCCATCACGCGGGAGCTGGTGACTTTCGGGATGAACATCTAGCAGGCCGCTAAGGCAACTCGAAATCAAAGTCATATTGATCCCCGTGTCGCTGTACCCATCGGGGCTCTCTGTCGACAACGCTTGACATCGCTCCAAGAAAAGATGATACCGGAAAGTGAATCGGATCGCTGCTTCGCCTCAAAACGAAAACCTCCCGCTTTCATTTATCGGCTCGTTTCCTGCTCAATGCGAATTTTCAGGACGAGCGCTCTCCGCACCAAGGCTCAGCTCATGAACGAACGCTTTCTGTCGAAACGCATGCTTGCCCTCTTGGGACTTGGTGTGCTCTGCTTGGTCGGATTGGCATGCCGAAGGAACTCCGATGAGACCCCAGAGGAACCACACAAAGCAATTGGAGGGCCGCAATCGTACATGGTTCGCGGCGGAGGGCTCGAAACGGTGGAGTATCTCTATTCAGATGCGAACGGGGATCTTGGAAAAGTCGGGGACAAGGACCTGCGCTCCCACTACTACGACATCGACGCTGGAGGCCGCACTATACGATCACCATTGTTCCTGAAACGCGTCGGCGACCAAAAGATCGGAACGAGTACGATTTTTTTATACGAGCCGATTGTCTATGATATTCGCCTGGAGGACGAATGGAAACCCCGAAACCTCTGCCAGGGGCAGCGATTCCCAATGCCCGGCGGCCCTGCTGACGCATTCGAAGGCAAAGCCGTCGCCATTCCTGGTCATTGGCTGTCCGAACCGATCGCTAAATCTCGTTCAGATCTACCCGTCACATTGTCGTGTGCTTCCGGCGTCGTCGGCAAGTGCATTCTGCGTGGGTACGTTCCTTCCGACAAGGAGCCCTCGAAACAAGAACTGTTCCGCGCGTGTCTGTATGCATCACGCAGCCAACCGAACAAGGCTGGCACTACGCACACCTGCAATGGCACCATCATCGATATCTACGATGAACAAGGCATTCAACCCATTGATCCGTCATTGCCGGCGACCTACACGTTCGAGGCGGCTTGGAACCAGGATGGCCTCGTTTGCATGAATCACCCGCGGTATTCAGGATGCACCGACGCGCTGCCCAAGGTGCCGAAATGCCCCGACGATATCGCTCAGGGGAACAAGTGGAGCGCCTTCAACAAACGCATTCTCATCAAAACTCGAAGCGTCATGGTCGAAGGCGCTTGTCCCAATACGCCCGAGGCCATCGCCAGCGTTTGCAAGTAAGGCCAACCGAAAAGTTTCGCAAAGAATGCGTGGGTCACCGTTTTTGATCCCGTGTCGCTGCACCCATCGGGGCTCTGTGTCCACAATATTTGACATCGCGTCAAGAAAATATGACACCGGAAGATGAATCGGATCGCCGTTGCG
>CAZETM010000378.1:0-8845 GCA_964514885.1 uncultured Polyangium sp. | reverse complement strand
TCCGACGCCTGTGGGGCCCGCTCGGCGTGCCGTTGCCCGGCATGTCGATGCCGAAATCGATTCGCGTGGCGTGGCCACCTCCGAGCCGCTTTTTCCCCCCGTCATTCATGTCGATGCGGAGATTGCTCCGAGATCTGCGACGCCCCCTACCTCCGCACCACTTACGCCCCCGGTGATTTCCGAGGACGCTCCGACCCCTTCGCCGCGTAGGTAATCGATACCCGGCATCGGTTTTTCTTCACGTACCGCACCCAAAGCGCGTAACATGGCGCGCACGTGCCATGACGAACCCCGAACCGAACGCCAATCAGCCGCTGCATACCGACGCTTACGCACCGCCGACGACTCCCATGCAGCCCCCGATCGCCCCTCAGCCGATCTCTCCGTATCACGCCACTCTGGGGCAACGAATCGCGGGCGCGCTGCTCATCTCCAACGCAGCCATCGTTGCCCTCGAGCGTATCGTCATGCCGTCCGACCCGACGTCCAAAGACCCGTTCGATTCACCGAGCCGGGTGATCATGCCCATACTGATCGATGTTGCCGTCGGTGTCGCTTTATTGATGAAAACCAAGGGCGTGGTGCCATGGGCCATTTTCCGTGCGGCGCTTGGTCTCGTCGTGTTCGTCGTGTTGCGCCTGGTTCAAGGCGATATGTTTTTGGCGGTCATGCAAATTGCCGTGAGCAGCGCGCTGCTATTGCTGCTCATTGGAGACGCGGGCAAACCTCGAATTGCTGTCGGTGGGGCGCTCTTCGGCATGTATGCGCTCCTTAGCCTCGTGGGTATCGGTTCGACGGTCACCGGGAAAAACCCACTTGCGTCCATGATTCAGTCGGCATCGGGAACCATTGAATCGGAGCCGGCCGGCGTGGTCACGGGTGAAACGTCGCATTATCGGATTACCGCGCCTTCGGACAAGTGGCACTTGCGCACGGCAGCGGCAGCCAAAAAGGACAATCCGCTGGCAGATCGGTGGCTTACGCGGCCCGATGCCGATGCTCACGTGATTGTCATTGCGGAGAAAATCCCGGGCGGTGTCGTGATGCCGGAAGCATTGACGGACGTGGTCGTCGACAATGCGGGAAAGGTATCGACGAAATTCGCGCTGATCGATCGTAAGCCTCTGCGGACGCACCCGGAAGAGGGTCGTATCTTGCACACGCAATCCACGGTGAACGGGCTGGACATCGAATCGTTCGTCGGAGTCGTCGCTTATTACGAGCACGGCTTTCAGATTGTCGCCTTCGCGCCGCGTGTATCGTTTGCCGCCGTAGAATCCGAATTGCGTAGCATCGTCGAGTCATTCCAGAAGCCCACGGACGAACGCGCTGGCGCGCCCGAAGATTGCGAGCCTACGCCGGTGACGCGTGTCGATGGCGTCGTGCAGAAATACGTGCTCACGCCGGCTGGCGAGCCTTGGTATTTGCGCCGGGATGATGCTGCAAAAAAGGACAATGAGCTTGCGGATCGGTGGATCCTTCGCCCAGATCTGAGCGCGAGCATTCTCGTCGTCGCCGAAGATGCCCCAGGGGCGGTCATCGATCCGGACAAGTATGCAGATGCGATCATGGAGAACGTCAAGAAAAACCCGACCTCGGTGGTGGTGTCTCGCGAGTCATCCAAGTCGCAGCCGAACATTGGGCGCATTCTGCACACCAAGTCGACGGTGGAAGGGACGCAGTTCGAATACCTTTATGGGCTTTTTGCCGATGGCCCGCACGCGTTTCAGGTGATCGCGTTTTCCCAAGCGGAAACGTTCGGCAAACTAGAAGCGGATTTCCGGCAGACGATCGAGTCCTTCAAGCTGCCAGCGAAATAGAGCTAACGCTCATTGCACGCACATCGCGAGCGTCCAAGAAGTGAGCGTCCCGGTATCCAAGAAAAAGTCGTCTAATGCGGTGAGGGTCCAGGCTCCTTTGAGTGGTTGCCCGTTGAATGTCGATAACACCTGTTCGGGCTTGTAACAACCATTGAATGGGGCCGTCCCCGACGTGATCGCCGTGGCACACGCATCATTGAAGATCGTGCTCGTATAATTGTCCCCCACGCCGCCATTGCCGCTCGTCATACTCACCGTGGTATTGCTCGGTGACCTCAACGTGATGCCCACATCGCTGATGTAGGGGTGCGTCACGTTGATTTGCATTACGACGCGGGTGACCGTCATCGTTTCTGAAAACGTCAATGTGCTCGTGGTGCTCGAAGCGTCGGGAATGGCCAGGTTGATGTTGCCCGAACCAAGCACCAGCAGCTTCTGCCCAGCGGGACATGCCATCACGTTCGCATTGCACCCGAGCGCGCATTGCGAGTCTGCGCAATCAATGGCAACGTCACCATCGTCGTCGACTCCATTGTTGCAGTCGACTTCTTTGGTGCACCCTGAACAAAGCAGTTGCCCATTCGTGCATCCCGACGTGCCGCCGCAGGTACAAGCTTGTCCACCACCGGGATTACCTTCGTCGGCTTGACCATTGCAATTGTCGTCGACACCATTGCAAACTTCCGTCTGCGCTTGGCCATTGGCAATGCAGACCAGCGCTCCGCCCATACAGGCCTCCGTTCCTACTGCACACGCGCCCATCTGTCCCGTATCGCAAGATCCGCCGCCCTGGGGATTGCCTTCGTCCGACGTTCCGTCGCAATCATTGTCGAGCCCGTCGCACATCTCGGCGGACGCAGGAACGTTCGGGAAGCAGCCGATCATGCCGCCTTGGCATGAAAACGTTCCTGCCGAGCAAACTCCGGAAGCCCCTGTCGAGCAAGCACCGCCGAGGCCAGGCAAATTGTCGTCGACCAGGCCATTACAGTCGTTATCTGCGCCGTCGCAGGTCTCGCCGCTCGCCATGGTGTTCTGCGCACACGTGAGCATACCGGCATTGCATTGGCTGATACCCGCGGCGCAGACTCCCAACGTGCCCGTATCGCAGGTTTGCCCGCTTTCGGGAAATGTTTCGTCCGTAAATTGATCGCAATCGTTGTCGATGCCGTCGCAGACTTCTGGTATAGGCATCCCGGGCACGCACATCGCGGGCAATCCATTCGCGCATGATGGCGCCGTGACGATACAGGCTCCAACGCCGCACATTTGCTCGGGCAGTTCGTCGTCTACGATTCCGTTGCAATTTTCATCTGCGCCATTGCAAATTTCGACGCCTGGCAGTACGTCACCCATGCAAGGGGCAAACTTATTCGTTGCCGGATCGCAGGATTGCATTCCGCCTTTGCATTGCCCGACGCTTTCCGTTCCTGCTGGCCCAGAATAACAAGGTTGCGTCTCGCCTTCCTTGCAGTCGCACCCTTCATCAATCGTTCCATCACAGTCGTTATCGATTTCGTCGCAGATTTCAGCGACGCAATTATTGCCGCCGCCGCTGCCGCCAAATCCGCCCGAGCCGCCGGTATTGTCGGAGCCGCCGGTGTCGCCCGAGCCCCCCTCACCAAATGTGGAGCCCTGGGCGCACGCCATAACGTGCGCCGAAAGCCCTACCAGGGCCGCCAACGTGATGTTGAATGAATGCCGCATCGTGCTTCCCTCGACAGTTCCCGCGTCACAAGGCGCGTCGGTCCGTAGAGAGTACCCCACTTTTGCTCACGAAAAAAGCGAAATGTGGTGCGTCGTGGTGGGTTCACGGGTACCGCGTCTTCTACTGTTGACAACGCAGCTCGATGTGTGGCAAGGAAGTGGTGCTCTGCCGCTCGAATTCCCGGCGAGCACACTCCGCCACGTGCCATTCCAAGAAGCATCATGAATACCCTCCATCATTGGCCGCGCACCGCGCTGCTTCTTCTTGTGGCGTTGGCCGCGGGATGTGGCGGCGAATCGAATAACCAAAATCAGACGCCGCCCGCGCCGGCTCCCACGATCCCCTATGACACGCTCAGCGAATATGGCCTGTTCCAGGGAAAACTCGCGGACATCGATCCAGCCGAGGGTGTCGTGCCTTATGATGTCGCGTCTCCGCTCTGGTCCGATGGTGCGCACAAACAGCGTTTCATCACCTTGCCCGAAGGCAAAAAGATAACCTTCGGAACCGAAGAAATCTGGAGCTTTCCAGACGGATCCATTATCGTCAAAGACTTTGCGTTCCCGCTCGACAAACGCGATCCCACCGGGGCATTGCGACACGTCGAGACACGCCTGCTCATCCGCGATTCGTCCAACGAAGAGGGTTTTACCGCCCATACCTACGTTTGGAACGACGAACAAACCGAAGCTTATCGCAAGGTGGCTGGAAAACGCATCACGCTCGACTTCATCGACGAGAATGGCGCTGCTGCGTCACAGGAATACATCATTCCCAATACCAACCAATGCGGCAATTGTCATGAGCGCGATGACGTCTACGAATCATTGGGGCTCGTTTCCCAGCAGGTGAACTTTGCGCTCGAGGACGGAAAACCCGAGCTAAATCAGTTGGCGAGACTCGAAAAGGCCGGTTTGTTCGATGCTCCCTTGCCAGCTCTCTCGACTTTGCCGGCACTGGAAAAACCATTCGGCGCCGCGCCGCTCGATGCGCGCGCGCGTGCCTATCTGCATGCAAATTGCTCGCATTGCCACCGGCCCGGTGGTGGCGGTGGATCGTCCGGGCTCGTCCTGCTCGAATGGGAAACGAATCCTACAAAGAATGGCGTATGCAAAGGTACTGTCGCTGCAGGCGCGGGAACCGGCTCGCTCGATTATGATGTCGTTCCCGGACATCCCGAGGAAAGCATCATGATTTTTCGCATGAGCTCCACGGACCCTGAAGTCAAGATGCCCGAGATTCCGAATCTCATTCCGGACCAAGCAGGTATTCAGCTCATTTCGGAATGGATTACGGCCATGCAGCCGCCCGGTTGCTTATAGCAGACCATGTGTTGGTGCTAACGCGGACCTTGATGACGGGTATCTTTCGCTCGCCGCAGTAAACATTCTCCATAAAGGACGTGCCACGTGATTGCATACGAAGGACCGAATGCCGAGCAAATTCGAGCTTGGAATGAAGTGGTGGGGCCTCAATGGGTGGCGCTGGACAAACCCCTAGCTGCGCAACTTCGGCCCATTGGATTGCGAGCGATCGAGCGTTTGGCGCCTCGTTCGGGCGAGCATGTCCTCGATGTCGGTTGCGGCGGAGGAGAAACCACAGCCGAGATAGGCAGGCGCGTGGGGCCGGGCGGTCGGGTGCTCGGTGTGGATATCTCCGAGCCGCTGGCCGAGCATGCTCGGCAATTGGCCGAGGGGCTAGGGCAGGTTGAAATTCGCGTGACGGATGCGCAAATCACGCCTTTCGAGGTGAATGAGTTCGATGCGCTTTTCTCGCGGTTTGGCGTCATGTTTTTCGCCGACCCGGAAGCTGCATTTTCGAATTTGCGGCGCGCGTTGCGCCCGGGGGGACGTATGGCCTTCGTTTGCTGGCGGCCGCTGCAGGAAAACCCGTTGATGGCCATTCCCGCCATGGCGACTTCCAAACACGTACCCATGAAGCGACCCGAACCGAATGCGCCCGGACCTTTTGCATTTGCCGATGCCGATCGCGTACGAGGCATTCTCGAACGCGCTGGGTTTGTCCAGGTAAAGCACGAGCAGATCGACCAGCCTATGCACGTAGCTGGCAATGAATCGCTCGATGGTGCCGTGGCAATGCTCATGCGCATGGGCCCCGCGGGAGCTGCACTTCGCGAGGCAAAAGCGGGGGCCGAATTGCTGGAGACCGTCCGGCTATCGATTCGCGAGGCCATTGCGCCATTCGAGCGACCTGACGGTATTGTAATGCCTTCGGCCACGTGGCTGGTGACGGCAATGCGGGAATGATGAAGAGCTTATTTCGTTGCTAAGGTTTCCAGCGCCTTCATCAGCACCGCCGGATCCACATTCCCACCGGATACGATGACGCCTACGCGCCGAGGCTGCTCGGGTAATTCCTTGCGCAAAACTGCTGCGAGTGCCGCTGCACCCGATGGCTCGGCCAGCACTTTACCCGCGAAAAGAAGCAATGCCAGCGCATGTCGGATTTCGTCGTCGTCGACTCGAAATGAGCCGGCGACGTATTTTTGCGCAATTCGAAAATTCCGCTCACCGACCAAAGCCGGCTTGAGCCCATCGGCAATGGTTGGTCCGGGTTGAACTTCGACGCGTTTGCCCGCTTCGAGGCTCCGCGCCATCGCGTCGCACCCGACAGGCTCGACACTGTACACTTTCGTCGCTGTTTCCGCCGTCGCAAGACACGCTCCCGCAATGAGCCCCCCGCCGCCTACGGGCACGAAGAGCGCATCGAGCGTTCCGCCATTCGTTTGAGCTGCAACGTCTTCCAATAGCTCGAGCGTTGCTGTGCCTTGTCCGGCAATGATGTCCGCATCATCGAAGGGCTCGATGAGCGTTCCTCCGGTGCGTGTGGCAATGGCGTATGCAGCCGCGCGCCGTTCGGTTGAAGTGGTCCCGGCAAACACGATGTTTGCCCCAAGCTCGCGAACGCCTGCCACTTTAATGGCGGGCGCATCCACGGGCATTGCAATGTCTGCCGATATCCCATATTCACGAGCCGCAAGCGCAACGGCTTGTGCGTGATTGCCCGAGCTGTAAGTAATGACGCCGCGCGCTCGAATGACCGGATCGAGCCTTCCGACTGCGTGCAGTGCTCCGCGCGCTTTGAAGGCACCGATGCGTTGCAGGTTTTCCGCCTTGATCCACACTTCCGCGCCGGCTGCTGCATCAATGCTGGGCACTCGTAAAACGGGCGTGCGTACGATTTTTCCGCACAGACGGGCGGCCGCTGTGCGTACGTCGGAGGGAACCGGATCATGCGAATGGTTTTCGTTGGCGTCCACGAGGCCACCATAGCAGAGCTTTGCCGCAAGCAAAATGGTTCATGCAAATTCGTATCGCCGGCCCCGTCGAGTTCGGCGCGCTCTGCCTAGGCAACCAACGGCAGCGACAGCAAACCACCATGGTTCTGTGCTGGTTTGGTCATTCATCTGACAATCACACCCGCCGCCCATCACCAAGACGCCGCCGGGCGGGTTTTCACCAGGTGGCAATTCTTCGGGATTGCATTCACCCGCGACGCACATTCCGTCAGGACAAACCGTTCCATCAGGCAACGCTGGTGAATTGCAGCCCCCGGTCGTCGGATCGCACGTTCCCGCTTCGTGACAATCATTCATGGCGGGACATTCGACACGGCTCGCTCCCAGACAAACCCCACCGCGACATGCATCCAAAAGCGTGCAAACGTCGAGATCGTCGCACGTCGTGCCGTCTGGTTTGTTTTCGGCTGCACAGGCACCTGTCATGGCATCACATATCGCGGCAAAGTGGCAGGTGTCTTCGCCCGCGCATAGTTTCATTTCACCGCTCAGGCATTGCCCGGAAAAACAAGTATCAGCTACCGTGCACGGATTGCCGTCGTCGCACGTAGCGCCCTGGATCGGCGTGCATATTCCATCGCTGCTCGAGCCGGTGGCTATCGAACAACCATCGCAAGGACCTGCCGCACACGCACCATCGCAACATACTCCGTCGACACAAAAGCCGCTCGCGCATGCATTCGCTGCCGAGCAACCATCTCCAATTTCGTTTTTCAGGACGTACATATACACTGATCCGGAACTTGTACCCTGGTCATCGTCGAGGTATGCGCTGACCAGCGCCGTGTCCCCCGAAATGGCGACAGAGTAGCCGAATGCATCACTGGCCGTTCCGTCATTTGCCAGCAATTTCAACTCTTGCGACCATTGGGCAGGCTTGCGCGTGAATACATAGGCAGCTCCCGCATTCGATCCTTTCGTGTCATCGAGCAATGCGCCAACGATAGCCGAGTCATTTCCCAGCGCGACGCTCGAGCCGAACCGATCATCCGCGGCCAAACCGGTGGGCATTAGCGTGCCATTGGTATTCCACGCGAGACCCGTGCGCAAAAACCAATATGCCGCGCCTGAATCCGTCCCCATGACGTTGGTGAGCGGTGCTCCCACGAGCGCCAAATCCATTTGCAGTGCCACGGCGCTTCCGAATGCATCTCCCGGACCGCCGCCGGGTGGCAATAATTTTTTTTGCTGGCTCCACAAATTGCCCGCGCGCACGAATACGTATGCGGTTCCAGAACCCGCGCCCATTGCATCAGCTTCGGGAGCCCCCACGAGCGCCGTTTCACCGTCCATGGCGACGGACGCGCCAAGCCTATCTCCAGCCATTGCATCCGCCGAAAAAAGCTTCTTTTGCTGCTGGTACGTCCCAATATTCAACACGAATACATAGGTCGCTCCGGCGTCGGTCCCTTTGGCGTCTTCTTGCGGCGCTCCCACAATCAATGTGGATCCTGCGACGGCCACGGATTGGCCAAACATATCTGCCAGCTCGCCGTCCTCGGCAATGATTTTTTGTTTGGGTGTCCATACGCCGCCCGAGCGCGTGAAAACGTAGGTCGCTCCCGACGTCGATGCGAGACCATCCGCTTTCGGTGATCCTACCACCGCCGTATCGCCGTCGATGGCTACAGAATAGCCAAACCAACGTCCCGCATTCGCGTCGGTAGCTACGAGTTTCTGCTCGAAGGTCCACGTATCGTTTGTCCGAACAAACACATAGGCTGCTCCGGCATCGATACCCCCGGAGTCTTCGTACGGCGCGCCGATGATCGCGGTGTTTGTCGATAATGCGGCTGAAAACCCAAATAGGTCGCTCGGTTTTCCGTTTGGCGCGACAATTTTGCTTTCCATCGTCGTCACGAGCGACGACATTTTCGGTTCGAATGCGGCCGATTGCGGCGCCGCAATCCCCACGATTTCATCCGGCACGCTGGTCGTGCAAGCAAGCGGGACCAAAAGCAAAGGCAAGCGGTGGCTAAACATGGGCGTTAGGCCACCATG
>CAZETM010000377.1:8560-8857 GCA_964514885.1 uncultured Polyangium sp. | reverse complement strand
ACCAGGAATATCACACAGTGTTTGCACGCAGGACAACTTTTCTGCACACAAATCTAGTAACAAGTAAGGAAAAACCCCCATCGACGGGCCTTCGAGCAACCCCGAGGTTAGGCGAACATGTCTCGCGAGGCCTTCGAGCAACCCCGAGGTTAGGCGAACATGTCTCGCGAGGCCTTCGAGCAACCCGAGGGTTAGCGACAACATCGGTCGACGGGCCTTCGGGTAACCCCGAGGTTAGCGGCAACATCGGTCGACGGGCCTTCGGGCAACCCGGGGGTTAGCGGCAACGTATGTCGA
>CAZETM010000377.1:0-8460 GCA_964514885.1 uncultured Polyangium sp. | reverse complement strand
CGGGCCTTCGAGCAACCCGGGGGTTACGGGCAACATAGGTCGACGGGCCTTCGAGCAACCCGGGGGTTACGGGCAACATAGGTCGACGGGCCTTCGAGTGGCCAGTTGGCACCAATTGAAAATCCTCGCTTCTTGTTGTTTGCCCGAGTAGACTTGCCACATGCGTCCGTCGTTCAACACTGCCGGTCCTTGTATTCCCGGCCAACACTACATGCTGCCGCCGGAGCGTCGTTTGGGCGGCGTGATGCAGCTCATCGACGAGGAAAAGTTTTTCACGCTGACGGCGGGTAGACAGACGGGCAAGACCACGTCGGCACGTTGGATCGTGCAGCACTTGAATGCGACCGAAGGCTGGCGAGCGCTTTGGGTGGACATTCAAGAAGCGCGCGAGCAGCCGGATCCGACCAAAGCATTTCGCACGGTGCTCACCTGCTTGGATGAAGCCGTCGAGGAAACGTTTCCCGACCTCCAAAGGTCAACGCGCGCAGAACGTGAGGAGATGTTGCTCGATCCTACGACGTGTATCCGCCACGCGCTGACGCGCTTGGTGCGTCAAGATGCGCGTCGGTGGGTGGTGCTTTTCGACGAGGCCGACGGGCTCGTGGGCGAAGCCATGGTTTCGTTCTTGACGCAACTGCGTAAAGCCTACATTCAACGCGCGACCAACCCGTTTCCATCGAGTGTCATTCTCGTCGGGCAGCGGCAAGTGCGCGACTATTCATTACGCGAAGAAGACCGTCGGGCGCTTTCGTGGCTCGGTACGACATCGCCGTTCAACATCACGGCCGAAGCAATGACCATTGGCACATTTACCGAATCGGACGTAGCCGAGCTTTTGACGCAACATACGGAAAAGACCGGTCAGCGGTTCTTGCCCGAGGCAATCGCGGAGATCTATCGATTGGGTCAAGGGCATCCGTGGCTCACGAATGCGATGGCGGATCAGATCGTGAATCGCGATGTCGTGGACCGGTCGATCCCGGTTACCGTGGAGCACGTGGAAGCATCGAAAGAAACGATCATTCTGCAACGACGTACGCATATCGATTCGCTGATTGCGCGGCTTTCAGAGGATCGGGTACGAAAGATCATCGATCCGATGCTCGCGGGAGATCAAACGGCAGCGGATGTGTTGAATGACGATTTTGCGTACGTGATGGGCCTTGGGTTGATTCGTTTTCGAGCTGGGTATTACGACATCGCCAATCCGATCTACCGCGAGGTCATTCCACGAGCGCTCTCCTTTGTCCGCCAAGCGCAGATCATCAACCAACCCGCCTGGTACGTCCGCCCGGACGGCTCGCTCGATATGCCCAAACTTTTCAAAGATTGGCAGGCGTTTTGGCGAGAGGACGGGCACCTCGCCGCGGAAGGGTTTGCGTATCGAGAATCTGGCCCTCACCTGATGCTGATGGCCTTTTTGCAGCGCGTCGTGAATGGCGGCGGCAAGATTGAGCGCGAGTATGGGCTTGGACGTAAAGCTCTTGATTTGCTGGTCACTTGGAAACCAGAACGCCACGCCATCGAGCTGAAAATTCGTCGCGATGCGGAAACGGAGCAACGGGGGCTCGAGCAACTGGCCGGGTATCTTGACCTTCTCAGCCTAAAGGAAGGATGGCTCGTGCTTTTCGATTTACGCAAAGAGCCTTCCTGGAAAGAAAAACTCTTCCTTCGCGAAATTTCCCACGAGGGAAAACTCATTCGCGTGGTGGGGTGTTGAGGTTCGGGATTCGTACCACCTGCGAACTACACAAGCCCGAATCGTCGCTTCGCATTCTCACCCGTGCGCGCCACGAACGTGTCGAAGTCTTCGCCACGCAACTCCGCAACACGCCGCGCTGTATGCACTACATACGCAGGCTCGCAACGCTTGCCACGCATCGGGATCGGCGCGAGGTACGGACTGTCGGTCTCGACGAGAATGCGATCGATGGGCGCCCACATCGCTACCTCGTGAATCGCCTTCGCACTCTTGAACGTGACGATGCCCGAAAACGAAATGTCGAAACCAAGCGCGAGGGCTCGTTCCGCGAACGGTCGATCTTCGGAGAAGCAATGGATGACGCCACCCACACGCGATGCGCCCTCTTCTTCGAGGATCCTGAGCGTGTCTTCCGGAGCTTCACGCGTGTGCACCACGATGGGTTTTCCCACGCGCACCGCGACCGCGATCAACTTGCGAAACACGTCGTGCTGCGTTTCGCGCGGCGAGCGCATGTAGTGATAGTCGAGGCCGATTTCGCCAATCGCACACGTGCGCGGAAGCAACGCCAACCGCTCGATCTCGACCACCATCGCATCATCGAGCACCGACGCATCGTGCGGATGTACGCCGACGGTCGACCACACATCGGGCGTCCGCTCCGCAAGCTCCGCCGCGAACTGCGCAGGCTTTAGGTCTTCACCCACCCCGATGACGATGAACCCACGAACCCCAACGGCTCTCGCTCGGTCGAGCACAGCATCGGCGCCTTCGGGAAAATAACCGGAATCAACGTGACAATGCGTGTCGATCAACATGCTTTGAGGACCAAGGGATTGGTCATCACGCAAAAACGCTTACGTGACGAGCTCGCTATATCGCGCGCGTAGAAGAGCACTTCCCGCTTCGAGCGCGCAATGGTCACAATAGCCCATCGCGTGCAAACGCCCGAGCGCCGCGAGAGCATTCTTCCGCTGCTCTTCACGCAGATTGTTCCCTATCGGTGGGTCCGTCGACGAGCCTCGGGATACCCGATCGCGCAAAATCGCCACCAAGTCACGACACATCAGCGCCACCGCCTTGCGCCGATCCGTAAACACGGACTCTCGCAATCTACGCAGTTGTTGCGGGAAAACGACCTCGTTCACCACTCGCTCCCCAGGATGATCGATCGCCCACGCCGCGATCATCGAGATGAGCCCACGACGGTGTTCCTCGTGTTTGGTCTTGATGCCGAGCAGCCCTTCGATCTCTCGAAGCATTCGCTCGTCAGCATGCTCGGAAGCTCCCGTGTGTGGATTGCGAATCTTCTCGCCCTTCACCCACGCGCCAACGTGCTGGATGTACCGATCGAACAGCTCGCTGTACCGAGTCTCGTCGACGATTCCGCTCGCCGCGCGCATCTCGTCTTCGAGCGTGTCGATCAATCGTGCGCGTGCGACGTCGCGGAAGAGCTTGTGATCATGGTACCCGCCTGCAAGCGCCCGCTCCTTGAGCCACTCGTATTCGCTCGTTCGACGGCACAACTCGTCGATCTCCAACAGCACCGCAAACGGTGACAAGCACGCGGAGTCGAGCGTCTGTGCGGCATCGAAGAGCAGCGTGCGCATCTCGCGCGGAGACACACCCGATCGCCCCTCGAAATCGAGCGCCGAATCGCTCTCGTGGTACAGCGCGCGAATGTTGGCCCTCAAAATTTTCTGCGAGTCGGCATCGAGCCTGTCTGGAGGTGTGCCGGTCGCATAAATCTCGAGTTTTTCGGCGGCCGTGAGTGACGACACGATCGGTGTGACGGCTTCTGAATATCGCTTTGCATCGGGCTGCCGCATGCGCGTGAGCACCGCGAACTGAGCCGCTACACGTGTCGCGTGAGGAGCCACGTGCCTACTGACGAACGGCACGATCTGCGCGTCGTAGATGTGTTGTTCGTCCACGTAACTGCGCAAGTACGGGGCTCGTATGAGCTCAAACCGTCCACGGAAGCTCGGAAACTCCGGATGCTCGCGGAACGCGTTGAGATGCACGTCGTTCGCACTGCCGATCATCACGACGTTGGTCTGGATGGTTTGTTGAGGCAAACTCAACTCGCCCGTTTCGAGTGTGAGCTGCAAGTAACGAAACGCTTCGATGGGTCGCTTGAGCAAGTCGCTGAACTCGAGCACGCCGCCCGCAGCTTCGACGATCTCGCCCTGCGCCTCGAACAACGTTCGAGCCTGAAGCGCGGTAGGAAGTGCGCTGAGCGTTCGGTCCGCCGTGATCTGCCGCTCGCTCGCATCAACGCTGAGCTCAGGACCGATGGTCACGGCACCGGTTCGATAACGCCTCGAAACAAACCAACGCTCGACCTGTACGTGTCGCAAAACATCAGCGAAGGAGCCTTCGTACGAGACGAGCATCGCTTCGACGACCTGTTGGTTCTTGTGGGAAAGTTTGCCGCTCATGAGCCAGTCGGGCGGCGGATCGCTAATCCCTGCGTCGTCGTAGAGCTTCTGCACGAGTACCCGACGCTCGGGGATCGGCAGCAAGAACAGCGGATGGTCGCGCAATTCGATGACCAGTCGTGCGTCGATCTGCGCGTCGTCGAGATGGGCAAACGTAGCGCTTGGAGAGACATTCCCTTCCCCGCCAAACCCGATGGATCCGCGCGTCGTTTTGCGGCTCGGGAAAACCCAGTGGAAGCGGTAGAGCGCTCCTTCGTCGAGCAACGAGTAATGTTCGAGCGCGCGTAAGATGCAGCCAGCGGCAGTGCTCTTCGCCGACCCATTCGGACCGTGCATCAAGATGAGTCGGTTGGCTCGACCCTCTTGCACGAAGTTCGACAAGACGCGGTAAATCTCGCCTTGAAGGTCTTCGTGCCCGACGAGCGCCGCGTCCCGTCCGTGGTACGGCTGGCGTCGCGAGCTGGCATCGCCACGAACAGGTTCGGGCTCCCAAGGGAGATCGAAGAGTCGATAACGAGTGCACTCACCCCACGGTCGTTTGACCGAGTACGCGCCGAAATGATCGAACATATCGCGCACGTAGCGAGCCGAATCGCGTCCGTACCGAGCTGGGTCGGCCGCGAATAGCTCGAGGTATTCCTGAAACGACAGCAGACGCCTTCCCGTTTGGAAACGGCGCTGTATCGAAGCGGCGATACCGGACAGCTCAGCGAGTGCGAGCGAGGACCGTCGGCCTTCCGCGTCGGGGTCTTTCACCCACGGAGTTTAGCCGCGTGATCACTTCACGTCGACGTCGAGTGCGAGTTCCACCTTCTCCATCAAGCACGTCGACGGACTGCACACGCTGAGCGAAAGCGTGCCGCCGATGCTGAACTTACCTGCCTTGGACGCAACGAAAGGCAAGCGAAATGTGCCTGTTTTCGCGTCGAATTTGCCATCGGCGCGCGTGAGCAACGACTTGGGATACGTCACGCCTTCAGCCGCAGGATCAAATGCTTTGAACTTGAACGGATACGCCTCGTTGAGGTGGAACGGATCCTTCGACACGATGACCACGTCGACGAAACCCTCTTTGCCCACGACGTACGGGCTCGTAGCTTTTATTTCGGCTACGTACGACTCCGCATCCGTCCTCGACACTGCAACCGAGTGGTTTGTCTCAGCACCACGTCCCGCTGCGGCTTCGCTTTCGCCGGGTTCGAACGCCACCGCAAACGGGATGGCCGACAAGGTCGCGAAACACGCGAAGGACGCAAAGGCGTGTCGCATCGAAGACTGGTTACTCATGATGCGCCCGAGATAACACGTCATGCAGCGCGCGACCACGGACTCTGCATGCGATGCGCAATCGTTACGGCGTCGAACAATCACTTCCGTAAGGCGAGTGCAATCAACATGCCGACCACGAACATGACCAGCAGCACGACAGGTAACAGCCACGGTTTGCTCGCTGGAAGCCGGTCGATCGGTGCGTCGTCATCGGGCGGAGCAACTCGCGTCGGTTTGGTTGGTGGAGCGCTCGGCAGGGTCGCCAGCGACTGCTCTTTCGGTGCAGCAAACGCAGCATCGAACGCTGCATCCATCCCGCTGTAGTCCTCGGTCGTCTGCGGCTCGGGCTCCGGCGCTACACGCGATATCTGTGCGATACGCAAAAGCTCACGCAGCTCGGCTTCCGGCATCGCCGCCCAGTCGAGGTGCGAGCCTTCGAGACCGTAGACGTGACCGATGCGATCAACGAGTTCACCAACCGAGCCCATACGCTTGGCCGGATCCTTCGCCAACGCTTCGTCCATGATCTTGTCGAGCGCTCGCGGCACGCCGTACGCCTTGCCTACGTCACTCGGCAATCGATGCGTTTTGTGAATGATCGCATGCAGGATCTGACCATCACCCACACCCTCGAAAGGCACCTTGCCCGTGATCGCTTCGTATGCGATGGCGGCGATCGACCAGACGTCCGCGCGATGATCGAGTTCGGCGAGCCCCTGCGCTTGTTCAGGCGCCATGTAGAACGGCGATCCGATCGTCGTGCCCATGATCGTGATGCGTTTGACGCCCGCCCTGTTGACGCGAATGCTGCCGAAATCGAGGATTTTGACGACGTCTCCGTCGCGACTTCCGCACAGGAAAATGTTGTCCGGCTTGAGGTCGCGATGAACGAGCTGATGTTCGTGAGCGACTTCCAACCCCTTCGCGATCTGCGCAAACAATCGCAAGATGCGCTCGGTAGGCAACACGCGTTGACGCTTGAGCAACGTGCGTAGCGCTTCGCCCTCGAGGTACTCCATCGCGAGCACTCGGGTGCCTTCGGGATCTAGTTCGAACGCGTAGATCTCGACGATGTGCTCGTGTGCAACACTTGCGCTGATCTCGAACTCGCGATGAAACCGTTCGAGCGCGATGGGATCTTCAGCGATCCGTGCGTGGAGGACTTTGAGAGCGACCGTGCGATTTCGCGATCGGTCGAGCGCTTGATAGACGCGACCCATCGCTCCGTCGGCGAGCACGCGCCAGATCTCATATCGGCCGTAACAAATCGTGGAGCCGACCCGCGGGTCGTTCGGGTCGGGTTTGGGGCGTAGATCGTCGGTGTTTTCGAGTGCTGCGCCTTCGATGGGGCAAGAGCCCGTGTCATCGCTGTAGAGGCGACGGCATGTCGCGCAACCCTTCACGCATCACTCCGGAATCAAGCGCGCGTGGCGGGCGAGCTTCCCTGCCCGTCGTCGTCGAGCGGACGAGGTTGCTCTATGTAGTAGATGAGGCGCTTGCACTGCGGACACTGCTCGATGCTCGGCTGTCGCAACATGTTCTGAAACATCATTGGCGGCAGCATGAGATGACAACCGAGACAGGTACCGTCTTGCTTGGTCGATGCGACTGCATGCGGCCTTTTCGTACGAATCGATTCGTACCGGCGGTACAACATCGTGGGCAGTTTCTTGACCACGACCTCGCGGTCTTTCATGCGCACCGCGCGTGTTTTCTCGAGTTCTTCGAGCTGCTTGATGGTTCCTTCTTCGGAACCTTCCATGCGCTGCATGACGTCGAGAAGTTTGGTCTCTGTGGAGTCGATCGACTTCTTGGCGCCTTCGAGAAGCGTCGCCAACTTCTCGACATCGACTTCACGGTCCCGATGAAGCTTACGCAGCTCTTCGACCTCGCGCTGAGCTGCATTCACTTCCTTCTCGTTTCGCGACCGATTGAGCTTCTCGCGCGACTTTTCGATCTGCTGCGTCATCTGGCGAAGCTCGACCTGCAGGTCGCTGCGTGTCTTCTCCATCTGCGCAAGCGTCTCGCGGTCAGTCTTGAGACGCGCTTCGAGCTCTTTCGCCTCAGCGCGCGTCCCCTCCAAACTGCCCCGCTGCTTTCCGATCTGGTCTTGTGCGCGCTTAATATCGTCGTCGATGGAGGCAAGCTCTTCGAGAGAGGCAATCTGATCGCGGATACTCACGTGGATGTTCTGCTCCTTGCGCCGGAGAAAAGACATAGGCCCACTTGGACTCGAACCAAGAACAACCCGGTTATGAGCCGGGGGCTCTGACCAATTGAGCTATAGGCCCGTGGTGGGGTGGCCGGCGCCCCCCTTGCTGCTCGAACGTAGACGGCTGCAAAGCGCTTGGAACGCACTGTGCCGATAGCCCCACGACGTCCGTTTGACAACGACGAGAGGCGATTGGCTGACGTACGAGTCCCGAGAGATCGAGATCGACATGTACTGAAACATGAACCAGCCACAGCGAGACAAACTAGTCCATCCGCGCGACGGTTGGAAGAGAACTGCGATCTTCCTGCCCAGCGACCCAGCACAAGCGGCAATTCAAGCCGGTTTTGCACACGATCACTTGGGTTTTTCTTGGTTTTCCTTCGGCTTCGTCGTCGGCACGTCCATCCGCTGAAGCCGAGATCGACGCGTATCGGGCATCGCCACCACCCGCGGACCACTTCGCGCATCTGCGCAACAGCGAAACCCTCGTTGAGGCGATGTGAACGACTCGGGGATCGTCGCATCGATCGGACGACATCGAGATCTGTTTGAGCCCCAATCATCTCCCTTGAGCGACGATCGAAACGGCGGCTGTGCTCGTGTGCCCTGCGGATTGTCGACCCACTCGTCGACGTTGCCCGTCATGTCGTACACGCCAAACGGGCTCACGCATTTCGGCATCGAGCCTGATGCAACGCGACGATCAACTCGCTCGACCTCTGCACCAACTCGACTCGGTTGCGAAAGAGCATCGGCATCCGGTGTCTCCTCGAGCTTGTCGATGTTGCACGCCGCGCGATCTCGTTCGACGCCGACGAGGGCCTCGGCTTCGC
>CAZETM010000376.1:0-8886 GCA_964514885.1 uncultured Polyangium sp. | reverse complement strand
CCTGAGGCGGGCCATATCCAGGAGGTCCCTGAGGCGGGCCATATCCAGGAGGTCCCTGAGGCGGGCCAAACCCAGGCGGCTCAGGCGGTTTGCCAAAAGCAGGGGGCGGGGGAGGACCAAAGCCGGGAGGTCCTGCGGGTGCGCCTAGAGGAGAGGCACAAATCGCACAGAACTTGTCGGAGGGCGTCGCTGGTGCGCCGCAACGAGGGCAGTTCATGGTGTCCTTCGCGTGATGACGGACCAAGACCGCGTCCGCATCGTCGGCAGCATACCGTGGTGTCTACACCAAGGATCAAGAACGAAGTGGCAGTTGGCGTATCGAGGCCAAAAGTACCTGTTCGTCTCGAGACCCAAAGGTGTGGTGGCCAAAGCACGCATCGAAACCGGAAGCAGTAAGCGCGGTGATGCCGACGTCATGTAAGTGAATGTTCGTCAAGAATCATGAGCGAGGCAGCGCAAAAGGAAATGGCGCGCAAAACGAGCGCGCCATTCCGTGGCATTCGTCACTGTCTCGCAGGCATGGCGGTTCAGGGGTTGGCACTTCAATCGGGACGGTCGAAACGTCTCGGCCAAACCATGCGCGCCTTTTTTGTGGGACCACGAGGATCCCACACGGCTCAGCTATCTTTGGCGTCGCGCACGCGCGCGGCCTTGCCAGTGAGCGAACGGAGGTAGAAGAGACGCGAACGACGCACGAGACCGCGCGACACGACCTCAATCTTGTCGATGCGCGGCGTGTGCAGCGGGAAAACGCGCTCGACACCCACGTTGAAGCTGACTTTGCGCACGGTGAACGTGCTGCGCGCACCAGCTCGGTGGCGCTTCAACACGACACCTTGAAAGACCTGGATGCGCTCTTTTTCGCCTTCGACGATGCGGTAATGGACACGGACAGTGTCGCCAACCCGGAACTCCGGGAGCCCCTCACGGAGCTGCGGGGTCTCGATTTTCGCAAGTAGGTTCGACGTGAGCATGGATGTGGTCTTTCGAGTTCGAGGCAGGAATGCCCCAGCAAGCGATCATCTTGAGCGCCGTCATGCCGGGACGACGGGGAGCGGCATTATGCATACCGGCTTTGTGCTGTCAACTGAATCGATGTGCACTGCGATCGCGAAGGAAGAACAGTGCACAGTACATGAGTTAGTGGAGTGAGCAGTTAGCGACGAACGGGAATGATCTGCACGCGACGAGCATCGCCCTCGCCGTCGCTCTTGGTCACCACGCCAGGGAACTTGGCGAGCGCCAAGTGCACGACGCGACGATCCTGCGGATTCATCGGTTCGAAAGTAATGATCTTGCCCTCGTCAACGGCTTGCTTGCCGAGACGCCGAGCCATCGTGGTGAGCGTGTCTTCACGACGCGCTCGATACCCCTCAGCATCGATGATCACGTGCCTGCGCTGTCGCCCCGGCCGGTTGATCACGCGGTTCGTAAGAAACTGCAAAGCCGAGAGCGTCGTTCCCTTCTTGCCGATGATCCGGCCCGCATCGTTGCCCTCGATCTCGAGTCGAATCTCCTCGGGAGGATCTTCAGGCTCGTTTTCGAGCAGATCTACGGTGCAGTCCATGCCCATCGCGGCAAGCGTATCGATCACGAAATCGAGCGCTTGGTCGGCGCGGCCGTCCTCGACAAAAGGTTCCGGCTCAGCCACTCGCGCTTCTTCACCCGGCTCCGCAGCTTCGGAGTTGGTCTTTCCGGGAGATCCATTATCCACGGACACGTGCTTTTCCCTTTCCAAGAGCAGGCGGCGATTTCTCGTCGTCGCCCGAAGTCTTCACTGGCTTCTCGCGTACCTCGATGTCGGCAGAGCCTTGAGTTTTTGCCTTGAGGTAACGCTCTACCGCGACCTGTTGCGCGATGCCGAGCCACGTGTTGGTCAGCATGTATACGCCAAGGCCGGCGGGTAGATAGAGCATCATCACGACGAAAATACCGGGCAGCAGGTACTGCATCATTTTCTGCTGCATCGGATCGCCCTGCGGCGGCATCAGCCTCTGCTGAAAGAAGCTCGACGCCCCCAAGATCGCAGGGATCACGAAGAACTTACCCGCGTCGGACAAATCCGGGATGACCCGCGCCGACAAGAAAGGCTCGTGGTACAGCTCCACTGCCGTCTGCAGCGCTTGATACAGCGCAAACCATACGGGCATCTGCAAGAGCACCGGAATGCAACCGACGACCGGATTGACGCCGTGCTTGCGCCACAACTCCTGAACAGCAAGCCCCTTCTGCGCAGGATCGTCCTTGAAACGCTCGTTGAGCGCGTCCATCTCGGGCTTGAGACGACGCATCGTCGCGCTGCTCTTGATCTGCGAAATGCTCAGCGGAAATAACAGCATGCGCACGGTGATCGTGAGCAAGCAAATCGCCCAACCCCAGCTCCCGACAGCTCGGTGCAAGATGTTGACGTAACCAACGAGCACCTTCGCGATCGGTGAGAACGTGCCGAGGTTGATCACTTCACCGACGTCGTGAGTGACGGCAGCGAGCACATCACGCTCCTTCGGCCCGGTAAAACTCAAAACCTTGTACGTCTGCGTCGCTTGCGCCGCGAGTTCCACTTCCGGATACGCAAGACGCGCGTGATAGACGTGTCCGAAATTCGGATCCTTCGCGCGATTGGCCGCAGGCACTCCAGGCGTCCATTGCTCGTCGATCCACGCTTCGGCTGCAGGCGCAGGACCCTCGAGCGGAATCGCAACCTTGGTGAAGTAAACGCTGCTGACCGAGACCCACTTCGCTGCACCCGGCGTGCGTCGCCAATGCTCGGGCGTGAACTCGGGATCCTTGTAGTCACCCGCATCGAACGCATCGGGACCAAGACGCTCGGTCTTGTCGTTCGTCGCAGTGATGACCTCGGTCATGTGCTCGGAGATGCGACCAAGACTGCCCTCGGTTTGCGCTGCCGTCTTCCACGACGTCTGGTCGACCGCGAGGCGATGCTTGCGAGGTGCATCGGCGATGTTCTTGACCTCGATGAATGTTTCGAGCTCAAAGGGTTTGTCCGTGGCTCGAACCGTCTTCGTGACTCGCGACGAAGCATCTTCGTAGACAAACGTGCACGCATCGTTCTTGCGATCGGTGATCTTCCAGTCGAGCACGTCGTAGGGGATTTGATTTGCATCACCCGACGCCAAGCGAAGGCTGGTGCTGAGCGGCGCGGTGTCTTCACGCGTCGGTGCGACGAGATTGAGGCGATCCTTGCCGCCTGCCGTCGTCATGTAGTCGGACAACCAGACGTTGCGGAGCGATGCGCCGCGCGAGGACAACTCAGCCTCGAAACGCTTGCCCTGGACGGTGCACGAGTCTTCGGCTTGCCGAGGACTTTCAGTGCTGTCCGTCGGCATCGTGATGGCCGGAGGCCTCGGAGCAATATCGACACTGCCCTTGCCAAACAGGCCACCACCACCACCGAATTGCCAGAAGAGGATGATGGCTAGGCCAATGAACAGCCATTGAGCGATTTTGCCGCGTTCCATGAAATCCTTCGGCACTTCGACGTGCCGCGAAACCTACTCGTTCTCGCCTCGCTCTGCCGCTCGAGCTCCTCGTGCAAAGCGAGCCCGCGCGTACGCACGCGCAAGGCGGTGGAAACTAGCGGGCTTCTTCGATCGCGCCATCATTCAGAAGGTAAAACCCCTGCATGATCGGGAGAATGAATCCGGTCCTGACCTGCATCGGAAGCAGAGCCATGAGCCGTTGAAGACACCGCAGACTGCACTGATTCGACGGAGCGACCGAGCCGCGGAGGAGGTGGCGGATCGTAGCCCCCAGGATGAAACGGGTGGCACTTACACAGGCGCTTGGCTGAAAGCAAGCTCCCACGAAGCGCACCTTGTCCGGCGATACACGCAGCAGCGTACCGTGAGCACGACGGTTCGAAGCGACAGACGGGCCCGAAAGCCGCGAAAAACAGCTTCGAAAGCGTCGCTTGATAGACGCGGATCAGTGCGAGGAGGAGTTGGGCGAGCATGACGTGAGCTGCAGCGACCCCGGATAGCTGGCAAGCTTGGGAGCACACTCCACCAGTTGCAAGTACACAGGCCAATTCATGCGCGAGGTGGACGAGTTCGTCCCTCACGCCCTGGTCGCTTGTCGCCCCCCGCTCGTTTCCGAAGCAGAGGCGCCACCGCCATGATCTCCGCCTCGAGCTCCTGCTGAGACAGTTCATCCACTCCGGGACGAACGATCACCACCATGTCTGCTCGTTCAGGAAATGCTGCGAAATTTCGTCGAAACGTCTCGCGTAACAACCGCTTCGCTCGATTGCGCTTCACCGCTGAACCCATCTTTCGCGACGCCACGATGCCGAGACGAGTCGTCTCTCCATCCAAGCGTGGCGAAAGCAGAATCAGCAAGTGGCGGGTGGTAACGCGAGCGCCCCCCTCTTGGACACGCAAATAATCACTACGCCTGAGAAGGCGTCGCGAACGTGACAGTGTCTGGCGAGGAGGGCTGGTCCCGTCTGTCGGGATCAATGACGTTTACTTCTTGTAGATCGTCGGAGCGAGACGGGCGCGACCCTTGCGCCGACGGTTGTTGATGACCTTGCGGCCACCGGTCGTGGACATCCGCTCTCGGAAGCCATGCGTGCGAACACGGCGCGTGTTGTGAGGCTGGTACGTGCGCTTCATCGGTAAAACCCTTGCTTCTGCGGGGCGCGCAAAGAAAGCACAGGACCGCTAGCAGGTCAACCGAAAGGTAGATCCTGCGTTGCGGTCTCTTACGCCCGTCATGGATCCACCCGACTAGCAAAACCCCGGCGGCTCGCAAGTTCCATCGTTCCGATTGGATGGTGTAGCCTGTTTCTCGTTACAGGGTCGCGGACCTCGCCGCTCACCGAGCCCAGATCCTTAGGACATCAAACGAACGGACTTAACAGGGATCGCAGCGCTGGCGCATGGCCCTGCCGAGGAGACGCCAAAACACGATGGCTACAACCAACGATCACCGACCGCGCGCACGCGAAGACGCGAAGCCGTCGTCAGGTGTCAACGACTTGTCGCCCGCACGCACATGGAAGCGCAAAGGCATTCTTGCTGCCGCATCTGCCGCCGTCGCTGCGGCACTCGTCTTCGTTTGCGCTCCAGGCGAGGCACACGCACAGAACTCGACGATGTACCTCGATCGCCTCTTCATCGGTGGCGCACCCGAGGACGCGATCGGTTTGTGGCGACCGAATTGGCACCCCAAGACACGCATCTTCGGGCAGCTCGGGATGGGCTTCGCCTTGAACCCGTTCCGCATCGAGAATCACATCGACGATCCTGCAACCGCCGCAATCTTCGCTCGCGACGGTGGACACGCCGTCAAAGCGCAACTCATCAGTTACCTCGGCGTCGGCGCAGAAATTCTCGACCGCGTCACCGTTCAAGTGAACATGCCGCTCATCCTCGCTCAAGGCGGCAGCGGCACGTCCGTTCCCGATGCTCCAGGCACGAGCGCAGTCGACGTGCGCACCTTCGCGCCGATGGACTTGCGCCTCGATGCACGCTTGAAACTGTTCCAGTCGTCATCGAAAAACTTCGCGCTCGGTCTGCAAGGCGGCGTCTGGGTTCCCACCGGCAATCGATACTCGTTCGGTGGTGATAGAGGCACGAGCGGCATGGTCGGAGTCGGTGCCGAATACGACATCAAGAGCCTGTTTTTCGTGGGCAACTTGGGCGTGCAGATCCGACCTGCTGGCGGCGTCAACGACTTCAAGTCGGACAACGAGCTGCGCTTCGGATTCGGTGCGTTCATGCCACTGCGTGGAGGAGCGTTGCGCCTCGGCGCGCAGATCTTCGGCTCCGGTGGCATCTCCGACGACACCTTCCTCGATGCCGACAACATCCCGCTCGAATGGATGGCTGAAGGTCGTTTCGCGATCGATCAAAAGAAGCGCGCTTGGGTCGGCGTTGGAGCAGGCACTCGCCTCACGCCCGGCTACGCACCCGATATGCGCGTCGTTGCAACCCTCGGCTACGCCTTCCGTCTCACCGACGTCAATCCGCCTTCGCCGAGCAAACGTTTCAAGTTCGGACGATACGAAGATCAGTCGGCAGACACCGACAAAGACGGCTTGCCCGACGACGTCGATCTTTGCCCGACCGAGCCCGAGGACAAGAGGCCACCGAATCCGGATGATGGTTGTCCGGGCCTTCCCGATCGCGATGGCGATGGCATTCCTGACGCGAAGGATCAGTGCCCCGACGAACCCGAAGACTTCGACAAGGTCGACGACAAAGACGGCTGCCCGGAAGACGATCCCGACAAGGACGGCATCGCGGATGCGACCGACGCATGTCCGAAAGAACCAGGCGATAAAAACGCGGACGCGGCCAAGAACGGCTGTCCAAACTTCATCCGAAGAATTTCGGGCTCGAACGAAATTCAGATCTTGAAGAAGGTCGAGTTCGCGACCGGCAAGTCGACGATCCTGCAGTCCAGTTACCCGATCCTCGACGAAGTCATCCGTTTGTTGAAGGTCAACCCGGAGATCAAATTGCTCTCGATCGAAGGGCACACCGACAACCGTGGATCGAGCGATCTCAACGAGAAGCTGTCTGCAGATCGCGCCAGAGCCGTGCTCGACTACATCGCGAACAAAGGCAGCATCGAAGCTTCGCGCCTCGCGTCTGCAGGCTTCGGTCCTCAACGACCCATCGCGGACAACAACACCAACGATGGACGTCAACGAAACCGTCGCGTCGAGTTCATCATCAAAGAGCGCACGTCCAACTGACGTGCGACGTATCGTGTCGTTCGTCTGCGCCGCGCTGTTCATCGTGAGCAGCGCGGCTTGCTCCAAAGAACAAGGCAACGACTACCTCTGCTCGTGCACGTTCCTCACGGACTTCGATGACGGCAGCTCCGTCGACGTCTCCGTGTGCTCACCTTCGCTCGAACGAGCTGGCGACTTCGCACGAGGATGCTCCCAGTCCGCAGCGTCCGCGCCGATCGACAAATGCGTCTGCAAGCTCGAGCGTGCGAACACGTCGTGTGACGTCGGCGCGTGTGCTCTGCGCGCACGTGAACCGTGAAGCTCAGGGTTGCAGACGGACGAACCAGCCCACTACGTAATCGGCGTCAAATCATCGCGCGTCGAGCAACGCTTCGAGCGACGGGACATCCGTGAGCGGCAACGAGCAGGTTCGATTTCGACAAACGTACGCCGTCACGTCTCCTTCGATCGCTACCTTGCCCTCCGCGAGCGCTTTCACGGCTGCTGCTGTCTCGGGCTTTGCAGGATCAACCCACAGGACGTTTCGATGCGGCAAGTATCGACGCAGCGTTGCGTCCGCCATCGCTTGCGCTTGCTCACTCGTTTGTGCTCCAACGATCACGACATCCACGGTTCCACGCACCACGCGATCGAGCACCGTGATGGTTTTTCCAAGACCCATCGGATTGTCGATCGCCGATGGAGCGATCGGTTCGATCTGCGTCCACGCGTGCGTGGCGTAGCCCTCGCCAACCATTTCACTGAGTCGCTGACACAAGAGCGCCGCCATCGAAGCGCCCGAAGGCACCGCCTGATCGTAGACATCCTTCGTTCGCGCAATCAGCGCCTCGCCATCGTCGGGCGTGAAGAAGAAGCCTCCAGCGCTCCCGTCCGCGAAGTGCTCGATCATCGCATCGGCAAGTGTCCGAGCGATCTTGACGTAACGCGGCTGCCCCGTTGTTTCGTAGAGATCCAGCGCGGCGTTACCGAGGTACGCGTGATCATCGAGAAAGCCGACTCGATCCTGCGGAGCCTCGTTTTCTCCCGGCATGAAGTACCGACGAACCCGTCCGTCGCGAATCACGCGCGCTTCGAGTGCTGCAAACGCTAACTCGGCAGCTTCGATCCACGACGGCTCTGCAAGTGCGCGACCGGCTTCTGCAAGCGCGCCGATCATGAGCCCATTCCAACTCGCGAGAACCTTGTCGTCACGCAAAGGCCGTGGACGACTTTCTCGATAGTCGAGCATTTTTTCACGGGCGCGTGCGAGCGCGTTACGCGTGACTTCGACGGTCAAATCGAGAATGGCGGCGGTTCGCTCGATGGAGCGAGCTTCCGAAAGCACAGTGGCTCCTGTCTCCTCGAAGTTGCCTTCTTCCGTGATGCCGAAATAGACCCGGGCGACATCATAAGCTTCGCTATCGGTTTGGACTGCCAAACGAACGTCGGCTGGTTTCCAAACGAAGAACGCACCTTCACGTCCTTCGGAATCGGCGTCTTGCGTGGAGTAAAATGCTCCCGACTCATCGCGCATTTCGGCAAAAAGCCAGCCGACGATTGCCCGCGCGGTTTCCGCAAATCGCGCATCCCCGAATACGCGAAACCCATCCACGTAAATTCGCAACAGGAGCGCATTGTCGTACAACATTTTCTCGAAATGCGGCACGAGCCATCGCGAGTCCGTCGAATAACGATGAAAACCACCGCGCAAATGATCCCAAATGCCTCCGCGAAGCATTCGGCCGAGCGCCATCTGCACGCTCTCTTTGCAAACTTCGTCCCCTTCGAGCGCGCCGCGTAGGAGGAGTACATCGAGCGCCATCGTGTTCGGAAACTTGGGCCTCACGCCAAATCCGCCATTGTGGCTATCGAATCGCGCGAGCAACTTGCGACAAGCTTTGCGCAATAAATCCGTGCCGAGCGTCAATTCACCACGCGGGAGATTCAAAGCGCCTTCGATTTCCGCAGATATGTCGTCTGCTTGCGCCATTATCTCGTCACGTTTCAGCCGATATGCATTCGCCACGGCTTCGATAATCTTTGGGAAACCGGGCACTCCTTGACGATCTGCCGGCGGAAAATACGTGCCTGCAAAAAATGGTTTTTGCTGGGGGGTGAGAAACACGGTGAGTGGCCAGCCGCCACTTCGACCCATGAGCTGCACGACGAGCTGGTAGATGTGA